>JBAXCK010000005.1:0-54085 GCA_037141465.1 Mycobacteriaceae bacterium | reverse complement strand
GATGACGATGCGGGACGAAGTCCCGAGGAGGAATCAGCCCACCAATCACGGCTGAGCCCGCTACAGGCCTTTGAACCGCTCCCTGACCTGGTCCTCGGTCAGTCCGTAATCCGCCAGTGAGTAGGTGTGCTTGGGCGCGCGAGGTCCCTGTTTGCTCTCCTTATCGGTGCGCACGATCGCGGCGCGGGCGGCATCGGTCATCTCGATGCCGAAGTGCGAGTAGATCTCCTCGACGGTGCCGATCGGGTCCTTGATGAGTTCGAAGTAGTCGCAGTCGTAGAACTGCGCCGGATTCTGGGCGGCACGCACGGCGTTGAAGCGTTCCAGGCCCCGCGACCAGGTTTCCAGCGCGTCCGCACCGATCGTCGCACCCATAAAGGTGTTCGACCATCCCTGCGCGGTGTGCTGGGCCAGCGAACACATCGACGCCATGATGGTGTCGGCCGGACGGTGGCACTGGATCACCAGCGCATCGGGATAGACGGCGAAGATCGCGTCGAGTGCGAAGAGGTGACTGGGATTCTTGAGCACCCAGCGCTTGTCGGCGTCGTTGAGCCCGATCAGCGCCAGATTGCGGCGGTGGCGCTGATACGCCCTCGTCCAGTCCTGGCCGGCCAGCCACCGCGAGTAGGTCGGGACATGGGCCAAGGTCTCATACGACACGGAGTGCACCGACTGGCGCAGCAACTGCCAGCACTCCTCGACCTCGTCGGCGGTCATGAAGTGCAGCCCGGTGAAGTCCGGGTTCTCCTGGTGGGCCTTCTTGAATCGGGTGTCGAGTTCGACGAAGACCGGGTTATTCGACCATTCCTCGCGCGGCGGACGCGGCTGGGGGAACTCCGCGAGCCACAATTCCAGACCCTGATGCCGGGGATCGCCGCACAGCAGCCGGTGCAGCGCGGTCGTGCCGGTGCGTGGCAGACCGGTAACGAATATCGGCGCGGTGATCGACACGTCGGCGTAGCCGGGGTGCTGCTTCCAGGAGGCTTCGCTGAGCAGCCGTGCCACCAAGGCGTTGCGCAGGAAGAAGCGGGACATCTTGCTGCCGAGTTCGGTGAAGTCGGCATCTCGTCGATAGGACTCGAGCAGCACCGACAACGCCTCGATGTAGTTGTCGTCGTCGGTGCCGAAGTCATCGAGGCCGACGGCTTTGACCGCCGAGGCTTTGAGGTCCTCGACGGTGCCCACATCGGTGCGTGCCATCACAGTGTCTCCGTCACGCTTTGTACTCTCCGCAGTTCACGTCCAGGGTCGCCCCGGTGATACCGCTGGAGAGGTCGCTTGCCATGAACAGAATCGCAGAGGCGACCTCGTCTTCGGTGGGCAGTCGCTTGAGGTCCGACGCCGCAGCGGCGGCATCGTAAATCTGCTCAACGCTCGTGCCGTACTTTCCGGCCTGATGGGCGAAATAGCTCTGCAGGGTTCCACCCCAGATATAGCCCGGCGCAACGGAGTTCACCCGGATCCCCTGGCCGCCAAGCTCGGTCGCCAGCGATTGCGACATGGCCAGCAGCGCAGCCTTGGCCATCTTGTAGGCACCGTACTTGGGCTGCGAATGCCGGATCACCATCGAGTTGACGTTCACCACCGATCCCTTGGCTTCGGCGAGCGCGGGAGTGAAACCCTGAGTGAGGCGAAGCGCACCCAACACGGTCAGTTCGATCGCATCACGGATGTGCGAGAAAGTGGTGTCGGCCAGCGGTTTCATGGACGGCACGCGGAAGGCATTGTTGATCAGAACGTCGATGTGACCGTACTCCTGGGTCGCCTTCACGACGAGGTTGTCGACTTGCGCGTCATCGGTGATATCGGTGGTGACCGTCAGCGCTTTGCGGCCGATTCCACGAACGGTCGCGGCCACCTCATCGAGTCGCTCCGCGGTGCGGGCGGCGAGGACCAGGTCCGCACCGGCCTCTGCGCAACGCCGGGCAAGTGTGGTGCCCAGTGCCGGACCGACCCCGCTGATCACGACGACCTTGTTCTCGAGCATGCCGGCCATCTGCTATCCCACCATCCTGTTCTGAATCTGCTGCTGACGTAGTGCAATCCGGTCCCGCCACGTCTCGGCGGAGATGACGTTGTCGTTGTAGTACGGCAGCCGCGAGGGCACCGCACCGATGTCGAGGAGTTCCACCGTCGGGCCGTCGGCTTCGGTCAGTTCCCGCGAGACCCTCTGCCAGCGGAACTGCAGGAAGCCCTTGCGGTGGCCGAGGGTCTCCACCCAGTTGGTCACGCCGGGGTTCTGCTCGGAGACGACGATGCGGATCTTGCCGTCCGGATCGGCCTGCGCCTGAGTTCCGTTGAGCGAGGTCTGATGATTGATGTAGTCCAGCGAGATGTACCACATACTGCCGAGTTGGAACCCCAGGTAAGGCGCGTCGGTGACGGGCAGCGTGATCACCAACGCCTGCTCGTGTGTCAATTCGAAGTGTCCGGCGCTGGAGTACTGGGTCGCAAGACCGCCCGGGGTCAGTCGCGGCGCCACCATCGTGTTGACCGGGATGTTCATGTAGAACCACTGCGGGAACTGCAGCCAGGTCTTCACGCGCTGCACGAGTTGCTTGCCGGCCACGGCCCAACGCTTGTCGATGAGTTCTTTGGTGAGCGGGGGCGGCGCGGTACCGGCGGTGTCGGTGCGGGTGATGGCCACCACACCGCGTTGTGCGGACCAGTCGTTGTACACCTCGCGGATCACCAACTGCGCGTTGGTGGCCGGGGTGAAGCGCCACTGGAAGCTACCGTCCGCGTCGATGGAGAGCTTGCGGTCGTCAAAGGCGGTCTCACTGTCCGGGACGTTGTCATCGGTGTACTCGCCGCCGAGGAGTTGGAAGCTCAGATCCGTTGTGGTGCCACGTCTTCCGGTTACGATGTACTCATATCCGGTCTGCACCCGGGTGCCGAAATAGAGCGTGTCCGGGTTGTCCAGGCCAATCTTGGTGAACGGTCCGGTGCCCGACTGCAGGAACGGATGGTCCCGGTCGTAGTCGAAAGCCAGGTGCGTGCACGCCGCGATGCCGCCGGCGAGATACTGCAGGCCCTCGAGCAGGTCGGCCTCGGTCTCGATGTGGGGGGCTTCGCGGATTAGCCGTTCGGATTCCGCAATGGCCTCGACGAACGGGGTGCAGTACATCGGTTCAGTCACGGGCGCCCTGTTCCTGCTCTCGCTTGATCTCCAGCGCGATGTCGATCAGCTGGTCTTCCTGCCCTCCGATGAGCTTGCGCTGCCCGGCCCGGTGCAGCAGTTGATGGGCGGGTACGCCGTAACGCTCGGACTGGCGTATCGCGTGCTTGAGGAAGCTGGAGTAGACGCCCGAGTAGCCCATGATGAGCGCGTTGCGATCAAGCAGACATTCGGCGGGCATCGCCTTGGCCACCACGTCTTCGGCGGCGTCGGCGATGTCGAAGAAGTCGATGCCGGTCTTGACGCCGATCTTGTCGAACACTCCGATGAGGGCTTCGACGGGTGCGTTGCCCGCCCCCGCCCCGAACCGGCGGCAGCTTCCGTCGATCTGCTTGGCGCCGGCGCGCACCGCCTCGACCGAGTTGGCAACCCCGAGTCCGAGGTTCTCATGGCCGTGGAAACCCACCTGGGCGTCGTCACCGAGTTCGGCCACCAGTGCGGCCACCCGGTCGGCGACCTCATCGAGTACCAATGCCCCCGCGGAGTCGACGACGTAGACGCACTGGCATCCGGCGTCGGCCATGATCCGCGCCTGCTGGGCGAGTTTCTCCGGCGGGATGGTGTGACTCATCATCAGGAATCCGACTGTTTCCAAGCCGAGTTCCCGGGCCAGGCCGAAGTGCTGGATGGACACGTCGGCCTCGGTGCAGTGGGTGGCGATGCGGCAGATCGACCCGCCGTTGTTCTGCGCCTCGCGGATGTCGTCCTTGGTGCCGACGCCGGGCAGCATCAAAAATGCGATCTTCGCCTCTTTGGCGGTCTCGGCGGCGAGCTTGATCAGTTCCTGCTCGGGTGTCTTGGAGAAGCCGTAGTTGAAACTCGAGCCGCCCAGCCCGTCGCCGTGTGTCACCTCGATGACGGGCACACCTGCCGCATCCAGCGCGGCGACGATGGCGTGGACCTCTTCTTTGGTGAACTGATGCCGCTTGTGGTGCGAGCCGTCGCGCAGCGAGGTGTCGGTGATCCGGATATCCCAGATGTTGTCGGTCATCGCGCGCCTCCCAGGACTGCCGCTTCCTTGGCCATCTCTTCGCCGACTTTGGTGGCCGCCGCCGTCATGATGTCGAGGTTGCCCGCATACGGCGGGAGATAGTCACCGGCGCCCTCGACTTCGACGAAGGTGGTGACGACGTGGCGGCCACCATTGACCACTGACGGCTCGTCGAACTGGGGTTCGTTGAGGAGGCGGTACCCGGCAACGTAGGTCTGCACCTCCGCCACCACGTCGTGGATTGATTTCGTGATCGCGTCGTGGTCGGCGTCGGCGGGTATCTCGCAGAAGATTGTGTCGCGCATGATCATCGGTGGATCAGCGGGGTTGAGGATGATGATCGCCTTCCCACGAGCTGCTCCGCCGATCGTCTGCACACCGCCGGCCGTCGTCTTGGTGAATTCGTCGATGTTGGCGCGGGTTCCCGGCCCTGCCGACACCGACGCCACAGATGCCACGATTTCGGCGTAGGGAACCGTGACCACCCGAGACACCGCGTACACGATCGGGATGGTGGCCTGGCCACCGCAGGTAACCATGTTGACGTTCGGCGCACCGAGATGCTGGCGCAGATTGGCCGGGGGCACGACACCCGGGCCGACCGCGGCGGGGGTCAGGTCGATCGCGGTGATGCCCGCCTCCTCGTAGCGCGGGGCGGCCGCCTTGTGGACGTAAGCCGACGTGGCCTCGAAGACCATGTCGGGTTTCTCCGGACGTGCCAGGAGCCAGTCGACCCCCTCGTGGCTGGTCTCCAATCCGAGCTTGCGGGCACGGGCGAGACCCTCGCTGGCGGGGTCGATACCGATCATCCATCTCGGCTCGAGCCAGTCCGACCTCAGCAGCTTGTAGAGCAGGTCGGTACTGATGTTCCCCGAACCGACGATCGCGACCGACTTCTTCTGAGCCGACTTCTTCTGGGCCGCCTGCTTCTGGGGCAACGTCTCTCCTATTCGAATGACAGCCGGACGCAGCCGAGTCCGGCGAAGTCTGCGACGAACCCATCTCCGGGCCGGGCATCGATGGCGCGGGTGCACGATCCGGGCAGGACGATGTCGCCGGCCTTCAGTCGCACTCCGAAACCGTCGACCTTGCGCGCCAGCCAGGCGACGGCCGTCACCGGATTACCGAGCACCGCGTCGCTTCGACCCTCGGCCACCACCTCGCCGTTGCGGGTCAGCACCGCATCGATGGTCTTGATGTCGATGTCCTTCGGCGATACCCGCTGTTGCCCGAGGACGAAACCCGCCGATGAGGCGTTGTCGGCGATGGTGTCGCACAAAGCGATCTTCCAGTCCTTGATGCGGGTGTCGATCAGCTCGATCGCCGGAGCGTAGGCGGCGGTGGCGGCAAGCACGTCGTCCTCGGTGCAGCCCTTCCCCGGCAGGTCGTCGGCCAGGATGAAACCCACCTCCACTTCCACCCTGGGGTAGAGGTAGTTGCCCGCGGGCACCGGGACGGTCTCGAAGACCTCCATGTCGGCCAGCAGGTGACCGTAGTCGGGCTCGTCGACGCCCATCATGGTCTGCATCGCCTCCGAGGACAGTCCCACCTTGTGGCCGACTACGCGGGCGCCCTCGGCGATGCGCTGGCGGATGTTGATCAACTGGATCTCGTAGGCATCGACGACGTCGATGTCGGGGTGGCCGGAGGTCAGCGGGTCCAGGGAGTTACGCGAGCGTTCAGCCTCGGCGAGGTCCGCCGCCAGCCGTTCGCGAGTGGCAACGCTCAGCATCTCCCGCGTTTCCCATCGTCAGCCAGTAGCGCCCGGACGGGTGAATTCTATAACGTGTTCTAGTATGACAACGCAGGAGTACGACGTCATCGTCGTCGGTAGCGGCGCGGCCGGTATGGTTGCCGCGCTCACCGCAGCTCACCAGGGTTTATCGGCTGTCGTGGTGGAGAAGTCCGCCCATTTTGGCGGCTCGACGGCCCGCTCCGGAGGCGGTGTCTGGATCCCCAACAACGAGATCCTCAAGCGCGACGGCGTGACCGACACCGCCGAGGCGGCGCGCACCTATCTGCACGCGATCATCGGCGACGTAGTACCGGCCGAGAAGATCGACACCTACCTGCAGCGCAGTCCGGAGATGCTGTCGTTCGTGCTCGCGCACACGCCGCTGAAGATGTGTTGGGTGCCCGGCTACTCGGACTACTACCCCGAAGAGCCCGGCGGGCGCCCCGGTGGGCGCTCGATCGAGCCCGAGCCGTTCGACGCCAAGAGACTCGGCCCCGACCTACCCGGCCTGGAGCCGGCCTACGGCAAAGTACCGCTGAACGTGGTCGTGATGCAGCAGGACTACGTCCGGCTCAACCAGATGAAGCGGCACCCTCGCGGCGTGCTGCGGAGCATCAAGGTCGGTGTGCGCTCGGTGTGGGCCGGCATGCGGGGCAAGAACCTCGTCGGCATGGGTCGCGCACTGATCGCTCCTCTGCGGATCGGTCTGCAGGAGGCCGGGGTCCCGGTGCTGCTCAATACCGCCCTCACCGATCTCTACGTCGAGAACGGCGTGGTGCGCGGGATCTATGTGCGCGACATGACCGCGCCGGAGACCGACGAGCCGCGACTGATCCGAGCGCGGCGCGGTGTCATCCTCGGCAGCGGCGGTTTCGAGCACAACGAGTCGATGCGGCGGAAATATCAACGCGAGCCGATCGGCACCGAGTGGACCGTGGGTGCTGCCGCCAACACCGGCGACGGGATCGTCGCCGCCGAGAAACTCGGCGCTGCACTGGAATTGATGGAAGACGCCTGGTGGGGACCGACCGTGCCACTGGAGGGGGCGCCCTGGTTCGCGCTCTCCGAGCGCAACTCCCCCGGATCGATGATCGTGAACATGTCAGGCACGCGGTTCATGAATGAGTCCATGCCCTACGTCGAGGCGTGCCACCACATGTACGGCGGCAAGTACGGCCATGGCGATGGGCCTGGCGAGAACGTGCCGGCCTGGCTGGTGTTCGACCAGCGCTATCGCGACCGATTCATCTTCGCCGGACTGCAACCGGGGCAGCGCATCCCGAAGAAATGGATGGACTCCGGCGTGATCGTCAAGGCGGATACCCTCGAGGAGCTGGCGTCCAAGACCGGGCTGCCGGCCGAGGAGTTGCGCTCCACCGTCGATCGTTTCAACGGTTTCGCGCGCTCCGGGATCGACGAAGACTTCCATCGCGGTGAGAGTGCATACGACCGCTACTACGGCGACCCCACGAACAAGCCCAATCCGAACCTCGGCGAGATCAGCCATCCGCCCTACTACGCGGCGAAGATGGTCCCCGGAGACCTCGGCACCAAGGGCGGCATCCGCACTGACGTCAATGGCCGCGCCCTGCGCGACGACGGCTCGGTGATCGAGGGCCTCTATGCCGCGGGCAACGTCAGCTCCCCGGTGATGGGCCACACGTACCCGGGACCCGGCGGGACGATCGGTCCGGCGATGACCTTCGGCTATCTCGCCGCCCTGCACATCGCCAAAACCACCTGATATGCCGATCGACCTGAATGTGGCGCTGGGCGCCGAGCTCGCGCCGGTGGAGTTCTCCTGGTCCAGCACCGATGTGCAGCTCTACAACCTCGCGCTCGGGGCGGGTGCGGACCCGATGGACCAACGGGAACTCCGCTACGTCACCGACGGCACCCCGCAGGTGCTGCCGACATTCAGCAGTGTCGCAGCGAGCTTTCACGCGACCGAAGCGCCCACGGTGAGCTTTCCGGGAATCGAGATCGAGCTCAGCAAGGTGCTGCACGCCAGCGAGGCAGTGATCGTCCCGAGCCCGCTGCCGGCCAGCGGATCGGGGATAGCCGTCACCCGCATCACCGACATCTGGGACAAGGGCAAGGCCGCGGTGATCGTCAACGAGACCAGCGTCACCGACCGCCAGGGAAAGGCGCTGTGGAGCGTCAAGCGGTCGATCTTCGCCCGCGGCGAAGGTGGGTTCGGCGGCGAACGAGGACCGTCGACGTCGACCGAGACTCCCGACGGCGCAGCTGATTTCGAGATCGACATCCCGGTGCTGCCACAGCAGGCGCTGCTATATCGGCTCTGCGGTGACCGCAACCCGCTGCACTCCGATCCAGCCTTCGCAGCCGCCGCCGGATTCCCCAGGCCGATCCTGCACGGACTGTGCACCTACGGCATGACCTGCAAGGCCCTCGTGGACACCGTGCTCGACGGCGACACCACCCGGGTGGGTTCCTACGGAGCCCGCTTCGCCGGAGTGGTCTTTCCGGGAGAGACACTCAAGGCGAGGGTGTGGAATGACGGCGGGCGCTACAGCGCGGTCGTCACCTCACCCGCGCGCGACGACACCGTCATCCTCGCGGGCGTCGAGCTGATCCCGGCCTAGCCGAGGATGAGGCCGGAGGTGGGCACACCGGTACCCGCCGTGACGAGCACGTGCTCGACGCCGTCGACCTGATTCACCGAGCTGCCGCGGAGTTGGCGCACGCCCTCGGCGATGCCGTTCATCCCGTGGATGTAGGCCTCGCCGAGCTGACCGCCGTGGGTGTTGATCGGCAACCTGCCGCCGATCTCGATCGCACCGCCGGCGACGAAGTCCTTCGCGTCGCCCTTGGCGCAGAATCCCAACTCCTCCAACTGGATCAGCGTGAAGGGGGTGAAGTGGTCGTAGAGGATGGCGGTCTGGATGTCGCTCGGTTTCAGTCCGGACTGTGCCCACAGCTGGCGGCCCACGAGCCCCATCTCGGGCAGTCCGTCCAACTCGGGACGGTAATAGCTCACCATCGAGAACTGGTCGGGGCTTGAACCCTGTGACGCCGCCTCGATGATCGCCGGACGGTGCTTGAGGTCTTTGGCGCGCTCAGCCGAGGTCACCACGATCGCGACACCGCCGTCGGTCTCCTGGCAGCAGTCCAGCAGACGCAGCGGCTCGGCGATCCAGCGCGAGTTTTGATGGTCCTCAATGGTGATGGGCTTTCCGTAGAAGTACGCCTTGGGATTGTTGGCGGCATGCTTGCGATCGGCAACCGACACCATGCCGAAGTCACGGCTCGTCGCGCCGGACAGATGCATGTAACGCTTGGCGATCATCGCTACCTGTGCGGCCGGCGTCGACAGTCCGTGCGGGTAGGAGTAGGAGTTGTCGACGCTGGTGGAGTCCGCGCCCTGGATCAGCCGCAGCTGCACCTGACCGAATCGCATACCGGAGCGCTCGTTGAACGCACGGTAGGCGACGACGCAATCGGCCACCCCGGTCGCGACCGCGATCGCGGCCTGCTGGACGGTGGCGCAGGCCGCACCACCGCCGTGGTGGATCTTGGAGAAGAACTTCAACTCGCCGATGCCGGTGGCGCGCGCCACGGCGACCTCGGTGTTGGAGTCCATGGTGAAGGTCACCATGCCGTCGACATCGGCCGGCGTCAGACCGGCGTCGTCGAGTGCGGCCTGCACGGCCTCGGCCGCCAGCCGTAACTCGGAACGACCGGAATCCTTGGAGAAGTCGGTGGCGCCGATGCCGACGATCGCGGCCTTGCCGGACAGTTCCCCGGGCATCAGGCACCTTCCCCTGACTTTTGGCCAATCGTGAGGGTGGCGGTGGCGATGACGTGATCGCCCAGGCTGTTGGCGCCGACGACCTTCACGGTGATCAATCCGTCCGCAACATCGGTCACCTCGCCGGTGAACGTGACGGTGTCGTAGGCGTACCACGGCACGCCGAGGCGCAGTCCGATCGACTTGATGATCGCGTTCGGGCCCGCCCAGTCGGTGATGTAGCGCTGCACGAGGCCGGTGTCGGTGAGGATGTTGACGAAGATGTCCTTGGAACCCTTGGCCTGCGCCTTGTCCCGATCGTGATGGACGTCTTGATAATCGCGAGTCGCGATGGCGGTGGAGACGATGAAGGTCGGGTCGCCGTAGAGCGAGAGCTCCGGGAGCTTCGTGCCGACGCCGACGGCAGGGGCGCTCACGAGGCGGGCTCCCACGCGTAAAGGGTCCACGCCGGACCGCTCTCGCCGGCGGGGAAGTCGATATAGGTTGCGCGCACCGGCATGCCGATGTTCACCTTCGCAGGGTCGACGTCGCGCAACTCACCGAGCATCCGGACGCCCTCGTCCAACTCGACCAGGGCGATCACGAAGGGCAGCGTTCGGCCTGGAACCTGTGGTGCGTGGTGCACCACGAAGCTGAACACCGTCCCGGTCCCCTTGGCCACGACGTAATCGACGGGCGCATCCTTGTCAGCCCAGAGTGCCGGAACCGGGGGATGCTGGAGGGTTCCGTCGGGCCGCTTCTGGATGCGCAACTCGTGCGCGTTGACCCCATCCCAGAAGAACTGGGTGTCGCGCGAGGCGGCCGGGCGCATCATCAACTCCGGATCGAGATCCGCCGGAACCGACGAGGCCGCTACCTGATCGGCGGGCTTGAACTTCATGATGCGCCATATCATCTCGGCGACGGGTTCTTGCGCGACAGACCAGGTGATCTTCTGGGTGATGAAGAATCCCTCCCCGAGTGCGGTGTTCTTCGGCCCGACCACATCGGTGAGTTCGGCGGCGACACTCACCTCGTCGCCGGGACGCAGATAGCGATGATAGGTCTGCTCGCAGTTGGTCGCGACGACACCGATGTAACCGTTCTCGTCGAACAGTCCCATGATTTTGCTGAGCGGATCGTCGTCGGATCGGACGCCGCCGAGTCCGGCCATCGTCCACACCTGGATCATCGCCGGCGGCGCGACGATTCCCGGGTGGCCGGCAGCCTTAGCAGCCGCCTCGTCGACGTAGACCGGGTTCTTGTCGCCGATGGCGTCGAGCCAGTGGTCGACCATGGGCTGGTTGACCGCGTGACGACCCCTGCGCGGCTTGCTCTTTCCTTCGGCCTTGATACGTTCGGCGGCTTGCGCGATCTCCTCGACCGCACTCACCGCGGAACCCTCGGCACGCCGAGGCCTGCCGCGGCGACCTGCTCACGCATCACCTCGTTGACTCCGCCGCCGAAGGTGATCACCAGGTTGCGCTTGGTCTGCGAGTCCAGCCAGTCCAGCAACTCCGAGGTCTCGTCCTCGGCGGGGTTGCCGTACTTACCGACTATCTCCTCGGCGAGGCGGCCGATGCGCTGGATCCGTTCGGTGGAGAAGACCTTGGTCGCGGCGGCGTCGGCGATGTCGACGGTCTCACCGGCCGCGGCGACCTGCCAGTTGAGCAGTTCGTTGACCCGCCAGATCGCCTTGATCTCACCGAGTGCGCGACGGACGTCCTCGCGATCGAGCGGGGTGACGCCGTCACCACCGGGCTTGGCCGCCCAGGCGTACACGCGGTCATAAAGGCCCGCGATCTTGCCGGCCGGACCGAGCATCACGCGCTCGTGATTGAGCTGGGTCGTGATCAGCCGCCAGCCGGCATTCTCCTCGCCCACCCGCATCTCGACGGGGACGCGAACGTCGTTGTAGTAGGTGGCGTTGGTGTGGTGGGCACCGTCGGAGAGGATGATCGGCGTCCACGAGTAACCGGGATCGGTCGTGTCGACGATCAGGATCGAAATACCTTTGTGTTTGGCCGCTTCGGGATCCGTGCGGCAGGCCAGCCACACGTAATCGGCATCGTGGCCTCCCGTGGTCCAGATCTTCTGGCCGTTCACGATGTACTCGTCGCCCTGACGTACCGCCGAGGTGCGCAGCGAGGCCAGGTCGGTCCCGGCCTCCGGTTCGGAGTAACCGATGGCGAAGTGCACTTCACCGGCCAGGATCGCCGGGAGGAACTTCGTCTTCTGGGCATCGTTGCCGTACACCATCAGCGTCGGGCCGACGGTCTGCAATGTGACAGCGGGCAGTGGCACGTCGGCGCGGGCGGCTTCGTTGACGAAGATCTGCTGCTCGATGGGTCCGAAGCCCAAGCCGCCGTACTCCTTGGGCCAGCCCACGCCGAGCTTGCCGTCGGAGCCCATCCGCCTGATGACGGCACGGTAGGCCTTGCCGTGCCGGTCGACCTCCATCTCCTTGGCTTCGTCGGCCGAAATGAGAGTGGAGAAGTACTGCCGCAGATCGGCCTGCAGGTGCCGCTGCTCGGGGGTCAGCTCTATATACATTGCGCTCCGCTCCAATAGATTAGTGGCGATAGATTAGTGGCGATTCGCCACGAGATCGAGACGATATGACGGGCCGCCCAGCAGGCGGGTGAGGTCCTTGATCGACGAGTAATAGCGGTGCATGTCGTAGGTGATGTCCATACCCATCCCACCGTGCAGGTGGTGGCAGGTCTGCATGGCCGGCGGTGCCTCCGACGTCAGCCAGTACGCCAGCACGTCGAGATCCTCGTCGGCGTCGCGACCCTCGGCCAGGCGCCAGATCGCCGAGGTGGACGCCAGGCTCAGTGTGCGCGACGCGATGTAGACCTCCGCGAGCGAGGCCGCGACACTCTGGAAGGTCGCCAGCGGGCGGCCGAACTGGTGCCGGTTAGACACGTAGTCGGCGGTGAGGCGGACGGCGCCGGCCACCAGACCGGCCGCGAACGCGCCGGCCGCGGCGAGCACCAGTTGGTTGAGCTGGTGGACGTCGCCACCGGCGAGAACTGCATCGGAGTCGACGGCGACATCGGCGAATTTGACCGCGTACTCCTCGGCTCCTGTTGAGGACGGCGTCTTGGTCAGTGTCACACCATCGGCCTTCGGCGAGACGATGACGACGCCACTGTCGGTGCTGACCAGCATCCAGCTCGCCTCGGCGGCGTAGGGCACCGCTACCTTCGCGCCGTTGAGCCGTCCGTCGACCAGACGGGTGGAGGGCCTTTCCGGCAGCGCGGTGCCGGGTTCGTTGAGGGCGGCCGTCAGGACCGCGCCCTTGGCCACTCCGTCGAGGTAGCGGTCCTGCTGCTGCTCGTCGGCCAGTTGCAGCAGCGGAATGACGCCGAACCCGAGGGTGGCAAGCGCGGGCGATACCGTGCCGTGCCGTCCGATCTCGGTGAGCGCGGTCGTGATCTCAGGCAGCCCCACTCCGTCACCGCCGAGTCGATCAGGAACACCGAGGGCTGCCACGCCCCCGGAAACCAAAGCATCCCAGCTGTTCTCACGATCGAGGACAGTGTTGACCACGTCGGCGACAGCCTGCTGTGCCGGGTCCGGAGTGAAGTCCACCCGAAGTCCTCCTCGTGAGCGTGAGCGGGTTAGGACGCCGCCGAGCCGGTGTAGTCGACCTGCCAGTGCTTGATTCCGTTGAGCCACCCCGACCGTAGCCGCTCGGGGGTGCCGATCGAATTGAGATCCGGCATGTTGTCGGCGATGGCGTTGAACATCAGGTCGATCGTCATGCGTGCGAGGTTCGCGCCGATGCAGTAGTGCACCCCGGTGCCGCCGAAGCCGACGTGCGGGTTGGGATCCCGGAGGATGTTGAAGGAGTGAGGATCCTCGAAAACCTCGTCGTCGAAGTTCGCCGAGCGGTAGAACATCACCACCCGTTGGCCTGCCTTGATCGCTACGCCGCCGAGTTCGGTGTCGGTGACAGCGGTTCGCTGGAATGCGGTGACGGGAGTGGCCCAGCGCACGATCTCGTCGGCGGCCGTGACGGGGCGATCCCTCTTGTACAACTCCCACTGGTCGGGATTGTCAAGGAAGGCGATCATCCCGTGGGTGATCGAATTCCGGGTGGTCTCGCTGCCCGCGACGGCGAGCATCAGCACGAAGAACGCGAACTCGTCGTCGCTGAGTTTCTCACCGGCGATGTCGGCGTTGATCAATGCAGTGACGATGTCATCGCCCGGATTCTCGGCCTTGACCGCCGCCATCTGCATGGCGTAGGCCAGCAGTTCCATCGACGACGCCCGGCCGTCGACATGGGCGAACTCGGGATCCTCGTTGCCGGTCATCTCGTTGGTCCACCGGAAGAGCTTCGCGCGTTCCTCCTGCGGGACGCCGAGGAGTCCGGCGATGACCTGCAGCGGCAACTCGCAGGACACCTGCTCGACGAAGTCCCCGGCACCGTCGGCCGCAGCCGTCTTGACGATGTTCTGGGCGCGCTGGGTCAGTTCGTCACGCAGGCGTTCGACCGCACGCGGAGTGAAACCGCGGGAGATGATCCGCCGCAGCCGGTCGTGGTGCTCGCCGTCCATGTTGAGCAGGATCACGCTCTGCATGTCGATGTCTTCGCGCTTCATATCGTCGGCGAACTGCGGCAGAGCGGTATTCGGGCCGCTGTGGTAGACGTCGCTGCGGCGCGACACCTCCTTGACGTCGCGGTGCTTGGTCACGACCCAGTAGCCGCCGTCGTTGAATCCGCCCTTGCCGATCTGCTGCTCACACCACCACACCGGGGCGGCCTTGCGCAGTTCGGCGAGTTCCTCGACCGGCAGCCGTACGACGTTGCGGTCTGGGTCCAGGAAGTCGAAGCCGTGCGGCAGCTGCGGGGTGGGCATGAAAACGCGCTCCTCGTATGACGTGATCTAGTGCCAGTAAAACACGGCTCCACCGCAGACAAAAGGCACCGCGGCGACCTCGCTTGTCAGTGTACTGAAACGTGTTCTAGCCTGGCTCGCATGGGTAATCCTGTCATCGTCGAAGCCACCCGAAGCCCGATCGGCAAGCGCAACGGCTGGTTGTCCGGCCTGCACGCGACCGAGTTACTGGGCGCCACGCAGAAGGCCTTGGTCGACAAGGCAGGTATCGACGCCGGCCTGGTCGAACAGGTCATCGGCGGGTGCGTCACCCAATACGGCGAACAGTCCAACAACATCACCCGGGTGGCCTGGCTGACCGCCGGGCTCCCCGAACAGGCCGGTGCAACCACCGTCGACTGCCAGTGCGGCAGCGCCCAGCAGGCCAACCATCTCATCGCGGGCCTGATCGCCGGCGGGGCGATCGACGTCGGTATCGCCTGCGGCATCGAGGCGATGAGCCGGGTCGGCCTGGGCGCGAACGCCGGCCCGGACCGCTCGAGGATCCGGGCCGAGTCCTGGGACATCGACATGCCCGATCAGTTCACCGCCGCCGAGCGGATCGCCAAACGCCGCGGCATCACGCGCCAGGACCTCGACCACCTCGGGCTGATCTCGCAGCAGAAGGCCAAGCGGGCCTGGGACGAGCAGCGTTTCGACCGGGAGATCTCACCGATCGAGGCGCCGGTGATCGACGACAACAAGCAGCCCACGGCGCAGCGTCACACGGTCAGCCGCGATCAGGGCCTGCGCGACACCACAGCCGAGGGCCTCGCCGGACTCAAGCCGGTGATGGAGGGCGGCCTGCACACCGCAGGCACCTCGTCGCAGATCTCCGACGGCGCGGCGGCGGTGCTGTGGATGGACGAGGACAAGGCGCGGGCGATGGGGCTGACACCACGGGCGCGGATCGTCAGTCAGGCCCTTGTAGGCGCCGAGCCGTACTACCATCTCGACGGCCCGGTCCAGGCCACCGAGCGGGTGCTGGCGAAGGCGGGCATGAAGATGGGCGACATCGACCTGGTCGAGATCAACGAGGCCTTCGCCTCGGTGGTGCTCAGTTGGGCCCAGGTGCACAAGGCCGACATGGACCTGGTGAACGTCAATGGCGGCGCCATCGCGCTCGGGCATCCGGTCGGCAGCACCGGCAGCCGGCTGATCACGACCGCGCTGCACGAATTGGAGCGCACCGGCAAGGCCACCGCCCTGATCACCATGTGTGCCGGCGGGGCCCTGTCGACCGGCACCATCATCGAGCGGATCTGACATGCCGGCCAAGCCGCCGCCCAAGGGTCTCAACACTCCGACGACCAAGCGCATCATCAAGTGGATGTCGCGCGCGACCACCTGGATCTACCAGAAGACCGACGGAAAGATCGGTGGCAAGTTCCTCCAGGGCGCACCGGTCGCCCTGCTGACCACGACCGGCCGCAAGACCGGCGAGCCGCGGGTCAGCCCGCTGCTGTTCTGGCGGGAGGGCAACCGCATCGTGCTGATCGCCTCGCAGGGCGGTGCGGCGAACAACCCGATGTGGTACCTGAACCTGAAGGCGAGCCCGAACGTCTCGGTCCAGATCAAAGACGAGGTGCTGACGCTGAAGGCACGCGATGCCACCGAGGCCGAGCGCGCCGAGTACTGGCCGAAGATGGCGACGATGTACTCCAGCTTCGACGACTACCAGTCATGGACAGACCGGGTGATCCCGGTGGTGATCTGCGACCCGGTCTAGCGATCGAGGCGCTCACGGTCTAGGCGCCGTACACCGGCGCTGGGCTTCGCGCTTCGGCGAGCAGGGCGCGCACCACCGGGCCGAGTTCGCCCGGCTCCCATCGTGCTCCCTTGTCGACCTCGGGTCCGTGCTGCCATCCCTCGGCCGCGCGGATGATGCCGCCCTCGACTTCGAACACCCGCCCGGTGACATCGGCGGACTCGGCGCTTCCCAGCCACACCACCAGCGGCGAGACGTTCTCCGGCGCCATGGTGTCGAATCCCTTGTCCGGCTTGGCCATCATGTCGGCGAACACGGTCTCGGTCATCCGGGTGCGCGCCGACGGTGCGATCGCATTGACGGTGACGCCGTAGCGGCCCATCTCGGCCGCGGCCACGAGGGTGAGAGCGGCGATACCGGCCTTGGCGGCGCTGTAGTTCCCCTGCCCGACACTTCCCTGCAGACCGGCGCCGGAACTGGTGTTGATGATTCGCGCGTCAACCGCTTTGCCTTCCTTCGACAACGCCCGCCAATACGCGGCGGCGTGCCGCATGGTGGCGAAGTGCCCCTTGAGGTGAACGGCGACGACCGCGTCGAACTCCTCCTCGCTGGTGTTGGCGATCATCCGGTCGCGGACGATTCCGGCGTTGTTGATCAGAACGTCAAGACCGCCGAAGGAGTCGATCGCGGTCTGGATCAGACCGGCGGCCTGCCCCCAGTCGGCGACATTGGCGCCGCTGGTAACGGCTTCGCCTCCGGCGGAACGTATTTCGTCGGCGACGGCCTGTGCTGCGCTGCCGCCGCCCGCGGGCGATCCGTCGAGCCCGACGCCGATGTCGTTGACGACCACCCTGGCGCCTTCGGCGGCGAACGCCAGCGCGTGCGCCCGGCCGATCCCGCCGCCCGCCCCGGTGACGATGGCGATACGACCGTCAAGCAATCCCATGAGGACTCCTCATTTGTTGGCGTCCGACGCGGACAGATACGGCGGCGGTTCGCCGCCGCCGTGGACCTCAAGACATGCGCCGCTGATGTAGGACGCGGCGCCGGATGCCAGGAACGCGGCCGCCCAGCCGATCTCCTGCGGTGCGGCCAGCCGGCCGAGCGGCACGGTGGCCGCCACCGCGGCCTGCGATTGGGCGTCCCCGTAGAACAACTCGGCCTGTTCGGTCGCGACCATCCCCACGACGACGGCGTTGACGCGGACCTTGGGCGCCCATTCGACGGCCAGTGTCTTGGTCAGGCTGTCCACGCCTGCCTTGGCTGCGCCGTAGGCGGCGGTTCCCGGTGTGGGCCGGCGGCCGCTGACGCTGGATATCGACACGATGGACCCGCCGTCGCGCTGATGCTGCATGACGGCGTTGGCCGCCTGGGAGACGTGCAGCATGCCGAGCAGGTTCAACTCGATGACCTTCTGGTGGAAACTCGGTGATGCGTCGGCGGCGAGCGCGTAGGGCGAGCCGCCCGCGTTGTTCACCACGACGTCGAGGCGGCCGTGGCTGCGGACGATCTCGTCGATCAGCGCGCCGACGGCATCCGGGTCGCGGACGTCGCAGCTGTGGAACTCGTGCGCGGAGCCGTCCACAGGCCGGCGGGCGCAGGTGACGACGTGCGCACCCTGGCCGGCGAAAACCCCGCTGATCCCGGCGCCGACGCCCCGGACACCGCCGGTGACCAGCACGACGCGGCCTTCGAGGTCCAAATCCACTGTGCTAGCGTACCAAGCAAGTGCTTGCTTAGGTTCCTGACCATCCCAGGAGTGCCATGACGATCACGTCGTCCGCCGTCGAACCGGGAATCGTCGCGGTGACGGTCGACTATCCGCCGGTCAACGCCATCCCGTCGCGCGGCTGGTTCGACCTCGCCGACGCCGTGACGGCCGCCGGCGCCGACATGGCCACCCATGTGGTGATCCTGCGGGCGGAGGGCCGCGGCTTCAACGCCGGCGTCGACATCAAGGAGATGCAGCGCACGTCGGGATTCACCGCGCTGATCGACGCCAACCGCGGCTGCTTCGCGGCGTTCAAGGCGGTCTATGAGTGTGCGGTTCCGGTGGTCGCGGCGGTCAACGGGTTCTGCGTCGGCGGCGGTATCGGCCTGGTCGGCAACGCCGACGTCATCGTGGCCTCCGACGACGCGACTTTCGGGCTGCCCGAAGTCGAGCGCGGCGCGCTCGGCGCGGCCACCCACCTGTCGCGACTGGTGCCGCAGCACATGATGCGCCGGATGTTCTTCACCGCCGCGACCGTGGACGCCGCGACGCTGCATCAGTTCGGATCGGTGCACGAGGTGGTGCCGCGTGCCGAACTCGACGAGGCGGCGCTTCGCATCGCCCGCGACATCGCCGCCAAGGACACCCGGGTCATCCGCGCCGCCAAGGAGGCGCTGAACTTCATCGACCCGCAGCGGGTGAACTCCAGCTACCGGATGGAGCAGGGCTTCACCTTCGAACTGAACCTCTCCGGAGTCTCCGACGAACTCCGCGACGACTTCGCCGGCACGAGAAAGTCCCCCGCGAAGTCCCCCGCGAAGTCCCCGCAATGACCCCCCGCGACAAGAGGACCACGCTCGAGGAAGCGGTCGCCGCTATCGAGAGCGGCATGACGATCGGCATCGGCGGCTGGGGTTCGCGGCGCAAGCCGATGGCCTTCGTGCGGGCGCTGCTGCGCACCGATGTGCGCGATCTGACCGTTGTCACCTACGGCGGACCCGATATCGGCCTGCTGTGCTCGGCGGGCAAGGCCGCCAAGGTCTACTACGGGTTCGTCTCGCTGGACTCGCCGCCGTTCTACGATCCGTGGTTCTCCAAGGCCCGCACGACGGGAGCGATCGTCGCCCGGGAGATGGACGAGGGCATGCTGCGCTGCGGTCTGCAGGCCGCCGCACAGCGCCTGCCATTCCTGCCGACCAGGGCGGGTCTTGGCAGTTCGGTGCCGGACTTCTGGGACGGCGAACTGAAGACGGTGCGCTCGCCGTATGCGACAGGGCCGGGACACGAGGAACTCATCGCCATGCCGGCGCTGCGGCTCGACGCGGCATTCGTCCATCTCAACCTCGGGGACAAGCACGGCAATGCCGCCTACACCGGGATCGACCCCTACTTCGACGATCTTTTCCTGATGGCCGCCGATCGCCGTCATCTCTCCGTGGAGCGCGTGGTATCCACCGAAGAATTGGTCAAAAGCGTTCCGCTACAGGCTCTTCTGGTTAACCGGATGATGGTGGACACCGTGGTCGAGGCACCCGGAGGTGCGCACTTCACCACAGCGGTCCCGGACTACGGCAGGGATGAGAAGTTCCAGCGCCATTACGCCGAAGCCGCCGCCAGTGCCGAGAGCTGGTCGAAGTTCGTCGGCACCTACCTTTCCGGGCGTGAGGCCGACTACCAGGCCGCAGTGCGCCGATTCAACGACCAGGGGGCGTCGTGATCGCCACGAGCCGAGCGGAGGTGTGCGCAGTCGCCTGCGCCGAGTTGTTCCGCGATGCCGGGGAGATCATGGTGAGTCCGATGACCACCATGGCTTCGCTCGGCGCTCGCCTGGCGCGCCTGACGTTCTCCCCCGACATCCTGCTCACCGACGGGGAGGCACAGCTGCTCGCGGGCACACCCCCGATCGGCTCAGCAGGAGCCTTCGAGGGCTGGATGCCGTTCGGCCGGGTTTTCGAGACACTGGCGTGGGGACGGCGCCACGTGGTGATGGGCGCCAACCAGGTCGACCGGTACGGCAACCAGAACCTCTCCGCATTCGGCCCACTCCAGCGCCCGACGCGCCAGATGTTCGGCGTCCGCGGCGCGCCGGGAAACACCATCAACCACGCCACCAGCTACTGGGTCGGAAACCATTCGCCGCGGGTGTTCTGCGACGCGGTCGATGTGGTGTCCGGCATCGGCTGGGACAAGGTCGACCCCGCCAATCCGGCCTACCGTTTCGTCGATGTCCACCGCGTGGTGAGCAACCTCGGCGTCTTCGACTTCAACGGACCCGGGCACACCATGCGGGCGGTATCACTGCATCCCGGCGTCGAGGCAGCCGAGGTTCGTGACAGCAGCGGATTCGAGATCCACGGCCTCGACGAGGCACCGCAGAGCAGGCTTCCCACCGGCGACGAACTCAAGCTGATCAGCGAGATCGACCCGAAGAAACTGCGAGACAAGGAACTGAAGGGGCAGTCATGAGGATTCAGACCGCGCTCACCCGAATGGTCGGCATCGAACATCCGGTCGTTCAGACCGGCATGGGCTGGGTCGCCGGTGCGCGCCTGGTCTCGGCCACCGCCAACGCCGGTGGGCTGGGCATCCTCGCGGCGGCCACCATGACGATCGACGAACTGGCCACCGCCATCGAGAAGGTCAAGGCCGCCACCGACAAGCCGTTCGGCGTGAACATCCGCGCCGACGCGGCCGACGCGGGTGACCGGGTGGAGTTGATGATCCGAGAGGGCGTCAAGGTCGCCTCCTTCGCGCTGGCCCCGAAGCAGGAGCTCATCACTCGCCTCAAAGAGGCCGGATCAGTCGTGGTGCCCTCGGTCGGTGCGGCCAAACACGCCAAGAAGGTCGCGGGGTGGGGGGCGGACGCCGTGATCGTCCAGGGCGGTGAAGGCGGCGGGCACACCGGTCCGGTCGCCACCACCCTGCTGCTGCCCTCGGTGCTCGACGCTCTCGCCGGCACCGATATTCCAGTCATCGCAGCCGGCGGATTCTTCGACGGCCGCGGACTGGCGGCCGCGCTGTCCTACGGAGCGGCCGGGGTGGCGATGGGCACCCGCTTCCTGCTGACGTCGGACTCGACGGTGCCCGATGCGGTCAAGCAGCGCTACCTGAACGCCGCCCTCGACGGAACCGTCGTGTCGAGAAGGGTGGACGGCATCCCGCACCGGGTACTGCGCACCGGACTCGTCGAGAGCCTGGAGAGCGGCTCGCGGGCGCGGGGTTTCAGCGCGGCTGTCGTCAACGCCGCCAAGTTCAAGAAGATGTCGCAGATGAGCTGGCCGTCGATGATTCGCGACGGGCTGGCCATGCGGCACGGCAAGGACCTGAGCTGGTCGCAGGTCCTGATGGCCGCCAACACTCCGATGCTGCTCAAGGCAGGCCTGGTCGACGGCAACACCGAGGCCGGCGTGCTGGCCTCCGGACAGGTCGCCGGCATCATCGACGATCTGCCGACATGCGCCGAACTGATCGAGAGCATCGTCAGCGAGGCCATCAAGCACCTTCAGGCGGCGGCGTCACTCATCGAGTGAGACGGCCTATCGTCCAGAGATGGGGATCGCACCGGAGAGTTGGCCCGCGCCCTTCCAGACGCTGATCCGTACGTCGAACAAGTATCTGCTCAACCCGCTCATGCTGCGGCTGGCGGGACGGCGCTGGTGGTACGCCTCAACGCTGCGGCACACCGGCCGGCGATCGGGTAAGCGGTATTCCACGCCGATCGTCGCCGACCGCGTCGGCGACCGCCTGCTGATCCCGCTTCCGTACGGAACGAAGGTGGATTGGGTGCGCAATGTGCTGAGTGCGGGCGAGGCGACCGTGGTCTCCAAGGGGCTGACCTTCCACACCGTCGCCCCCGAACTCATCGACTACACCGAGGCGCTGCCACTGCTGCCACGGGACCGTCGCCGGACTTTCGAACGGATTCAGATCGGCCACTTTCTGCAGATGCGGATCGTAAACTCCGTCCCATGAAGATGAACGCGGCGGTTCTGTTCGAAACCGGCGGCGACTGGAGCATCGAGGAGGTCGACCTCGACGGTCCCCAGGAGGGTGAGGTGCTGGTCTCCTTCGAGGCCACCGGGCTGTGCCACTCCGATCACCACGTACGCACCGGTGACTTCCCCGCTCCGCTGCCGATCATCGGCGGCCACGAGGGTGCCGGAATCGTGCAGGAGGTCGGGCCAGGGGTGCGCAGCCTCAAACGCGGCGACCACGTCGTCGCCTCGTTCCTGCCGGCCTGCGGTCGGTGCAGCTTCTGCGCCCGCGGCATGTCCAACCTGTGCGACCTCGGCGCGATGATCCTCAACGGCACTCAGTTGGACGGCACCTACCGGCGGCGTCTGTCCGACGGCACCGACGTCGGTGTGGCGCTTCTGCTGGGCACCTTCGCACCATTCGGCACGGTGTCGGAGGCCTCGCTGGTCAAGATCGACGACGACATGCCACTGTCGCGGGCGTGCCTGCTCGGTTGCGGGATCACCACCGGATGGGGTTCGGCGGTCAACACCGCCGACGTCCAACCCGGGGACACCGTCGTCGTCATCGGCTTCGGCGGCGTCGGAAGCGGCGCGGTCCAGGGCGCCCGACTGGCCGGCGCGGAGAAGATCGTCGTGGTCGAACTGGTCGCCGACAAACGCGAGAAGGCACTGGAACTGGGTGCCACCCACTTCGTGACGTCGATGGCGGAGGGCACCGCACTCGTCGCCGATCTCACCCGCGGGGTGATGGCCGACTCGGCGATCCTGACTCCGGGTGTCGTCGAGGGCGCGATGATCGGCCAGGCGCTCGACATGATCCGCAAGGGTGGCGCGGTGGTGCTGACCGGGATCGCTGCGATGGCCGACGTGACTCCGACCCTGCCGATGGCGATGTTCACGCTGTTTCAGAAGCGTCTGCTCGGCAGTCTCTACGGCGAGGCCAACCCGCGCTCGGACATCCCGCGGCTGCTCAGCCTCTACCGCGAGGGCAAGTTGTTACTGGATGAGACCGTCACCCACGAGTACAAGCTGAACGACATCAACTCCGGCTATGACGACATGCTGGCCGGCAACATCATCCGTGGCGTGATCATTCACGACCACTGATCAGGTGAGCGGTTTCAGAGCCGTTCGATGATGGTCACGTTGGCGGTGCCCCCGCCCTCACACATCGTCTGCAGTCCGTAGCGGCCACCCGTGCGCTCGAGTTCGTTGAGCATCGTGGTAAAAAGCTTCGCACCGGTCGCCCCCAGCGGATGCCCGAGGGCGATGGCGCCGCCGTTGGGATTCACCCGCGCCGGGTCAGCACCGGTCTCCTTGAGCCAGGACAGCACCACCGGGGCGAACGCCTCGTTGATCTCCACGACGTCGATGTCGCCGATCGACAGCCCGGTCTTATCCAACGCGTAGCGGGTCGCCGGGATCGGACCGGTCAGCATGAACACCGGGTCCGCGCCGCGACAGCTGATGTGGTGGATGCGTGCGCGGGGGGTGAGCCCGTGGTCCTTGACTGCCTGCTCGGAGGCGAGCAGCACCGCACTGGCGCCGTCGGAGATCTGACTGGCTACCGCCGCGGTCATCCGCCCGCCCTCGGTGAGCACCGGCAGGCCGGCCATCTTCTCCAGTGTGGTCTCACGCGGCGTCTCGTCGACGGCGAAGCCCTCCACCGGGACGATCTCGTCGACGAAGCGACCGTCGCGAATAGCCTCGAACGCGCGCTGGTGACTACCGAGCGCCCATCGCTCCATGTCCTCGCGGGAGATGTCCCATTTCTCCGCGATCATCTCCGCGCCCCGGAACTGCGAGATCTCCTGATCGCCGTAGCGTGCCAGCCAGCCCTTGGATTCCGCCGTCGGAGTCGTGAAGCCGAACTTCGTGCCGACGATCATCGCCGAGGAGATCGGGATCTGGCTCATGTTCTGCATGCCGCCGGCCAGGATCAGATCCGCGGTGCCGGCCATGATCGCCTGCGCGCCGAAGGAGATCGCCTGCTGACTCGATCCGCACTGCCGGTCGACGGTGACACCCGGCACCTCTTCGGGATAGCCGGCGGCCAGCCAGGTGAGCCGGCCGATATTGCCGGCCTGACCTCCGACTGCGTCGACGCAGCCGACGATTGCGTCGTCGACGGCGGCGGGGTCGACGTCGTTGCGGTCGAAGATCCCGCGGAACGCGTACACACCGAGGTCTATGGGATGCACTCCGGCGAGTGACCCGCCACGTTTACCGACGGGGGTGCGAACCGCGTCGATCACGTATGCCTGCGATGGGCTAGCCACGTTTGTTCTCCTTGCCGGTGCCGGCGGCGATTCCGCCGAGGACGATGGACAGGTACTGGCGGCCCACCTGTTCGGCCGTCAGCGGTCCGCCGGGCTGATACCAGCGGACGGACACCCAGGTGGTGTCGCGAATGAACCGGTACACCAGGTCGACGTCGATGTCGGGGTGGAAGTAGCCCTGCTGGATTCCCTCGTGGAGCAGATCAACCCACATCTTGCGCTGGCGCCGATTGAGTTCGTCGATGTAGCCGAAGCGTTCCTGACCGGAGAGCCGCTTGGCCTCGTCCTGATAGATCACCACCTCGGCGTGGTGGTGTTCGATCGCGTCGAAGGAGGCCATGAACAAGCCCTCCAGACGCGTCAGTGGATTCGGCTCGGTGTCGATGATGTGCTGATAGCGGTCGAACAGCCAGTCCAGAAAGCTCCGCAGCACTTCGTCGACCATCTCCTCTTTCGAGGAGAAATGGTGGTAGAGACTCCCGGACAGGATCCCGGCAGCGTCGGCGATATCGCGAACGGTGGTCGCCCGCAGACCGCGGTCGGCGAACATCGTCGCGGCGAGTTCGAGCAACTCCTCGCGACGGGTCGCCGGCGGAGGTGTCTCGGGGTTGGCGGTCACGGGTGCTGACTCGACACCGAGATCACTTCTCCGGTCAGGTAACTCGCGTAGTCACTGGCCAAAAACGCGATCGTGGCGGCCACCTCCCACGGTTCGGCGGCACGGCCGAACGCCTCCTGCTCGGAGAGCCGGTCCAGCAGTTCGGTGGAACTGGTTTTCTCCAGGAATCTGTGTCGCGCAATGCTCGGTGAGACCGCGTTGATCCGGACACCGTATTCGGCGGCTTCGATCGCGCTGCAGCGGGTCAGCGCCATCACACCGGCCTTCGCCGCGGCGTAGTGCGACTGCGAATGCTGCGCGCGCCAGCCCAGAACGCTGGCGTTGTTCACGATCGCACCACCGTGCCCCGCCTCGGCGAAGTAGGCCAGTGCCGCACGGGTGGCTCGCATCACCGAGGTGAGTGTGACGTTGAGAACCCGGTCCCACTCCTCGTCGGTCATGTCGATCACCGGGGTCTGTCCGCCGAGTCCGGCATTGTTGACTAGAACGTCGAGACGTCCCAGACGCGCGGTCGTCGAGGCGATCATCGCATCGACCTGTGCGGTGGAGGTGACGTCGCAGACCACACTGTCCACCCGCCCGAGACCGAGTGCAGCCAGTTCCTCGCGGGTTTCGCCCAGCCGGCGCTCATGGTGATCGGAGATCATCACGTCGGCACCCTCGGCAAGGGCCCGGCGCGCGGTGGCCGAGCCGATGCCGGTGCCGGCCGCCGCCGTGATCACGACCACCTTGCCGGTCAGCAGACCGTGCCCGCCGATCTCCTCTGGTGCGGTGCTCAGCGCACCCATCAGCCCCTCGCCTCGCGCGGCAGTCCCAGTACCCGTTCGGCGATGATGTTCCGCTGCACCTCGTTCGAGCCGCCGTAGATGGTGTCGGCGCGGGAGAACAGGAACAGCCGCTGCCATTCGTCGAACTCGCCGCCGGCCAGTTCCAGCCCGGACCTGCCCTTGACAGCCATCGCCAGCTCGCCGAGGTCGCGGTGCCAGTTCGCCCACAGCAACTTCGACACGGAGTCTTTTCCGGCGGCCTGACCGTCATCCTCGTCATCCATCGTGGCCAGTGCGAAGGAGCGCATGGTCTGCAATCCGGCCCAGGCCCGCACGAGGCGCTCTCGGATGAACGGGTCGTCGATGGCACCGTTGTTCTTGGCGAGCTCCACGAGGCCGGAAAGCTCGCGGGCGTATCGGATCTGCTGGCCGAGGGTGGAGACGCCGCGCTCGAACATCAGCGTGCCCATGGCCACCCGCCAGCCGTCACCCGGTTCCCCGACGACGAGGTCCGCGTCGGTGCGGGCATCGGTGAAGAACACCTCGTTGAATTCGGAGTCGCCGGTCAGCTGAACGATGGGCCGGATCTCGATCCCGGATTGGTCAAGTGGAACGAGTAGATAGGACAGTCCCGCGTGCCGCTTGGATCCCTTTTCTGACCGCGCCAGCACGAAACACCACTGTGCCCAGTGCGCCAGTGAGGTCCACACCTTCTGCCCGTTGATGACCCAGTGACGAGTTCCGCCGGGACCGTCGTCGAGTACGGCCGTGGTCGCCACGTTGGCCAGATCGCTGCCGGCTCCGGGCTCGGAGTAGCCCTGGCACCACAGTTCGGTCACCTCGCGGATGGCGGGCAGGAAGCGTTGCTGTTGTTCGGGCGTTCCGAACGCGATCAGGGTCGGGCCGACGAGTTCCTCACCGAGGTGGTTGACCTTGTCGGGTGCGTCCGCGCGGGCGTACTCCTCGTAGAAGGCCACCCGGTGGGCGACCGTCAGCCCCCGGCCGCCGTGTTCGACCGGCCAGCCCAGACAGGTCAGTCCCGCGGCGGCGAGGTGGCGGTTCCACGCCAGTCGTTCCTCAAAGGCCTCGTGTTCGCGCCCGGGGCCGCCGAGACCCTTGAGTGCGGCGTACTCGCCGACGAGGTTGTCGGCCAGCCACCCGCGGACCTCCGCCCGGAACTCCTCGACCGTGATCACCCCTGTAGGCTAACCTACCAAGCACTTGCTTTGTTACTTTGGGGCCAGGTAGGAGCCGTTATTCGATGACCAGCCTGACCACGCCGGCGGTGCTGGACCGGATGGCGGCGCAGTTCGCCCGCCATCAGGCCGTGGTGACCCCGCAGCGGTCCTTCACCTTCGCCGAGTTGCGCGAGGAGGTGCGCCGCGTCGCCGCGGCGATCGCCGGTGCCGGCGTCAGCCCCGGCGAGCGGGTCGCGATCTGGTCACCCAACACCTGGCACTGGGTGGTGGCGTGCCTGGCCACCCATTACGCCGGGGCGGTTCTGGTCCCGTTGAACACCCGCTACACCGCAGCCGAAGCCGCCGACATCCTGGCCCGCACGAAGGCGCCGTTGCTCTTCGGTATGGGCCGGTTCCTCGGCGCCGACCGGGTGGCCGAACTCGACCGCGGCGCGCTGCCGGACCTGCGGCACGTGGTCCGGATCCCGGTGGAGGCAGCCGATGGAACCTGGGACGAGTTCATGGCCGGGCCGCAGGCCCCGTTGTCGGAGGTCGACGCCCGAGCGGCTGCGGTGCACACCGACGACGTCTCCGACATCCTGTTCACCTCCGGCACCACCGGGCGCAGCAAGGGCGTGCTGTGTGCGCACCGGCAATCACTGTCGGCCTCGGCAGCCTGGGCCGAGTGCGGACAAATCACCAGTGCCGACCGCTATCTGTGTATCAACCCGTTCTTCCACAACTTCGGATACAAGGCCGGGATCCTGGCCTGTCTGCAGACCGGCGCGACCCTCATCCCGCAGCTGACCTTCGACCCCGAAGAGGCGATGCGAACGGTTCAGGAGCAACGCATCACCGTGCTGCCCGGACCACCGACGGTCTATCAGACCCTGCTTGATCACCCGGCCCGCAAGGATTTCGACCTCAGCTCACTGCGATTCGCGGTGACCGGCGCCGCGACCGTACCGGTGGTGCTGATCGAACGCATGCAGGACGAGCTCGACTTCGACATCGTGCTCACCGCCTACGGTCTGACGGAAGGAAGTGGATTCGGAACCATGTGCCGGCCCGACGACGACCCGGTCACCGTCGCGACCACGTGTGGCCGTCCGATCGCCGACTTCGAACTACGCATCGATAAACCCGGCGGCTCTGCCGACCAGGAGGGAGCTGCCGACCAGGAGGGAGCTGCCGGCGAGGTGCTGCTGCGCGGGCCCAACGTGATGCTCGGCTACCTCGACGATCCGCAGGCCACCGCCGAAGCCATCGACGCCCAGGGGTGGCTGCACACCGGCGACATCGGCATCGTCGATGAAGCGGGCAACCTGCGGATCACCGACCGCCTCAAGGACATGTACATCTGCGGCGGCTTCAACGTCTACCCCGCGGAGATCGAGCAGACCCTGGCCCGTCTCGACGGGGTGGCCGACGTCGCGGTGATCGGGGTTCCTGACGAGCGCCTGGGCGAGGTGGGGCGCGCCTTCGTCGTCCGCAGAGCAGGATCCGATCTGATCGAAGAGGCGGTCATCGCCTACAGCAGGGAGCATCTGGCGAACTTCAAGGCACCCCGAACGGTGGTTTTTCTCGACACCCTCCCCCGCAACGCCGGGGGCAAGGTCGTCAAACCCGAACTGCGGAAGATGGCGTGATGGATCTGATCTACGACGAGGCGACATGCGCCTTCCGCGACGAAGTGCGGGCATTCCTCGCCGCCAACACCGCGGCGTTCCCCACCGAGTCCTACGACACCGCCGAGGGATTCGCGCAGCACCGGCACTGGGACCGCGTGCTGTTCGACGCCGGACTGTCGGTGATCGCCTGGCCGAAAGAATACGGCGGCCGCGACGCGACCCTGCTGCAATGGGTGGTGTTCGAGGAGGAGTACTTCGCCGCCGGTGCTCCCGGCCGCGCCAGTGCCAACGGCACCTCCATGCTGGCGCCGACGCTGTTCGCCCACGGCACCGAGGAACAGCGCCGCCGCATCCTGCCGAAGATGGCGAGCGGGGAGGAGATCTGGGCACAGGCGTGGTCGGAGCCGGAGTCCGGAAGCGACCTGGCATCGCTGCGTTCAACGGCCACGCGCACCGACGGCGGGTGGCTGCTCAACGGCCAGAAGATCTGGAGCAGCCGCGCACCGTTCGGCGACCGAGCGTTCGGGCTGTTCCGCTCAGACCCTGAATCGCAGCGCCATCGCGGTCTGACCTATCTGATGTTCGACCTCTCCGCCGACGGCGTCACCGTGCGGCCGATCGAACAGCTCGGCGGCGAGACAGGGTTCGGCGAGATATTCCTCGACAACGTTTTCGTCGGCGACGACGACGTCATCGGTGAGGCACACGAGGGCTGGCGCGCTGCGATGAGCACCGCAAGCAACGAGCGCGGTATGTCGCTGCGCAGCCCGGCACGCTTCGTCGCGCCCGCGGAGCGCTTGGTGGCGACGTGGCGCGAACACGGCAGCGAACCCGCATTCGCCGACCAGGTCGCCGATGCGTGGATCAAGGCGCAGGCCTACCGGCTGCACACCTTCGGAACCGTGACGCGGCTCGCCGAGGGCGGCGAGCTCGGCGCGGAATCGTCGGTGACCAAGGTCTTCTGGTCGGACCTCGATGTGGCGCTGCACCAGAGCGCGCTGGACATCCGCGGAGCCGGCGGCGAGATCGCCGATGCCTGGACCGACGGACTGCTGTTCGCCCTCGGCGGCCCGATCTATGCGGGCACCAATGAGATCCAGCGCAACATCATCGCCGAGCGGCTGCTGGGGCTCCCCAAGGAAGGGGCGGGCGCCAGATGAAGTTCGCCCTCGACTCGGAACAGCGGGATTTCGCCGCCAGTATCGACGCCGCACTGGGCGTCGCAGACGTCCCCGGTGCGGTCCGGGCCTGGGCCAAGGGTGACACCGCGCCCGCCGAGGCCATCTGGAATCGGCTCAGTGAATTAGGCGTCACCGCACTGCTGGTGTCGGAGAAGTTCGACGGGCTCGATGCGCATCCGGTCGATGTGGTGGTGGCCTGTGAGCGACTGGGGCGATGGGCGGTTCCGGGCCCGGTGACCGAATCGATCGCCGTGGCACCGATTCTGCTGGCCGACGACGAACGCTCGGCCGCGCTGGGCAGTGGGGAACTGATCGCAACCCTTGCCATGCCGCCGGCGGTGCCCCGCGCGGTAGCCGCGGATTTCGCCGGGCTGGTTCTGCTGGCAGAGCAGGGAACGGTCCGCGACGCGACACCCGGTTCGCCGCATGATTCCGTCGATCCGACCCGTCGGCTGTTCGACGTCTCACCACGCGGCGAGGGCCAAAGGGCTGACACCGCCCGCGCGTACGAGTTCGGTGCGCTGGCCACCGCGGCCCAGCTGGTCGGGGCCGGGCAGGCCATGCTGGACGCCTCGGTCCAATACGCCAAGCAGCGCACCCAGTTCGGCCGGCTGATCGGGAGCTACCAGGCGATCAAGCACAAGCTGGCCGATGTTCACATCGCCGTGGAGCTGGCCCGCCCGCTGGTGTACGGCGCGGCTCTCTGTCTCGCTGAGGACTCCTCGCACACGGTGCGTGATGTCAGTGCCGCCAAGGCCGCGGCATCGGATGCGGCACTGCTGGCCGCGCGGGCCGCGCTGCAGACCCACGGCGCGATCGGCTACACGGCCGAACACGACCTGTCGCAGCTACTGCTGCGGGTTCAGGCGCTGCGGTCCGCATGGGGCGATCCATCCACCCATCGCCGCCGACTACTGGAGACCCTGTGATTCTGGAGACCCTGTGAGCGAGGAACGTCAGCTGCTGCGCCAGACCGTCGCCGCACTGGTCGACAAGCACGCCGGCCCCGAGGCGGTGCGTGCCGCGATGCAGTCCGAGCGCGGATACGACGAATCGCTGTGGGCGCTGCTGTGCGATCAGGTCGGTGCGGCCGCTCTGGTGGTTCCCGAGGAATTCGGCGGCGCCGGAGGTGAACTGGCCGACGCCGCGGTCGTTCTCGAGGAACTCGGCCGCGGTCTGGTTCCCACGCCGTTGTGGGGTACCACCCTCGCCGAACTCGCACTGCTGGCCGCTGACGAACCGGATACGCAAACGCTGGAGGAACTCGCAGCCGGCAGTTCGGTCGGCGTCGTGGTGTTCGACCGCGACTATGTGGTCCACGGGGACGCCGCCGACGTCGTCCTCGCCGTCGACGAGGGACGGATCCAGCGGTGGACCGAGGTGGATTCGAGTGTGGTCACACCGCTGGATCCCACCCGCCGGCTGGCGCGGCTGACCGCGGGCGCCATCGAGGTGATCGGCCCCGACCCGGGACTCGGCGACACCGCGGCGATCCTGCTCGCGGCTGAGCAGATCGGCGCCGCGGCTCGCTGTCTGGAATTGACCGTCGAATACACCAAACAGCGTGTGCAGTTCGGTCGGCCGATCGGCAGTTTCCAGGCGCTCAAGCACCGGATGGCCGACATGTACGTCCTCGTCGAATCGGCACGCGCCGTCGTCGCCGGCGCCATCTCGACACCGACCTCGGCAACGGCTGCACTTGCACGGCTGGCCGCCAGCGAAGCCTTCTGCGCCGTCGCCGGCGAGGCCATCCAACTGCACGGTGGCATCGCGATCACCTGGGAGCACGACATCCAGCTGTACTTCAAACGGGCCTATGGCAGCGCCCAGCTGCTCGGGGCGCCCGCCGAGCAGCTTCGGCGCCTCGAATCCCAAGTGCTCTAAATCAACGGCTGCTCTACCCTCGGTGGAGTGAACGGTCACGTCGCGCTGCGGGCGGGCATCCCACCGTTCTATGTGATGGACGTGTGGCTGGCCGCCGCCGAGCGGCAGCGCAGCCACGGTGATCTGGTGAATCTTGCGGCCGGCCAACCGAGCGTCGGGGCGCCGGGACCCGTGCGCGCCGCGGCTGGCGCGGCGCTGGAGCGCAACCAACTCGGCTACACGGTCGCTCTGGGTATCCCGGAGTTGCGGAGCGAGATCGCGCGCGCATATCGGGGCACGTACGGCATCGACGTCGGCGTGGACGACGTCGTCCTCACCACGGGATCCTCCGGCGGATTTCTGCTGACCTTCCTGGCCTGTTTCGACCCGGGCGACCGGGTGGCCCTGGCAAGTCCCGGCTACCCGTGTTACCGCAACATCCTTTCCGCGCTCGGCATCGAGGTCGTCGAGATCGAATGCGGCGAGCGGACGCGGTTTCAGCCGACCGCGGCGATGCTGGCCGAACTCGATCCACCGGTCAGGGGCGTGATCGTCGCCAGCCCGGCCAACCCGACGGGTACGGTCATCCCTCCCGACGAGTTGGCGGCTATCGCCCGCTGGTGCGACGCCAACGGCGTACGGCTGATCAGCGATGAGGTCTATCACGGTCTGGTCTATCCGGGCGCGCCACAGACTTCCTGTGCGTGGCAGACCTCGCGGAATTCCGTTGTGGTGAACAGCTTCTCGAAGTACTACGCGATGACGGGATGGCGGCTGGGCTGGCTGCTGGTCCCCGAGGACCTTCGGCGGGCGGTGGACCGTCTGACCGGTAACTTCACCATCTGTCCCCCGGTGCTGGCGCAGTACGCGGCCATCGCGGCCTTCACTCCGGAGGCCCTCGCCGAGACGCAGGACAATCTGGCGCACTACGCCCACAACCGGGCGACGCTGATCGCGGGGCTGCGCCAGATCGGCCTCACCCGGCTCGCACCCGCCGATGGCGCGTTCTACATCTACGCCGACGTCCGCGACTTCACCTCCGATTCGTTGACCTTCTGCGAACAGCTGCTCGACGACACCGGTGTCGCCATCGCACCGGGGATCGACTTCGACACGGTCCGCGGTCGCGGATACGTCCGGATGTCATTCGCCGGACCCGCACACGACATCGACGAGGCACTGCGCAGGATCGGCCCCTGGCTCAGCAGGTGAGCAACCCCTACAGCCAGGTGTCCGGCGAGGTGGCCGTCAGGAACGATTCAAGGTCATCGCGCCACTGCGCTGGGGTGTTCTTGTCGGGTTCGATTCCGGTGTATTGACCGCGGTAGAACAGCAGAGGCCGCGGCTGGACTGCGGGAAGGTCCGACAGTGAATGGACCAGACCGAAGACGACGAAGTGGTCGCCGCCGTCGTGCACCGCGTGGACCGTGCAGTCGATATGCGCCAGAGAGTTGTCGAGCACCGGCGATCCCAGTTCGGATGTGTGCCAATCCACACCGGCGAACTTGTCCGGATCCCGTGAGCCGAATCGCGCACAGATATCGCGCTGTTTCTCGGCAAGGACGTTGACGCAGAACCGGCCCGAAGACTCGATGGCCTGCCAGGACCGTGACACCTTGGTGGGGCAGAACAAGACCAGTGGCGGATCCAGCGACAGCGCGGCGAAAGACTGGCACGCGAAGCCGTTGGGCACGCCGTCGTGCATTGTGGTGATGATCGTGATGCCGGTGCAGAACTGGCCGAGCGCCTGACGGAACGCCCGTGGATCGATCGGCTCTGCGGACATCTGTCGGGGGCTCCTATTTATTGGAGTGCGCGCCGATGGTGAAGTCGTGCCCCCACAGGCTCACCGCGGTGCTCTCCCGGGCGATCCAGTCATCATCTTCGACCTGCAGGCCCTCACATCCGAACTCGACGTCGAAGCCGCTCGGTGTCTTCATGTAGAAGGACAGCATCTTGTCGTTGACGTGGCGGCCCAGCGTCGCCGACATCGGCACCTTGCGGCGCAGTGCACGGTCCAGGCAGAGGCCGACGTCGTCGGAGGTTCCCACCTCGACCATCAGGTGGACGACACCGCTGGGTGTGGGCATCGGAAGGAACGCGAGGCTGTGGTGACGCGGATTGCACCCGAAGAAACGCAGCCATGCCGGTGGACCGTCGGCCGGCCGGCCGACCACCTGCGGTGGCAGTCGCATGGAATCTCGGAGATGGAAACCCAGGACGTCCCGGTAGAAATGCAGCGCCTCCGCGTCGTCGCGGGTGGACAGCACCACGTGACCGAGACCCTGTTCACCGGTGACGAACGTGTGGCCGTAGGGACTCACGACACGGCGGTGCTCGAGTGCCGCGCCGTGGAACACCTCGAGCCGGTTGCCCGACGGATCGGCGAAGGCGATCATCTCGTCGACGCGGCGGTCGGCGAGTTCGCCGGCGGTGGCCTCTTTGTAGGGCACTCCCTCAAGGTCCAACGCGTCGCGAACGCGCTGCAGACCCGCCGCGTCGGCGCACTCCCAGCCGGACTCCGAAAGCCGGTCATGCTCACCCGGAACGATCACCAGACGCGCCGGGAAGTCGTCCATTCGCAGATACAGGGCGCCTTCGGTCAGACCGCTGCCCTCCACCATCCCGAGCACCTTGAGTCCGTACTCGCGCCAGGCCTCGACATCGGTGGACTCGATGCGCAGATAGCCCAGAGACCGGATGGGACTCATCTCTCACCCCCGAGGAAGTCGATGGTCAGTCTGTTGAATTCGTCGAACTTCTCCACCTGTGCCCAGTGACCGCATTGCCCGAACACGTGCAACTGAACCTTCGGGATCTGCTTGAGCGCCACGAGGGCGCCATCGAGCGGGTTGACACGGTCCTCGCGGCCCCAGATCAGCAGCACTCGCTGGCGCAGTTTGTACACCTCTCGCCACATCATGCCGAGTTCGTAGTCGGGTCCGGCGAAGGACTTGCCCATCGCGCGGGCGGCGGCCAGGGACTCCGGCTGGCTGGCGATCGCGAAGCGCTCGTCGATGAGTTCCTCGGTGATCAGTTTCTGGTCGTAGACCATGATTCGCAGGAACCGCTCCATGTTGTCCCGTGTGGGTTCGGCGGTGAACCGGCCCAGTAGTTTGACTCCCTCGGTGGGGTCGGGTGCGAACAGGTTGACACTCAGCCCGCCGGGGCCCATCAACACCAGCCGACCGGCGCGGTCGGGATTGTCCAGAGCGAATCGCACCGCGGTCCCGCCACCGAGTGAGTTGCCGACCAGCGCCGCGCGGTCGATACCCAGATGATCGAATAGCGCACGTAGGGCCACCGCGCTGTAGCGGTTGTACTGCTCGTGTTCGGTGTGCTTGTCAGAGTGTCCGTATCCGGGCTGATCGATCGCGATCACGCGGAAGTACTGCGAGAGGACCGCGATGTTGCGCCCGAAATTCGACCAACTCGACGCTCCGGGCCCACCACCGTGCAGAAGCACGACCGGTTCGCCTTCACCGGCCTCGTGGTAATGCAGTCGCATCCGGCGGTCGCCGGCGGCGACCTCTGCGAAGCGGGAAGTCGACTCGAAAGTCACGTCCCGTTGAGACTGGGCCTCTTGGATGAACCCCGTCATCGCCGGCTTAGACCATCGTGTCGCCGATGGGCAACCCGAATTCGTGATTGCCGTACATGACATAGGCGCGCTCAGCGTCGTTGGCGGCGTGCACCCGGCCGGCGTGCGCATCGCGCCAGAACCGCTGCAGCACCTGATCGCTGTTGAGTGCGGTGGCACCCGCCGCCTCGAAAAGTCGGTCGATGGAGGCGATGGCACGACCGGTGGCGCGCACCTGATCGCGGCGGGCACGCGCCCGCAGCTCCATGGGAACCTCTTTGCCCTCGCACAGCAGCGCATACTCCTCGGCGAGGTTGCCCTTCAGCTGACGCCACGCGGCGTCGATGTCACTGGCCGCCTCGGCGATGCGGATCTTGGCGAACGGATCCTCCTTCGCCTTCTCGCCGGCGAACGCCGCCCGCACACGCTTGCCCTGATGCTCAACGTGGGCTTCGTATGCGCCGTAGGCCATCCCGACGATCGGTGTGGAGATCGTGGTGGGATGCATGGTGCCCCAGGGCATCCGGTACACCGGGGCGGTGTTGTTCTTCAGGCCGCCCGCAGTTCCGTCGTTCATCGCGCCGTAGGACAGGAAGCGGTGCCGCGGGACGAATACGTCCTTGACGACGAGCGTGTTGCTGCCGGTGGCTTTCAGGCCGACCACGTTCCACTCGTCGCGGATCTGGTAGTCGCCGAGCGGCATGAGGAAACTGCCGAAGTCCACCGGCCGGCCGTCCTTGATGACCGGTCCGCCGACGAAGGTCCATGTCGCGTGGTCGCATCCCGAGGACCACAGCCACGTGCCGTTCACCAGGTAGCCGCCGTCGACCACGACGCCGGCGCCCATCGGCGCGTACGACGAGGAGACCCGCACGCTCGGATCATCGGCCCACACGTCGTCCTGGGCCTGCTGATCGAACTGGGCGAGGTGCCAGTTGTGTACCCCGAGGATGCCCCCGGCCCAGCCGGTGGACCCGCAGGCGCTGGCGATCCGGCGGACCGCCTCGAAGAACATCGTGGGATCGCACTGCAGGCCGCCCCACTGCTCGGGCTGCAGCAACTTGAAGAAGCCGGCCGCCTCGAGGTCTGCGATGTTGGCGTCGGGCAGGCGGCGCAGTTGCTCGGCCTCGAACGCACGCTCGCGCAACCGCGGCAGGACGTCGTCGATTGCGGCCAGAACCGTCTGGGCGTCGCGCTGTTGAATGGACGTCACGGCATGCCTCCCGGAGGTATGAAACTGGTCATAAGACTAGAACACGTTACGATTCGTGTCGAGCGCCTGCTGCTTGTACCTGGTAGGTCACCGTTCCGTCATTTCTGGAACGTGTTCTAATTTCGAGAGGAACGACCCGCGCCGTGACGAACAGCGACAAGCCGGCCACCGCCACCGTGCACCTCGACGGACAGACTCACACAATCGAGTGGCCGCGCGCCCGGAAACTTCTCGACGTCCTGCTCGACGCGGGCATCGAGGCGCCGTACTCGTGCCGGGAGGGGCATTGCGGCGCCTGCGCCACGACGAAACTTCAGGGCGAGGTCGACATGGAAGTCAACGACGTTCTCGACGCGGACGACCTCGCCGAGGGCCTCATCCTTGCCTGCCAGGCCCACCCGCTCTCCGATGCCGTCGAGGTCAGCTACGACTAGTGCGTTCCGGGTGATTTGGTCAGGGTGAACTGGCCGAGATTGGTGTAACCCTCCCGGAACAGCCGGACGCAGCCGTTGAGGTACTTGGCATAGCGGTCGTAGACCTCCTGGGACTGGGCGGCGATGGCCTCCTCGCGCCGAGCCTCCAGAGCGGCCGCCCACCCCTGCAGGGTCTTGACGTAGTGCGGTCCGATCATGTGCACCCGCGCCACTGTGAAACCGGCCTTCGTCGCTCGTTCCTCCACCATCTCCACCGACGGCAGCCGGCCACCCGGGAAGATCTCGGTCATGATGAACTTCGCGAATCGGGCCAGTTCGAAGGTCATCTTGAGGCCCAGTTTCTCGCCGTCGGCCAGGTTCACACCGGTGATCGTGTGCAGCAGCATCGACCCGTCGGGGGGCAGGCTGCGGTAGGCCATGTCGAAGAACGCGTCGTAGCGATCGTGCCCGAAGTGTTCGAAAGCGCCGATGGACACGATCCGGTCGACTTTTTCCTCGAATTCCTCCCACCCCTGCAACCGCACCTCGACAGAGCGTGTGGTGGGCACTGCAGCGAGTTTCTCGATCGCGTACTCGCGCTGACGGTCGCTCAGCGTAAGGCCTATGACGTTGACGTCGTATTTCTCGATTGCCCGCTGCATCCCGCCGCCCCAACCGCAGCCGATGTCGAGCAGGGTCATGCCCGGCTCAAGGTTCAGCTTGCCCAGCGCGAGGTCGAATTTGGCGTTCTGCGCCTCGTCAACGGTGGCATCGTCGCGTTCGAAGTAGCCGCAGGTGTAGCCCATCGTCGGACCGAGGAACAGCTCGAAGAATTCGTTGGAGATGTCGTAGATCGACTGGAGTTCCTCGTACTTCGGCGTCAATCCGGACATGATGCCCCCAAACCCTTCATGGCCTTCACGGCCGAACCCCGCGATCGCCCCCCGAAACATTCTAACGCGGCAGGCCCAGCAGCCGCTCGCCCGCCATCGACAGTAGTATCTGCTCGGTCCCGCCGGCGATCGACAGGCAGCGGGTGTTCAGGAAGCTCTGCACGGCCTCGTTGCTGACCAGGCCCGACCCGGCGGAGAGTTCCATCCGGAACTCCTCCATCGACTGCCGGTAACGCACGCCGATGAGCTTGCGGGCGCTGGCCTCGGCGCTGGTGTCCTGACCGCCGACGGCGAGCTCGGCGATGCGGTGGTCGAGCAGCGACCCGACCTGTGCGGCCAGGAGCAGCTCGCCGAGCCGGTCGCCGATCGCCGCGTCGAGGTCGGCGGCGGCGAGGTCGCGCAGCATGTGCTCCATCGGATTGCCCAGCGCGGTGCCGTGTGCCATGGCGACGCGTTCGCTGGCGAGCGTGGTGCGGGCGAGCCGCCAGCCGTCGTTGACCGCTCCCACCACCATGTCGTCGGGCACGAAGACGTCGTCGAAGAAGACCTCGTTGAACAACTCGTCGCCGGTGATCTCCCGGAGCGGACGGATCACGATGCCCGCGGAACGCATGTCGACGAGGAAATAGGTGATGCCCTTGTGTTTGGGCGCATCGGCGTCGGTGCGCGCCAGACAGACGCCCCAGTCGGCCTTGTGTGCCGCCGATGTCCACACCTTCTGGCCGGTGATCTTCCAGCCGCCCTCGGCGCGAACAGCTTTCGTGCGAAGAGATGCGAGATCCGAACCGGCGCCGGGCTCGCTGAACAACTGGCACCAGATGATCTCACCGCGCAGAGTGGCCGGCACGAACCGGTCGATCTGCTCGCGCGTACCGCCCTCGAGGATGGTCGGCACCGCCCACCATCCGATCACCAGATCGGGTCGTTCGACGCCGGCGGCCGCCATTTCGGAGTCGATGAGCAGCTGTTCGGCCGCAGACGCGGCGCGGCCATACGGCTTGGGCCAGTGCGGCGCCAGTAACCCGCTGTCGGCCAGGGCCGCTTGGCGCCGGTCGGCCGGCAGCGCAGCCACGTCGGCAACCGCGGCAGAGATCTCCGGTCTCAGGTGGGCCACGGAGTCGAGATCGATGTGCAGTTCGCGGCGCACGCCGTCGCGGGTCAGCCGGGCGACCCGGCGCAACCACCGTGACCGGCCGCCGAGGATGGCGCTGATCGCATAGGCACGACGCAGATAAAGGTGTGCATCGTGTTCCCAGGTGATTCCGATCCCGCCGAGCACCTGGATGCAGTCTTTGGCGTTGCCCTTGGCGGCGTCAATGCCCACCGCTGCCGCCACTGCGGCGGCAATGGAGAGTTGGCCGGCGTCGTCGCCGGATGCGGCCACAGCCGCGTCAGCCGCTGCCACGGAGATCTGCTGCGAGCGGAGCAGCATCTCGGCGCACATGTGTTTGACGGCCTGGAAGCTGCCGATCGGCTTGCCGAACTGCTCACGCACCTTCGCGTACTCCGCGGCGGTGTCCAGGGTCCACCGAGCGATACCTGCCGCCTCGGCGGCGAGCACGACGGCCGCAAGATCGAGATAGCGCTGCGCGGACACACCGAGCACCGTGCAGGGTGCGGACGTGAGGCTGACTCGCGCCAGGGGAACAGAGAAGTCGGTGGCGCACAGCGCCTCCAGTGCAACACCTTCGGCGGCGACGTCGACCAGAATCACCTGCTCGCCGGCGGGTAGCAGCACAACGCCGGACTCGCGCGCGCCCAGAACGTGGACGGCCGTTCCCGACACCCGCCCGGACGTCAATTCGAGGTCGGCCTCGAGCGCGACGCCGGCGGTGATCTCCCCGGTGCACAGCCCATCGAGTAGCGCGGGGTCGTCGACCACAAGGGTCGCCAGTGCGGTGCTCGCCACCGGCCCGGGAGCCAGAGCCCGCGCCGCCTCGCTCACCATGGCACACAGATCTGCGACCGAACCGCCGGCGCCGCCGGCATCCTCGGCCACGGCGACACCGAACAGGCCGAGTTCGGCGAGTCCGTCGAATACGGGCTTCCAGGCATCCGGTGTTCCGTGCTCGATATCGCGGATGGCGGCGACGGCGCCGGCGCCGGCCGCCCAGGTCCGCACCAGTTCACGCGCGGCGAACAGTTCGTCGGTGATCGTCGCGGACACCGGCGGCTCCTCAGGGTTCGAAGGCGTGGCCGGGCCAGAGGCGCCGTCCACTAGAACGTGTTCTAATAGTGCCAGCCATGGGCCGTCAAGTTCAAAAAGAGCCAGTACTGGCGAAAGGGGCGGGCACTGGGATGTCGTCGCCGGGGATGTCGTCACCGGGTTCGGGTTCACACCCGCGTGAGGTGATGCCCGTTTCGGTGCTGACCGAGTCCGAACTGGGCTCGGAGGCCCAACGCGAACGTCGCAAGCGGATTCTGGATGCAACGCTCGCGATCGCCTCGAAGGGTGGCTATGAAGCGGTGCAGATGCGCGCGGTCGCCGACCGCGCTGACGTCGCGGTCGGGACGCTCTACCGCTACTTCCCCTCCAAGGTCCACCTGCTGGTGTCGGCTCTCGGCCGGGAGTTCGAACGCATCGACGCCAAGACCGACCGCTCGGCGGTGTCCGGCGGAACGCCCTATCAGCGGCTGAATTTCATGGTCAGCAAGCTCAACCGCGCGATGCAGCGCAATCCGCTGCTCACCGAGGCGATGACGCGGGCCTACGTCTTCGCCGACGCATCGGCCGCCGGTGAGGTCGATCACGTCGAGAAGATCATCGACAGCATGTTCGCCCGTGCCATGAGCGATGGCGAGCCGACCGAGGATCAGTACCACATCGCCCGGGTGATCTCTGATGTCTGGCTGTCCAATCTGTTGGCTTGGCTGACCCGGCGGGCGTCGGCCAATGACATCAGTAAGCGTCTGGACTTGGCCGTCCGATTGCTGATCGGAGACGACGAAGCCTTCTGAAGGTCCCGACCTCCTGGGCTACAGTTATTGGAAACGATTGTCGTTTTCTTTCCGGAGGGTGCGGGGTGCGCAGGTCAGCAGCACTCATCTGCGCGGCCGTGGTCGCGTGCGGGCCGGTGGCGGCCTGCGCTGCAGGCCCCGGCGGCCCGGCCGGCCAACGGCCGGCAATCGTGGCGTCGACGGATGTCTGGGGCAGCGTGGCCAGTTCCGTCGCCGGCGAGGACGCCGCCGTCACCTCGATCGTCAACGGACAGATCGATCCGCATTCCTACGAGCCCCCGCCGGCGGTGGTGGCCGAACTGCAGGACGCCACGGTCGCGGTCTACAACGGGGGCGGCTACGACGCTTGGGCGCAGGAAATCCTCAGCCGCTACGCGAATGTCGCCACTATCGACGCATTCGCGCTCACAGCGGACTCCGAACCGGCTCGGTCCGTGCCGCGCAACGAGCATGTGTTCTACGACATCGAGACCGCCAAGGCGGTCGCACAGCGCATCGCCGAGATTCTCACTGAGCGCGATACCGCCCACGCCGATGGATATCGCAGTCGCGCAACCGACTTCAGTCGCCGCGCCGATGAGATCCTTGAGCGCCAGCGTGGACTGCGCATCACATTCCCCGGCGCCGACGTCGTCGCCACCGAACCGGTCGCCTACTACCTTCTGGCCGCTGCGGGGCTGAACGACCGGACACCGCGCGGTTTCACCAATGCGATAGAGCAGGACTCCGATCCCTCTCCGGCTGACATGGCCGCCGTCCTCGACCTGATCACCGGCCACAGGGTGTCCGCACTGATCTTCAACGAACAAACCGTCACCGGAGCGACCCGTCAGGTGCGCGACGCTGCTCTCAATGCCGGCGTGCCGGTCGTCTCGGTGACCGAAACCCTGCCCGCCGGAACCGATTACCTGTCCTGGCAGTCCGGCACCGTGGACCGGCTCACCGCCGCCTTGCGGGAGAGCCGATGAACGCACCCGCCGATACCGCCGTCGTCTCGATCACCGGGGCACGGCTGGCATTCGGTGATCGTGTCCTCTGGGAGAACCTGGATCTGCAGGTTCGCACCGGAGAGTTCATCGCGATCCTCGGCCCCAACGGGACCGGCAAGACGTCACTGATCAAAGTGCTGCTCGGACAGTTGCCGCTCAGCGCGGGCACCGCACTCGTCGAGGGCCGGCCGGTACGGGCCGGCAGTGAACGGATCGGCTACGTGCCCCAACACCGGGCGGTCGATCGCGGACTGAGCCTCCGTGGCTGCGACCTGGTGCGGCTCGGCATTGACGGACACCGCTGGGGTGTCGCGCCGCTTCGCCGTGCGGACCGTACGCGCCGGCGCGAATCGGTCAACCGGGCACTCGCCGAGGTACGGGCAGTCGAACTCGGACCGGTTCCGGTCGGCGTGATGTCGGGCGGGGAGTTGCAGCGGGTCCGGATCGCCCAGGCACTGGCCAGTGACCCGGTCCTGCTGCTGTGCGATGAGCCGCTGCTCAATCTCGACCCCGCCAATGCCCGGCTGGTGGCGGGATTGATCGACCGGCGCCGCCAAGCCGGCACCGCGGTGATGTTCGTGACGCATGAGGTGAACCCGGTTCTGCCCTACGTCGATCGGGTGCTGTATCTGGTCAACGGCGGGTTCCGGATCGGAACCGTCGCCGAGGTCATGACGTCGGAGACGCTGTCGGAGTTGTACCAGGCCGATATCCAGGTGGTGCAGGTCGGCGACCGCTATGTCGTCGTAGGTGAGCACTTCGACCATTCCGGACACACCCACGGACACACCCATGACTGACCGGTTGAGCGAGCTCCTGCACAACATGTTCTCCTGGCAGGTGACTGCGGATCTTCTCAGTCGTGACTTCGTGCAGAGGGCGATCATCGCCGCCGCACTACTGGCTCTGGTGGCAGGGCTTATCGGTCCGTTCATCGTGATGCGGCAGATGTCCTTCGCCGTGCACGGCTCCAGTGAACTCTCACTGACCGGCGCTGCGTTCGCATTGCTCACCGGACTGAATGTCGGTCTGGGCGCACTGGTCGGAAGCGCCTTGGCGGCAGTTCTTTTCGGCATCCTCGGCCAGCGGGCCCGGGAGCGGGATTCGGCGATCGGTGTCGTCATGGCGTTCGGCCTGGGTCTTGCCGTGCTGTTCATCCACCTCTATCCAGGGCGCACCGGGACCAGCTTCGCTCTGCTGACCGGTCAGATCGTCGGAGTGGGCTACTCAGGCCTGACCTTGCTGATCGCTGTCACGGCAGCCGTGGTCGCGGTGCTGGCCGTCACCTACCGGCAGTTACTGTTCGCCACCGCCGACCCTGAGGTTGCGGCTGCACGCGGGGTCCCGGTCCGCACCCTGGGCATCGTCTTCGCAGCGCTGGTGGGTGTGGTGGCCGCCCAGGGTGTACAGATCGTCGGTGCGCTGCTCGTGATGTCGCTGCTCATCACCCCGGCGGCCGCTGCGGCCCGGGTGTTCAGTTCGCCGGTCGCCGCGATCTCGGCGTCGGTGGTGTTCGCCGAGATCGCCGCGGTGGGCGGAATAGTGTTGTCGCTGGCGCCGGGCGTCCCCGTCTCGGTGTTCGTGACCACCATCTCGTTCGTGATCTACCTGATCTGTTGGGCGCTCGGCCGCCACCGGCACGATCCCGCTGCCGCTTAGGCTTATCCGGTGGTGTCCGTCGATCTCAACGCCGATCTTGCAGAGGGCTTCGGGGTGTGGCAGCTCGGTGACGACGACGCCATGCTCGACATCGTCACCAGTGCCAACCTTGCGTGCGGTTTTCACGCCGGCAATCCGGTGGGCCTGGCGCGGGCCTGCCGTATCGCCGCCCAACGCGGTGTGCGGATCGGGGCACAGGTCGGGTACTTCGACCTCGCGGGGTTCGGCCGGCGGCGCATCGACGTCGACCCCGAGGAACTGACCGCCGATGTCGTCTATCAGATCGGTGCGCTGAGGGCTCTTGCCGAAGCGGCCGGCTCGGTGTTGAGCTACGTGAAACCGCACGGGGCGCTCTACAACACGGTGATGACCGATGGCGTGCAGGCCCGCGCCGTCGCCGAGGCCGTACACGCCGGCGATCCGGGCTTACCGGTGCTGGGGCCGTCGGGTTCGGCACTGTTCGACGAGTGCCGTCGCATCGGGCTGCGGACCGTCGCGGAGGCGTTCGCCGATCGCGCGTATCTCCCTGACGGGTGCCTGGTTCCGCGCAGCGAACCGGGAGCCGTTCTGCGGGATCCGGCCGAGATCGCGCGACGGGTCGCCGCCTTGGTGAGTTCGGGAACCGTGACGGCTGTGGACGGTTCCGTGATCTCACTGGAGGTGGAGTCGGTCTGCGTGCACGGCGACTCGCCCGGCGCAGTTGCCATTGCCGGCGCGGTACGCGACGGGTTGGCGGCGGCCGGAGTCGAGTTGGCGGCGTTCTGCTGATGCGCCTGCGCTTCGGTCGCCCGGACCTCACTGGTTACTCGCCGCTGTTCGACGTGCCCGCGGCCCGGGCGGACAGCGCCCCGAGTGTGACCTGGCTCGGAGTCTCCACACTTCTCATCGATGACGGCGCCACCGCACTGATGACCGACGGATTCTTCTCCAGACCGTCGCTGTTCGATGTGGCGGTGCGCCGTTTGGTGCCCTCGCGGTCACGGATCACCGAGGCGCTCGCCCACGCCGGCGTCGAGCGACTCGCCGCTGTGCTGCCGGTGCACACCCACTTCGACCACGCGATGGATTCCGCCGTGGTCGCAGCGCAAACAGGTGCATGCGTGGTCGGCGGTGAGTCTGCGGCGAACGTGGCGCGCGGAGCGGGCCTCGACGAGGATCGCATCGTGGCCGCGCAGCCCGGCGTCGAGATGAGCTTCGGCCCGTACGGCGTGACGCTGATCGAGTCGCACCACTGCCCGCCCGACCGTTTCCCCGGCCGGATCACCGATCCCGTGGTGCCGCCGGTGAAGGCGGCCGCGTACCGCTGCGGTGAGGCGTGGTCGACACTGATTCATCACCGCAGCACCGACAGGCGGATCCTCATCCAGGGCAGCGCGGGTTTCCGGTCCGGCGCGCTGAACGGACGACGAGCCGACGTCGCCTATCTCGGTGTCGGGCAGTTGGGTCTGCAACAGCCGCGCTACATCGAGGAGTACTGGAACCAGACGGTTCGAACGGTCGGTGCACGCCGCGTCGTTCTGATCCACTGGGACGACTTCTTCCGGCCGCTGAGCGCACCGCTGCGGGCGATTCCCTTCGCCGGTGACGACCTCGATGCAACGATGACGGTGCTCACCCGATTGGCCGGTGTTGATGGTGTCGACCTGCATCTGCCGACGCTGTGGCAACGCGAGGATCCGTGGATTTGAGGGCGGCGGCTCAGCCGCGGCGCTGACGGGAGATCTCCGCCAGCACCACACCGGCGGCCACCGCGGCGTTGAGCGACTCGGCCGGTCCCGACATCGGGATGGAGACGATCGTGTCGCAGTTCTCCCGCACCAGCCGGGAGAGTCCCTTACCCTCGGAACCGACCACCAGAACGAGTGGGCCGGTGCCGTCGAAGTCGTCGACAGCGGTGTCCCCGTGTGCGTCCAGACCGACGACGGTGACCCCGGCGGATGCCCAGTCCTTCAGCGTGCGGGTGAGATTCGTGGCCCGCGCCACCGGAACCCGCGCGGCCGCACCGGCACTGGTGCGCCAGGCGACCGCGGTCACCGAGGCCGAACGGCGCTGCGGGATGAGCACCCCATGGCCGGCGAACGCGGCGACCGAGCGCACGATCGCGCCGAGATTGCGCGGGTCGGAGATGTTGTCGAGGGCCACCAGCAGCGCGGGGCGGACGTCGTCGAGCGCTGAGGCCAGGAGATCGTCGGGGTGTGCGTAGGCGTAGGGGGGGACCTGAAGAGCCACGCCCTGGTGCAGGCCGTTGGCGCTGATCCGGTCGAGGTCGCCCCGGGGTACCTCCAGGATCGGGATCCCGCGATCGGCGGCGAGCGTGATGGACTCGGTGAGCCGCTCGTCGGCCTCGGCGCCGAGGGCCACGTAGAGCGCGGACGCCGGCGCCTGCGCGCGGAGGCATTCCAGCACCGGATTGCGCCCGAGCACCGTCTCGGTCTCCTCGACGCGTTTCACCGGCTTGCGGGATTCTCTGGCCGCCCGCTTCCCGGCCGGATGATGCGGCCGCAACTGCGCCGGGGGCGTGGCGCCGCGACCTTGGAGTCCACGGCGGCGCACACCGCCGGAGCCCTTCGTGGGCCCCTTCTTGGTGCCCTCCTTGCGCACGGCGCCGCGGCGCTTAGAGTTGCCGGCCATCCCGGGCTATCCGCCGAATTCCGTCAGCGACCACTGGGGGCCGTCGGAGGTGTCGGTGACCTCGATGCCGGCCGCCTTGAGACGATCCCGGATCTCGTCGGCCGCCGCCCAGTCACGATCCTGGCGCGCACGTTCCCTGCGCTGAACCTCCGCGCGCACCAGGACGTCGACGGCGGCCAAAGCTGCGGAGGTCTCGTCACGGCTCTCCCACCGCTCGTCGAGCGGGTCGCAGCCGAGAATGCCCATCTCCGACCGGATCTCACCGGCCTTGGCCAGCGCCGTCGCGTGGTCACCGGACTCCAGAGCCCGATTGCCCTCGGCACGGGCGCCGTGCACTTCGGCCAGGGCGGCCGGCACACCGAGGTCGTCGTCCAACGCGGCAGCGAAACGCTCGGTCCACGTGGTCGGGACCACCGCACCGACTCTGGTGCGCACCCGGTGCAGGAACTCCTCGATACCGGTGTACGCCTTCGCCGCGTCCTGCAGTGCCGTCTCGGAGAACTCCAGCATCGATCGGTAGTGCGCGCTGCCCAGGTAGTAGCGCAACTCCGCCGGACGCACGCGTTGCAGAACAGCGGGGATCGCGAGCACATTGCCCAGCGACTTGCTCATCTTCTCCCCGCCCATGGTGACCCAGCCGTTGTGCAGCCAGAAGTTTGCGAAACCGTCGCCGGCCGCGCGGGCCTGAGCGATCTCGTTCTCGTGATGGGGGAAGACCAGATCCATACCACCGCAGTGGATGTCGAACTGGGCTCCGAGGTACTCATGAGCCATCGCCACGCACTCCGAATGCCAGCCCGGACGGCCCCGTCCCCACGGTGTCGGCCATGCCGGCTCTCCGGGCTTGGCGCCCTTCCAGAGGGTGAAGTCACGTTCGTCGCGCTTGCCCGCACCCACCCCCTCGCCCTGGTGGACGTCGTCGATCCGGTGCCCGGAGAGCTTGCCGTAGTCGGCGAAACTCTGCACATCGAAGTAGACGTCGCCGGCGCCGGTGTAGGCATGCCCGGTCTCGATGAGGCCGCTGATGAGTTCCACGATCTGGGTGATGTGGCCGGTCGCCCGCGGTTCGGCCGACGGTGGCAGTACGCCGAGCGCGTCGTAGGCGGCCGCGAATGCACGTTCGTGGGTGGCGGCCCACTCCCACCAAGGTCGGCCCGCTTCGGCTGCCTTGGTGAGGATCTTGTCGTCGATGTCGGTGACATTGCGGACGAACGCCACGTCGAGACCTTTGGCCATCAGCCAGCGGCGCAGCACGTCGAAGGCGACGCCGCTACGAATGTGGCCGATGTGCGGCAGGCTCTGCACGGTCGCACCGCAGAGATAGATCGACGCATGACCCGCGCGCAGCGGTACGAAGTCGCGCACGGCACCGCTGTAGGTGTCGTGTAAGCGCAGGCCGGTCACGACGACGCAGCTTACCGGGACGCTTCGATGACGAGAGCGGTGGCGATGGCCGCCATTCCCTCACCTCGACCGGTCAGGCCGAGCCCGTCGGTGGTCGTCGCCGAGACCGAGACCGGTGCGCCGAGAAGTTCGGAGAGCAGTCGCTGCGCCTCATCGCGGCGCGGACCGACCTTCGGGCGGTTGGCGATCACCTGCACCGCGGCGTTTCCGACCCGCAATCCGCTGGAGGCGAGCATGTCCCGGACGTGGGCGAGCATCTGTGACCCACCGACGCCGCGCCAACGCGGGTCGTCCACGCCGAAGACGGTGCCGAGATCACCGAGCCCCGCCGCCGATAGCAGCGCGTCACAGAGTGCATGCGCGGCCACATCGCCATCGGAGTGACCGGCGCAGCCGTCGTGATCGGTGAACAGCAAGCCCAGAAGCCAGCAGGGCCGGCCGGGTTCGATCGGGTGGACGTCGGTGCCGATGCCGACTCTCATGAGCGGACCTCCGACGACGCGAGCACAGCCCGGGCCTGCAGCAGATCCAACGCGGTGGTGATCTTGAAGGCAAGCGGGTCACCGGGCACGGTGTGCACCGGGACGCCGAGGCTCTCCACCAGGGATGCGTCATCGGTGGCCGAGGTGCCGGCCTGGCTGTAAGCCCTCCGCAACAGCGCGGTCTCGAAGCCCTGCGGGGTCTGCACCGCGCGCAAGCCCGCCCGCTCCGGGGTACCCAGAACCGTGCCGTTGGCGTCGACCGCCTTGATGGTGTCGACCACCGGCAGCACCGGGATCACCGCGCGCATCCCGGCGCACAGCGCGTCGACCACGCGGCGGATCTGATCGGCAGGGGTCAGGGCCCGCGCGGCATCGTGAACGATGACGAACTCCGGGTCTCCCACCACCTCCAGGGCCGACCGGACGCTGTCGGTGCGCTGTGCACCGCCCGCCACGACCGACACCCGGTTACCCAGCGTCGCCTCCGCCCGGCCCAACAGATCGGCGGGGACGGCGACCACTACGAGGCCGATGACTCCCGATTCGAGTAGACCCTCGACCGCATGCTGCAGCATGCTGCGGCCACCGAGGTCGACGAACGCCTTGGGAACGCCCGCACCCAGTCGCTCACCGGATCCGGCCGCAGGAACGATCGCGACCGTGTTCGCCACTCCAGAGCCCCCTACCTGCTGAGGGCGACTGCCTGCTGAGGGCGTTCTAGGGCCCTACCGGCAGTCAAGACGCCGCGGCCAGAACCTCGTCGAGGATGATCGACGCCTTGGCGTCATCGGTGTTCTCGGCCAGTGCGAGCTCGCCGACGAGGATCTGGCGTGCCTTGGCGAGCATCCGCTTCTCTCCGGCCGACAGACCGCGCTCCTGGTCGCGACGCCAGAGGTCGCGAACGACCTCGGCCACCTTGTTGACGTCACCGGAGGCCAGCTTCTCCAGGTTCGCCTTGTACCGGCGGGACCAGTTGGTGGGCTCCTCGGTGTGCGGAGCGCGCAGCACCTGGAACACCTTGTCGAGGCCTTCCTGGCCGACTACGTCGCGGACGCCGACGTACTCGGCATTCTCCGCGGGCACCCGAACGGTCAGATCACCCTGAGCAACCTTCAAGACGAGGTATTCCTTTTGTTCGCCCTTGACGGTCCGGGTTTCGATCGCTTCGATCAATGCAGCGCCGTGATGTGGATACACGACGGTGTCTCCGACCTTGAAAATCATCAGATTCGAGCCCCTTTCACCCCCTGATCCTAACACGGGGGCAGACCCACTGCGGAACAACGGTGCAGGTCAGGGCCCCGACAGCCGAAGACTGGGGGTTGACACACGAGCGTTTCCGTGCAACGCGTCCGCTAGCCGGGGCCACAATCAGGCGCCGATGACCCGCCCGACGTGCGCAGATCGGCGGCTGTGCGATGCCCTACCGCGCCGGGGTCGCACCTACTACTGTGCATAGTCGATCCCCTCGCGGGTCCGGCTGCCGCCGGCCGCCCGCCTGAAAGCAGGAGGCTGCTGTGAACCGGTTGACGACCCGCATCTGTGCCGCGACGGCCGGCGTTGCGGCCTGCGGTGCGATCCTGACCGGGTGCAGTTCGGGGCAGATCACCCAGACCTCCACCCAGAAATCGGGGGTGAACGGGATGTCGGCCAACATCAACAACATCGCCCTGCGCAACGTGTACCTGAACGCCAGCCAGTCCCGCGACTTCCTGCAGCCCGGCCGCACGGTGCCGCTGGTGTTCGTGGCGGCCAACGACTCCGCCGACTTCAACGACCGCCTGCTGGCGGTGACCTCGGAGGTGGGCGAGGTGGACCTCACCGGCGACACCGTGATCCCGGCCAACCGGGCTCTGATCGTCGGTGGTTCTGGCGACGAGGTGTCCGCGATGGGCAGTGCGACTCCCGTCGGCGCCGACGTCACGCTGGCTGAGCCGATCACCAACGGCCTGTCCTACAAGTTCACCTTCGAGTTCGAAAAGGCCGGCAAGGCGACGATCTCCGTGCCGATCTCGGCCGGCGAATAGTCCGCCAGTCAGTCCTGGCCGAGGGCTCGTCGTTGCCCGGAACTGTCGCACTGACCGACTAGCGTCGTTCACGTGGCCAAGGCTCGATCCCAGTACCGGTGCACGGAGTGCCGGAACATCACCGGCAAATGGGTCGGCCGCTGCCCCGAGTGCGGAAGCTGGGGTTCGGTCGAGGAGGCCGCGGTCTTGGCATCGGTCACCGGCGGCGCGGCTGCGCGCTCGACCGCACCGGTGACACCGGCCGTTCCCATCACGTCGATCGATCCCGACCGCACGCGCCACTTCCCCACCGGCGTAAGCGAACTCGACCGCGTGCTCGGCGGCGGCGTGGTGCCGGGTTCAGTCACCCTGCTGGCCGGAGACCCGGGTGTCGGCAAGTCGACCCTGCTGCTGGAGGTCGCGCACCGGTGGGCGCAGTCCGGCCGTCGCGCCCTCTACATCTCCGGTGAGGAGTCCGCGGGGCAGATCCGCATGCGTGCCGAGCGGACCGGGTGCACCCATGACGAGGTCTTCCTGGCGGCGGAGTCCGATGTCAACACCGTGCTCGGTCACGTCGACGCCGTCCAGCCCAGCCTGGTGATCGTCGACTCGGTGCAGACCATGGTCGCCGGGGACGCCGACGGCGTCGGCGGCGGTGTGACTCAGGTTCGGGCGGTCACCGCAACGCTGACCGCGGCGGCGAAATCAAGTGGTGTCGCGATGGTCCTCGTCGGACACGTCACCAAGGACGGCGCGATCGCCGGCCCGCGGACGCTCGAGCACCTCGTGGACGTGGTGCTGCACTTCGAAGGCGACCGCAACACCACCACCCGGATGGTGCGGGGTGTGAAGAACCGCTTCGGAGCCGCGGACGAGGTGGGCTGCTTCCGGTTGCAGGACGAGGGAATCGAATGTGTCAGCGATACCTCCGGACTCTTCCTCGAACATCGGGCCGACGCCGTGCCGGGCACCGCGGTCACCGTGACACTCGACGGCAAGCGCCCGCTGATCGGTGAGATCCAGGCGCTGCTGACCGCACCCCCCACCGACCACTCGCCGCGGCGGACAGTGGTCAGCGGCATCGATCCTTCCCGGGTCGCGATGATCACCGCGGTGCTGCACAAACGTGCGGGCATCCCGATTGCAAGCCTGGACATCTACCTTTCGACGGTCGGCGGGATGCGCTTGACCGACCCCTCGTCGGACCTCGCGGTGGCGGCGGCGATGACCTCAGCGGTGACGGGGCATCCCCTGCCCGCGACCGCCGTGGTGTTCGGCGAAGTCGGATTGGCCGGCGACTTACGCAGGGTCAGCGGTATGGACCGGCGACTGGCTGAGGCGGCCCGGCTCGGGTTCGATCTGGCCGTGGTCCCGGCCGGCTGCGGCCGCGGCCCCAAAGACATGCGGACGCTGGAGTCGGCCACGATCGTCGACGCTCTTCACGCCATCACGGCCATCAGCGGGGCGAGTGGCGACGGGCCGTACCCGGACTTCTAGCCTCCCGGCGCAGGAGCCGGCGCGGGCGCCGGCTCTCCGGCGGCTGCGGGCGGCGGCGGGGCGACTGGTGGGGCATCGGCCAGCATGAACGGAACGGCAGCCGAGCGCAGGTTGCCCAGCTGCACCACCAGGTTGTAGGTGCCCGGACCGATCGGTTCACGGGGCAACGGGCACTGCGGAGCCGACCCCATGCCGGTCCAGGTGACCTCGGTGGTTACCTGCTCACCCGGATTGAACGTCTTGACCAACGTCTCGTTGGACGGGGCACAGTCCAGGTTCGACCACAGCCGCTTGTTGTCCAGCGAGTACACGTAGGCGGCGAGCACGGCGGCTCCGACGTCGCGCTTGCAGGCGACGAGACCGATGTTGGTGACCACCATGGTGAACTTCGGCTGATCGCCGATCACGTACTGCGGGGCGTTCGTGACGCCCTTGACCGCCAGGTTGGAATCGGGGCAGTCGTCGCCGGCTTGCAGGATCGGCGGCGGTGCCACGGCCGCGGTCTCCGTCGGCGTCGGCGGCGGGCTGGACTCCGCCGGCGGGATGACGGGCGTCTTGTTCTCCGGTTGCGGGGTGGCGACGGTCGCGGTCTTGGCGGTGTTGTCCGACCGGCCGAAGAGCGTGAATGCGCCGAAGCTGATCAGCCCGATCGTCAGCAGGACGATTCCGAGCGCCAGCCCCCGGCGTCGCCAGTAAATCTGTGACGGCAATGGGCCATGCGGTTCAAGATCCAGCACGATCTCACCGTAAAGCCAGGTCACCGCCTGCCGTCCGACCCGGCCCGGCGTGTCGCCTTGCGCGTTCCTGCGGCCCTAGTCCTCGCCGATGTCGCCCAGGTGTTCGCGCAGCATGATTCGGCCGTCGGCCAGGCTGTACGTGGCGCCCACGATCGCGAGTTCACCGTGCTGCACCTTCTCGGCGATGGCGGTGGACCGGGCCAGCAGTTGGGCGCCGGTCTCGATGACGTGCCGCATCTCGAACTCATCGACGCGGCGCAGCCCGTCACGGCGCGCCAGCATGATCGACGGCGTCACGCGTTCGACGACGTCGCGGACGAAGCCGCCGGGGATCTTGCCCTCGTCGAGGGCGGCCAGCGAGGCCTGCACCGCGCCACAGCTGTCGTGGCCGAGCACCACCACCAGGGGCACACCGAGCACGCTGACCGCGTACTCGATGGAGCCGAGCACCGCCGAATCGATGACGTGGCCCGCGGTGCGAACGACGAACATATCGCCGAGACCCTGATCGAAGATGATCTCCGCGGCCACCCTGCTATCGGCGCAGCCGAAGACCACCGCCTGCGGGCGCTGTTGGGCGGCCAGGCTCGCCCGGTGCTCGATGCTCTGGCTCGGATGTTCGGGACAGCCTGCGACGAACCGCTCGTTACCCTCCTTGAGTGCCTGCCACGCCTGCGCAGGGCTGGTTGTCGCCATGGCCCGTATTCAACACTGCCGCCCGGAGTGACCCCCGATGAGCATCGATGCCCAGACACTCATCGACTGGTACCGGCGAGCGCGTCGCGATCTTCCGTGGCGGGCGCCGGGCGTGACTCCGTGGCAGATTCTGGTCAGCGAGTTCATGCTGCAGCAGACTCCGGTGGCGCGAGTCGCGCCGATCTGGGTGGACTGGGTTGCCCGTTGGCCCACAGCGTCGGCGACTGCTGCGGCCGGCGCCGCAGACGTACTGCGCGCGTGGGGCAAGCTCGGCTATCCGCGGCGAGCCAAACGTCTGCACGAGTGTGCGTCGGTAATCGCCACCGAGTACGAAGACACGGTGCCCGATGACGTCGAGGTGCTCCTCGGCCTGCCCGGCGTCGGCGCCTACACGGCGCGGGCTATCGCCTGTTTCGCCTACGGCCGGCGGGTCCCGGTGGTCGACACCAACGTCCGGCGGGTTGTCGCCCGTGCGGTACACGGGCGTGCCGATGCGGCGAATCCGTCTGCGGTTCGCGATCACACCGACGTTGAGAAGCTGCTGCCCGAAGGCGAAGCGGCTGCGGTGTTCTCGGCCGCACTGATGGAACTGGGCGCGACCGTCTGCACCGCCCGTGCGCCGAAATGCGGGGGCTGTCCGCTGACGTCATGCGCGTGGCGTGCTGCGGGCTTTCCGCCGGGTGACGGTCCCTCCCGGCCGGTACAGCGCTACGCCGGCACCGACCGCCAGGTTCGCGGCCGGCTGCTGGACGTGTTGCGATCGAGTGCCGCCCCCGTGACGCGGGCCGAGCTCGATGTCGTGTGGCTGACCGACACCGCCCAGCGCGATCGTGCGCTCGACTCGCTGCTGACCGATGGCCTTGTGGAACAGACGGCCGATGGCCGTTTCGCCCTGGCAGGCGAGGGCTAGCTGTACAGCTAGCTCAATTCCCGGAGAAACATCTCGACAGCCGCGCGGTACTGCTCGGGCGCATCGTCATGAGCAAGATGTCCGGCACCTTCAATCCGAACATAGGTTGCCCGGTCGCCGGCCATCTGCGCCATCGTCATCATCTGTCCGGGCGGGGTCACGGAGTCGCCCGCCTCAATGAGCAGCACCGGCACCCGCACCGCACTCCACTGAGTCCAGTAGTCCTCGCCTCCCCATTCGGCGGCGATGCGCACCCAGTCGTCGGGCTCGCCGTGCAGGCGCCATCCGGTCACCGTCCGGTCGAAAGCTTCCAGAAAATAGCGGCCCGCGACCGCGCCGAACTCCGCGAGCACGGCTTCGGCGGAATCGAACTCGGCCGGCAACGCGTGCAACCACGGTTCCCATTCGCCGACCGTGCGTCCGACGAAATCAGGCGCCATGTCCTCGATGACCAGCCCGGCCACCAGATCCGGGCGCGACGCCGCCAGACACCAGGAGTGCATCGCTCCCATCGAGTGTCCGATCAGGACCGCCGGCGCCCCGATGGTCTCCACAG
>JBAXCK010000004.1:0-57037 GCA_037141465.1 Mycobacteriaceae bacterium | reverse complement strand
TCGCCGCCCAACCCCTCGCCGCCCAGCCTCTCGCACAGCGCGCCGGTGAGTGCGGTGATCGTGGGGTGCTCGAAGATCAGCGCCGCGGGCACATCGATACCCAGGCTCGCATTCAGACGGCGCTGCAGGGTCACGCTCATCAGGGAATCCATCCCGAGTTGGAAGAATCCCGCCTCGGCATCGAGCGGCTCTCCGGGCCGCAGTCCCATGACCTCCGACGCCGCCGCGGCGATGTGACTCGCCAGTAGGGTGCGCCGCTTTTCGGGCGGGCACGCGCGCAGTTCTTTGCAGAATTCGCTCTCCGGTGCGGCGGCGCCGGCGATGCGCCCGCACTCCAGCACGTCGTCGACGATCCGCACTGCACCGCGCGTGCGGTAGGCGGCGGCCAGCAGTGGCCAGTCGGCCCAGACGACGGTGCTACGCACCGGAGCGTCGGATGCCATCACCAACGGCAGTGCACGGATGGCCACCTCATCGGGCATCGGTTCCAGCCCGGTGTTGGACATCATCTGCCCGGCGTCGGATTGCGAGTCCGCCAGCGATTTCCACAGTCCCCAGTTGACCACCGTCGCCGGGAGCCCCAGAGTGCGGCGTGCGTAGGCGAAGGTGTCCAGGTACGTGCTCGTCGCGGTGTAGTGGGCAAGCCAGCGCGAGCCGAGCAGACCCGAGACTGATGAGAACAGCACGAAATGCCGGAGATTCGTCGTCAGTGACAATTCGTGCAGCACGTGCAGCGCATCGAGTTTGGGGCCGAACATGGCGTTGACGTCGTCCCCGGTCATTTCCGACAGCGTCACCGGACCACCGGAGAACGCCGCGAGATAGACACCCTCGAGTGCCGGAAGATCGGTTCCGAATCGCGCGAACAACGCGGCCATGGCGGTCATGTCGGTCACGTCGGCGGCCACCGTCACCAGCCGGACTCCGGCCGATTCGAGTTCGGAGCCGAGGTCCGCCAACGTGTCACCGGGGTTGCGCGACACCGCGACGACGGTGCCCGCACCCATGGCGGCGAGCTGGCGGATCAGCTGCCCTCCGAGGTGTCCGGTGGCTCCGATCACCAGCTGAGTGCCGTCGTCGGCCAGGGTGACATCCGATGCCACCGGCGGAGCGGCGACAAGGCGGGGCACATGCCGCGAACCCGACCGGTAGACGACCTGGTCCTCCTCGTCGCCGGCGCCCGCTTCGTCTCGGACGCGGCGGGCAGCCAGCACCGCCGGCATCGATTCGTCGACGTCGATCACGCCGCCCCAGATCTCGGGGTGTTCCAGGGCCAGGGTCCGGCCCAACCCCCACAGCACGGCCTGTGCCGGGTTGGCACGGTCACCCTCGGCGACGGGCTGGGCGTTGCGGGTCAGGAGGAACAGCCTGCGGGTAACGCCCGCCGGCAGCGCCGTCAGGTCGGCGACGATGCGGCGGGCATCGTTGAAGAGGGCGTACGCCGAAGCGACATCGAAGGGCGAGCCCAGTGCGGCGGGTGCGAACAGGACGTTGTCGGCGTGTTCGACCGCTGCGCTGCCGAGTTCGGCGGCAAGTTCATCGTCGCCGATCACCGCCCAGGACCCACCGGTGTGCGCGGCGTCGGCGGCTGCCGGAAGGGGACGGACCGGCCACGTCGGTTCGTAGAACCAGTCCGTCGGTACACCGCCGCCGTCACCGGGCAGCGGGGTACCCCGCCGGCCACCGGATCCGTGGCGCACGGGTGTGAAATCAAGCCAGTGACGGGTGTGACGCCATGGTGTGCTCGGCAGCCGCGGATGCGGTTCCGGCGGGTGCGGACCGATCGGCGGACGCGCGGTGAACGTCGCGTTCAGCGATGTGTGGAAGGCGATGGTGTCGTCGGCCTCGCGCTGCAGGGTGCCCAGACTGTGGTGATGCTTGTTGGGGATGTCCGGGTCGTTGAGGGTGTCGGAGATGGCCTTGGTGAGCACCGGGTGCGGACTGATCTCGATGAAGGTGCAGTAGTCGGTGCCGGCGGCTGCGATCGCATCCCGGAACCGGACCGGATTGCGAAGGTTGGCGACCCAGTGATCGGCATCGAACTTCGGTGTGTCGCCGGCGTTCTCGACGGTGGAGATCACCGGAATGACCGGGAAGCCGGGAACCAGATCCCCCAGGGATTCCTTCAACCGCGGAAGGATCGGGTCCATCATCGCGTGGTGGGAGGCGACCTCCATATTCACTCTGCGGGCGAAGACATTGCGCTGCCGCGCGGCATCGATGACGGCGTCCACCGCCGCGGTCGGACCGGCGACCACCGTCTGACTCGGGGACGAGTACACCGTCACGCTCACCGGCGGATGGTCGGCGATCAGCGTCTCGGTCGCCGCGGCGCCGAGTTCCAGCAGTGCGACCGCGCCCTTGTCGGTCAACTCCGACATGAGCCGCGAGCGGACCGCGATCACCCGCAGACCCTCCGCGGGGCTCAGTGCCCCGGCGGCGACGGCCGCGGACACCTCACCCATGGAATGTCCGATCACCGCGTCCGGCTCGACACCGTAGGAACGCCAGAGCGCAGTCAGTGCGACCTGCACTCCGTAGAGGACCGACTGGACCCGCACCGATCCCTCGACCGGTTCGCCGTCGGCGAGCACGTCGAGAAGTGAGAATCCGAGCTGCGCAACGAATTCAGAGTCCAGATCGGCGATCGCGGCCGCGAATACCGGCTCGTCGGCGAGTAACCGCCGGCCCATCCCCGCCCACTGGGACCCCTGACCCGAGTAGACGAACACGGTGCCCGGCTCGCAGGGTCCCTCGTGCGGTCCGACGACCCCCGGGGCATCCTGGCCGGCCGCGAGCGCGCGCAATCCGGCGATCGCCTCATCGCGGCCGGTGGCGCACACGGTGGCGAAACTCGCGTGATGGGTGCGGTGGTGGTTGAGCGTGTGGGCGACATCGGCCAGCGGGACGGCCGCGCCGGCATCACTCATCCAGTCGGCCAGCATCGCGGCGGTCGCCGCGAGCCGGCCGGGATTCTTCCCACTCACGACCAGGGTCGTCACCGGTGGCTCGACACTCACCGGCGCCGGTGGGCTCGCTGGTGCCTGCTCCAGGACGACATGCGCATTGGTGCCGCCGAAACCGAACGAGGACACGCCGGCCAGGCGCGGTCCTACGGTGGGCGGCCACGGCAGCGTCTCGTCGACGACTTTCAGGCGCAGCTCGTCGAACGGGATGTGGGGGTTGGGCTCACCGAAATGCCGGTTCGGCGGGATCACTCCGCGCTGCACCGCCAAGGTGGTCTTGATGAGCCCGACGACCCCGGCGGCCGCCTCGAGGTGACCGAGGTTCGTCTTCGCCGCGCCGACGAGCAGGGGTGCCTCGGGCCGGCGGCCCCGGCCGTAGACGGCACCGAGGGCGCGGGCCTCGATGGGATCGCCGAGCAGTGTTCCGGTGCCGTGCGCTTCCACATAGTCGACCTCGCCCGGATCCACGCCCGCGTCGGTGCAGGCGGCTCGCAGGACCGCGGCCTGCGCGGAGGGATTCGGCGCCATCAGTCCGTTGGACCGGCCGTCCTGATTGACCGCCGAACCCCGCACCACCGCCAGGATCCGATCACCGTCGCGCTCAGCGTCGGAGAGCCGTTTGAGCACCACGACCCCGCAGCCCTCGCCGCGGACGAATCCGTCCGCGGATGCGTCGAAGGCGTGACAGGCGCCGGTGGGCGACATCGCCTCCGCCTGATCGAAGCTGCGGGTGACGACCGGCGAGAGCAGCATGTTGACCCCACCGGCGATCGCCAGTTCCGACTGCCCGGTCCGCAGACTCTGGCAGGCGAGGTGGACCGCCACCAGCGAGGACGAGCAGGCGGTGTCGATGGTCAGCGACGGCCCGTGCAGGTCGAGAACGTAGGACAACCGATTGGCGATGATGCTCAGAGATCCGCCGGTTCCAGTCCAGGCCTCGATCTGGCTGAGATCGCGCGAAGCCAGATAGCCGTATTCGCTGACACATGCGCCGATGAACACGCCGGTCTGTGACCGCTGCAGCGATTCGGCCGGGATGCCGGCGTGCTCGAGTGCCTCGACCGTCACCTCCAGGACGATCCGCTGTTGCGGATCGATGTAATCGGCCTCGCGCGGTGTGATGCCGAAGTATTCGGCGTCGAAGCCGGCGACATCGGACAGGAACGCTCCCCAGCGGGTGGTGTCGGCCAGCGCCTTAGCCGTGCGTGCCGAGCCGTCGTCGAAGGCCTGCCAGCGCTCGTCGGGCACCGCGGTCACCGCGGAGCGGCGCGCGGAGATGAAGTCCCACAAGGTATCCGGGTCGCTGATATCTCCGGGAAACCGGCAACCGAGTCCGACGATGGCGATCGGTTCGGCCAGTGCGGCCACTGCGTCGCCGGCGCTTCGAGTGGGTGCGGCCTCGGGGTGGGTCAATGCGTAGGCAAGACCGGCCACCGTCGGGTTGTGCCAGATGTCGATGGGTGAGACAGGGCGCCCAAGCTTCTCGGACAGTTCGCCCGCCAGCACCACACCGTCGCGGGACCCGACTCCCAGTTCGTTGAACGGCACATCCTCATCGACCTGGTCGAGGCTGCAGCCGACGTTGGTGACGAGATATCCGACCAGCCAGTGACGAAGGTCGGCTTCATCACCGGTCAGGGTCATACCGGAATATCCATCCGTTGGAATTCGCTCTGGCGGTACATCTCACCGCATGACGTCCGGCGGATTTTGCCACTGGTGGTGATCGGAATGGATCCGGGCGAGACCAGCAGCAGGTCATCCACGCGCAGGTTGTGCGATTTCCACACCGCCGCTGTGACGTCGCGCTTCATCGCGTCCAACTCCGGGGTGGGTTTGATCTCCACGACCGCTACCAGGCTTTCGGAGGCTTCGTGCTCGACGGCGATCACGGCGACCCGGCCGCCGCTGATCTCACGGATGGTGGCTTCGATGTCCTCGGGGTAGTGGTTGCTGCCGTCGACGATCAGCAGATCCTTGAGCCGGCCCATGATGAACAGTTCGCCCTCGGAGATCGTGCCGAGGTCACCGGTGCGAAGCCACGGTCCGGCCGGGGTGCCCTCGGTGGGATCGGTGATCCGGCCGCCGAAGACGCGGGCGGTCTGCTCGGGCTTGCGCCAGTAACCCAGCGTGACGTTGTCACCGCGGGTCCAGATCTCCCCGACGGTGCCCGCCGGCTGTTCGACAGCGGTCTCGGGATCGACGATGCGGACCTCGTAGGCCTGTGGCGGGCCGTAGCTGACCAGTTCGGTTCGGCCCTCGGGTTCGGAGTCGCAACGCTTCGCGACGCCGGTGGCCAACTGCGCCAGATCGAATCGCGCGGTGCGGACGGTCTCCGAGATCGGCGGGGAGGCGACGTACAGCGTCGCCTCGGCCAGCCCGTAGGAGGGCCGAATGACCTTCTCGGTGAGTCCGAACTCCGCAAAGCGGTCGATGAAGCGTTTGACGGTCCCGTAGTGCACGCGTTCAGCCCCGCTGAGGATGCCGTGCACGCGGCTGAGGTCAAGCCCGGCCATGTCGGCATCCGAGGTGCGCCGGGCGGCCAGCTCGAAGGCGAAGTTGGGCGCTCCGGAGAAGCACAGCGGGTTCTGCGCCATCTGCTGGATCCAGCTAGCGGGCTTGGCCAGGAAGGCCAATGGACTGTTGAGCACCGCGTCGCATCCGGTCACCAGCGGTGAGCAGACGCCCATGATCAGACCCAGGTCGTGGAAGAAGGGAAGCCAGGACACCACCGCGGTCTCGGCGGGCACCGTGCCGCCGTATTCGATGAAGTAGTCACCGACGATCTGTTCGACGTTGGCGATGACGTTGCGGTGCGAGACGATCACGCCGGCGGGTGTGCGCGTCGAACCCGAGGTGTACTGCAGGTACGCCGGGCCGTGCCGGGAATCGTCGGTCTCGTCGGGCGTGCGGGTGGCGTCGACGTCGACGACGTCGACCTCGATGACCGACGGGGCGGGCCGGCCGCCGTGCGGTTTGGCGTACTTGTTCACATCGGCCACCGCCGCGGACGTCGTCAGCAGTATCGAGGGGGCGCTGTCGGTCAGGGCCGATTCCACCCGCTGGTCGTGCACACCCATCATCGGCACCGAGAGCGGGACGGCGATCATGCCGGCCTGCAGCGAGGCGTAGAAGGCGACGATGTAATCCAGGCTCTGCGGGGCCAGGATCGCCACGCGGTCACCCCTGGTCGCGGTCCGCCGCAACTCCTCGGCCAGCCTCAGCACCCGTCGGTAGAGCTGGTTCCAGGTCAGGGACTCCTCGGGTCCGGTTCCCAGAACGACGCCGTCGGTGAAGGCGAAGGCGCGCCGGTCGCCGGTGGTCTGGGCCCGCAGGCGCAACAGGCCGGGCAGTGTCAGATCAGTGGTCGGCGTCAGATCAGTGGTCGGCGTCAGATCAGTGGTCGGCACTGGCGGAAATCCCTTCGCGTGTTCAATTCGGTAGCGGGACGCCGTTGAGGCCCAACCACGAGAGACGGTCGCCGCGCGCGTGGCGGGATCCCCACACCCCCAGCGCGGGGTATCTCGTCGAAACTACCAGCAATTCGCATTTTCTGCCCATCCCGCGAACTCGCGGGGGGATCAATCGGCAGGCTGGGCATCCGATCAGGGGTTGCCACAGGTACGAAAAAAGTCATTTTCGCCGGAAATTCCGGCCTCTAGCAGGGGCGATCAATCAACGCCCATGGGCGGTCGGCCTTTGCCGCGAGCAAGCGATGGTCGGCTGGTTAGCAAACTCGGTCTTGGCGGCCGGGTATCCGCTCTTCGACCCACTGCGACAGTTCGGGCAGATTGGTGTTGATGTAGAAGTGGTCGCCCGCGAAGACCGTCAGATCGAATGGCGCGGTGGTGCGCCGTGCCCACGGCGAGACCGTCTCGGCGGTGGCCAGCGGATCGTCCGCGGCCACCAGGGCGTGGATCGGGCTGGAGATCACCACGTCGGGTGCGGGGTCGTAGGCCGCGATGGCCTTGAGCCCACGCAGGGTCGGCAGCAGGGTGGCGGCGAACTGGTCGTTGTTGAGGAACTCCGGGTTCGCACCGGTGACGTCGGCGATCAGGGCCAGCAACTGCTGATCCGAACCGGACAGTTCGGCGCGGCGCGGCCACAGTCCCGGCGCGGCGATCGCCGACACGAACAGCGCCGCGACCGGATTGCCGGCCTGCTCGAAGCGCGCGGCGACCTCGAATGCCAGCAGCCCTCCCATGCTGTGCCCGAAAAACGCCACCGGGCCGGGTTGCTTCTCGCCGGGTTTCAGCATCGCGCAGAGCCGGTCGGCCAGATCCGGGATGCTGGTGTACTGCGAGAGGTCCTTGCCGGCGCGCTTGCCGGGGTACTGCACGGCGATGCATTTCGTCGCACCGGTGAACGCCTTGGCGAACGGTGCGTAGAAGCCGGCCGAGCCCCCGGTGTGCGGAAAGATGTAAAGCCGGCGAACCGGCTCGCTCACGGGGTTCGCATCAGATCGGGATGAGTCCGTGCTTGCGCTGGACGCGCTGGATCTGTTTGTCACGCAGCAGCCGCATCGAACGACGCAGCAGCAGCCGGGTCTGGTGCGGCTCGATCACCGCATCGATGAAACCCCGCTCCGCGGCGATGTAGGGGATCGCCATGTTGAGGTTGTAGCCCTCGATGAAGTCCGCGCGGATTTTCTGGACCTCCGGCGCAGAGGGATCGGGGAAGCGTTTGACCAGGAGTTGCGCGGCTCCCTCGGCTCCGATCACCGCGATGCGAGCAGTCGGCCAGGCGAAGTTGAGATCGGCGGTGAGCTGTTTGGAGCCCATCACCGCATAAGCCCCGCCGTAGGACTTGCGGATGGTGATGGTGACCTTGGGAACGTCGGCCTCGACGACGGAGTAGAGGAAGCGCCCGCCGCGTTTGATGATGCCGTTCTTCTCCTGCTCCACCCCGGGCAAGAAACCGGGCGTGTCGACGACGAAGACCAGGGGAACGTTGAACGAGTCGCAGAACCGGACGAAACGCGCGGCCTTGTCGGACGCTTCGTTGTCGATGGCACCGGACATGTGCATCGGCTGATTGGCGACCACACCCACCGGCCGACCATCGACCCGCGCGAACCCGGTGACGATCGCCTGTCCGGCCTGGGCGGCGACATCGAGGAAGTCACCGTCGTCGAAGATCCGGATCAGGATCTCGTGCACGTCGTAAGCCATGTTGTCGGCGTCGGGAACCAGGCTGTCGAGTTCGAGATCATGCGGCGTGATCTCCGGTTCGAGACCCGGGTTGATAACCGGCGGATCGTCGAAGGTGTTGGCGGGCAGGAACTCCAGGAAGTCGCGAACGTAGTCGAACGCCGCCTTCTCGGACTCCACGACCTGATGGATGTTGCCGTAGCGCGCCTGGTAGTCGGCGCCGCCAAGTTCGTCGAGAGTCACGTCCTCACCGGTGACGTCCTTGATGACATCGGGTCCGGTGACGAACATGTAGCCCTGATCCCGAACGGCGACGATGAGGTCGGTCTGAATCGGCGAGTACACCGCACCGCCGGCGCACTTGCCGAGGATGATCGAGACCTGCGGGACGATGCCGCTCAGAAGTTCGTGGCGGCGGCCGAGTTCGGCGTACCAGGCAAGTGAGGTGACCGCGTCCTGGATGCGCGCACCACCGGAGTCGTTGATTCCGATGATGGGACAGCCGACCATCGCGACCCACTCCATCAGCCGGGCGACCTTGCGGCCGAACATCTCCCCCACCGATCCGCCGAACACCGTCTGGTCATGGGAGAAGACGCCGACCGGGCGGCCGTTGATGGTGCCATGGCCGGTCACCACGCCGTCGCCGTAGAGCGCGTTCGGGTCGCCGGGCGTGCGTGCCAGCCCGCCGATCTCGAGAAAGCTGCCGGGATCGAGCAGTTCGTGGATGCGTGCGCGCGCGCTGGGGATGCCGCGTTTGTCGCGTTTGGCGGCGGCCGCCTCACCGCCGGGCTCCTTGGCCAGTTCGAGCTTCTCGCGCAGTTCGGCGAGCAACTCGGCGGTGGTGCGGTTGGTCACTGGCTCTCCTGCGCCTCGATGCGGTTGATGGCCTCACTCATGTGGGCACCCACCTTGGCAATGTACGGCTCATCGATGGCCTGGATGTGCTCGCCCCCGATCGGCACCACCTCGAGGTCGGCGACGAATTCACCCCAGCCGCCGTCGGGCCGCCGGGTGCCGTAGCGGGGCTCGAACATGATCGCGTCGTCGTGGTAACGGTCGGCCATATAGAGGGTCACGTGGCCGTCGTACGGTTCGATCTTGGCGGTGTCGATGGCGCGGTTGTCCAGGTATGACGTGCGCTGGTGCTCGATGACCCCGCCGGGGATGTTGACCCCGCTCGCCTTGACGGCATCGAGCACGAATTCCACCTGTCCGGCGTCGTCGAGCTGCTCGAGCTGCTCGTAGGGGATCGCGGGGATCTCCACGTTGAAGGTGCGCTGAGCGAACAGCGCGTAGCGATCCCAGCGGGCCCGGATCTCCTCGGAGGTCTGCGGGATCTCCTCACCGGCGCGGACGGTGTCGATCAGTCCGACGAAGCGGACGTCGGCGCCGGCCTTCTTCAACCCGATCGCGCACGCGTAGGCCAAAACACCACCGAGGGACCAGCCCGCCAGGATGAACGGACCGTTGCCGTTCATCTCCATCAGCTTCGGCACGTATTCGGCCGCGCGCTGTTCGATCGAGCCCTCGACACGCTCCAAGCCGTACATCGGGGTATCGGCGGGCAGCCGCTTGAGAAGAGGCTCGTAGACCACCGTCGAACCACCCGCCGGATGGAATGCGAAGACCGGGACCCGGCCGGACCCCTCCTTCTTTGCGCGCAAGGTGCGCACGAAGCCGTCCAGTTCCCCGGCTTCGAGGTACTCGCGCACCGTGGAGGCCAGTTCCTCGATGGTGCCGGCGGCACGCACGTCCTCGACGGTGATGGTGCCCTCGCACCGCTCCGTCAACCGAGCGGCGATCTTGGCGGCGGTGTCGTCGTCGACCTTGGGCAGTTCGTTGAAAATCCCGCCCGGGGACTTGCCGGTGACGATGGCCCAGGTGGCGAAGGTGACACGTTCGGCGGCCTCGCGCGGCGGGACGTCGGTGCCCAGCGCCTCGACGACCGCCTGCTGGGTGAGGACTTTCGCGGCGGCTCCGGCGGCCGTCGCTTCGGCCTCTTCGGTGGGGCGAGCGTCGGGCCCCGCCGGATTCGTCGGCGGCGGCGGGATGTTCGGCATGTTCGGGTCGCCTGCCGAATGTGCTTCGGGATGCTTGGCCGCCAGCTTCTCGGCAAGTTCCGGAGAGATCTCGCCCGCCATCAGCTTGGCCTGTTCGGCGGCGATCTCCTCGGCCGTCATGCCCTTCTGGTGTTCGTGCAGTGCGACCACTTCGTCACGGTGCTCGACGGCGTAGGTGATCAGTGCCTCCACGTCGTTGAGGCTGGCGTCGCGCACCGCGGTCAGCTGAATCGGCGGCATGTCGAAGTCGTACTCGACGCGGTTCTTGATCCGCACCGCCATCAGCGAGTCGAGGCCGAGTTCGATCAACGGCACCTCCCACGGCAGGTCCTCGGGTTCGTAACCCATCGCGCTGCCGACGATCAATGCCAGCCGCGCGCGCACCGACTCCCCGGAGTCCGCCGACCACTTGCCCAGCGAGGCCGCCACTCCGGCGCCGGCGGCGAGATTGTCATGCAGGATCGCCGCATCGTCGACCGCTTCCGGATCGGCCGGTTCGGCGAGCACGGGAGCGGCGAGGGCGACACCGGTCGCGACCGCGGCGGGCAAGCCCGCCGCCTGGCCGCCCGCGCGAGAGACGATGGCGTCGTAGACCAGAGTGAAGGACTCCTCGATCCGGGCGTGCACCTGGACTGCAGCACCACCGGGATGCCTGGTCAGGGTGGTGACCAAGCGAGCGCCGTCGCCAGGTACGGCGCGCTGTTCGGACGCGGTGAGTACGGCATCGGGAATCACCTGTGCTGCAGCAGCTTTCACCAGTGAGCCCAGGTCGGTCGCGCCCTGCGCAGCGTACTCCCAGACGTGTCTGCCATCCGGCATGGCGACGTGGGTTCCCGGCACCATCGATGAGCCGTCAGCAGAGAACTGCGCGCCGAGCCAGTGCTCCTTGCGCTTGAACCGCGTCGGCGGGATCTCCGCGTAGTCCTGGGGAACGCAGGCCGGGGTGAACAGCGTGCGGAAATCGAGGGGGTGACCATAGACGTAGAGCTGCGCCATGGCGGCCACGACGGAGTCGACCTCGTCCTGCTTGCGCGCCAGCGTCGCGATGAGTTGGCCGTCATGAAGCCCGGCGGATGCCGTGGTCAGACCCACCTGCATGAGCGCCACCGGGTTGGGGGCGAGTTCCACGAAGGTGGTGTGACCGTTGTCGACCGCGTTGCGGATGCCCTGGGTGAAGTAGACGCTGTGCCGCAGCCCCTTGCGCCAGTAGTCCACATCGTGGATCACCTCGCCGGGACGGACATGGGTGCCCTCGTGCACGGAGGAGAAGTAGCCGATCTTCAGCGGCCCCGGCGCGATGCCCTGCAGTTCGGCCGCCAGCTCACCGAGCAGCGGATCCATCTGCGTGGTGTGGCTGGCGCCTTTGGTCGCGAACTTGCGGGCGAAGCGGCCCTGAGTCTCGCAGCGTTCGATGATCGCATCCACCTCGGCCGGCGGCCCGCCGATCACGGTCTGGGTCGGCGCGGCGTAGACGCACACCTCAAGGCCGGGGAAGTCGGAGAACGCCTCGGCGATCTCGTCGGCCGAATACTCCACGAGTGCCATCAACCGGATGTAGTCGCCGAAGAGCATCGCCTCGCCCTCACCCATGAGGTGTGACCGCGCGCAGATCGTCCGGGTGGCGTCCGCCAGGGACAGACCGCCGGCGAAGTAGGCCGCCGCGGCCTCGCCGAGTGACTGGCCGATCACCGCGGCGGGTTTGGCGCCGTGGTGTTTGAGCAGTTCGCCCAAGGCGATCTGGATGGCGAAGATGACCAGTTGCACCACTTCGATCGGGTACTCGCAGGTCTGATCGGTGTAGTCGATCGAATCGTCGAGGATCAGTTCGAGGATGGAATAGCCGCGCTCGTCCTGGATCAGGGCGTCGACCCTGTTGATCCAGTCGGCGAAGACGTCGTCGCGCAGATAGAGGCTCTTGCCCATCTTGCGGTGCTGCGCACCGAAGCCGGCGAGCACCCAGACCGGCCCGTTGCTCACCGGGCCGTCCGCGCTGAACACCAGCGGGCTCTGCTTGCCCTCGGCGATCGCCCGCAGACCCTTGACCGCCTCGTCGTGGTCGTGCGCCATCACCACCGCGCGGGAACGGCCATGATTGCGCCGCGACAGCGCGCGCCCGATCGACTCCAGCGATGCGGCGCGGCCCGACGGGCTGTCGATCCAGTCGGCCAGTTCCGCAGCGGTGGCCCGCTTACGCGAGGTGAGGAAACCCGACACCGCCAGCGGCACCACCGGCGCGGGGAGCTCTTCGCTCTCGAGTTCCTCGCGCGCCAGCTCGATCAGCCGCAGCGCCTCGTCGGTGAGCCCGGGCAGTTCCGGCTCGTCCTCGGTGCCGCCGTACTCGAAGTCGTACTCCCCAGCGACGACGATCACGTCCTCATCGTCGTCGTCCTCGACGAGAACGCCGCCGACGTACACCGCGGCGGCGGCGGGTTGCTCCGGTGCCGCATCGGTGTCCGGTTCGGGCTCCGGTTCGATCAAGTCCTCCGGCAGCACCTCGCGCAACACCACGTGTGCGTTGGCGCCGCCGAACCCGAATCCCGACACCCCCGCGATGGCGTGACCGCTGTAGCGCGGCCAGTCGGTGACGGTGTCGGCGACCTTCAGCCGGATCGCCTCGAAGTCGATGTAGGGATTGGGTCCGGCGTAGTTGATCGACGGCGGAATCTTGTTGTTGCGCAGTGACAGCGCCACCTTGGCCAGGCTCGCCGCGCCCGCGGCCGACTCGAGATGGCCGACGTTGGACTTGACGGCGCCCAGCAGTGCGGGCTCATCGGCGGCACGCCCGCGGCCGATGACTCGGCCGAGTGCGTCGGCCTCAATGGGATCGCCGAGGATGGTGCCGGTGCCGTGCGCCTCGATGTAGTCGACGGTTCGCGGATTGATACCCGCGTCCCGGTACGCCTTGCGTAGCACCTCGGCCTGTGCGTCGGGGTTGGGCGCAAGCATGCCGTTGGAACGGCCGTCGTGGTTGATCGCACTGCCGGCGATCACCGCGATGATCTCGTCGCCGTCGCGGCGGGCGTCGTCGAGACGTTTGAGCACCAGCATGCCGCCGCCCTCGGAGCGGGCGTACCCGTCGGCGTCGGAGGAGAAGGACTTGATCCGGCCGTCGGCGGCCAGCACTCCCCCGACCTCGTCGAAGCCGAGTGTGACGGCGGGTGTCACGAGCGCATTCACACCGCCGGCGACGACAACGTCGGCCTCACCGGACTGCAGCGCCTTCACACCCTGATGGACGGCGACCAGTGACGACGAGCATGCGGTGTCGACGGCCACCGACGGACCGCGGAAGTCGTAGAAGTAGGAGACGCGGTTGGCGATGATCGAACTCGCGGTGCCGGTGATGGCGTAGGGATGGGCGGTGCGCGGATCCATCATCGCCAGGTAGCTGTAGTCATTGGTGGAGCTGCCCACGAACACGCCGACGCTGTCCCCGCGAAGACTCGACGCCGGGATGCGGGCGTTCTCCAGCGCCTCCCACGTCAGTTCGAGCGCCATCCGCTGCTGCGGATCCATGTTGTCGGCTTCCATCTTCGACAGCGCGAAGAACTCTGCGTCGAACCCCTTGAGGTCCTTGAGGTACCCGCCACGCGTGCGCGCTTTGGCGATGCGCTCGGCCAGCCGGGGCTCGGACATGAACTCCGCCCAGCGTCCCTCGGGGAGATCGGTGATGGCGTCGCGGCCCTCCAGCAGCGCCTGCCACATCTCGTCGGGGGTGCTCATATCGCCGGGGAACCGCGTCGCCAGACCGACGATGGCGATCTCCGGCACGTCGCGACGGCGGCTCCAGTCCTCATCGCCGTCGACGGCCTCCAGTTCGGGTTCACCCTCGACGATCACCGTCGCCAGTGCCTCGATGGTCGGATGCCGGAAGGCCACCGTCGCGGTCAGCGTGACGCCGGTCAGGTCTTCGATGTCAGTGGCCATGGCGACCGCATCGCGCGAGGAGAGACCGAGTTCCACCATCGGGGTCGATTCGTCGACGGCGTCCGGCGACTGTCCGGTCGCGTTGGCCACCCAGTTGCGCAACCACTGCCGCATCTCGGCGACGGTCATGTCGGTGCGCGGCTCGACTAGCTCCCCCCCTGGGGCAGGGATGATCTCCTCGTCCGGTGCCGGCGTATCCGATTCAGACATAAACCCTTATCCCGATTGCTCAGTCGGCCTCGTCCGGGAAGGCGTTGGCCACCTTCCCGGAGCGCAGGCTGCCGTCCAGGTACGCCGATCGAGAGGCACTGCGCCCGATCTTGCCGCTGGAGGTACGCGGGATCGCACCCGCCGGGGTGAGCAGAACGTCTCGCACCGTGACTCCGTGCCGGACCGCGATCGCAGCGCGGATGGCGTCGGTGACGGGGCCGAGCTCCATCTTGTGCGAACCGGCGGCGCGTTCGGCGACGATCACCAACTGCTCGGAGGTGTCGTTCGGATCGCGCTTGAGACCCGAGTGGGCGTCGGCGAACACCTCGTCGGGCAGCTGATTGGCCGGAACCGAGAACGCCGCGACGAAACCGGTGCGCACCGCCTTGGTGGACTCCTGTGCAGAGTACTCAAGATCCTGCGGGTAGTGATTGCGGCCGTCGATGATGACGAGATCCTTCGTGCGCCCGGTGATGTAGAGCTCGCCGTCGTGGTAGGCGCCGAGGTCACCGGTGCGCACCCAGGTGGCGTCATCGGTGGCGCCCTGAGCGTGCGACGGTGTGGTCCTCGACTTGAGCGTGTTCTGGAACGTCTCGACCGTCTTCTCCGGCTTGTTCCAATAGCCGGTGCCCATGTTGTTGCCGCTGATCCAGATCTCACCGATCTGTCCGTCGGGCAGTTCGCTGGCGGTCTCGTGGTCGACGATCACCGCCCACTCACCGACGCCGATCTTGCCCGCGCCGGCCTGCGCCACCGCCGTGGGAGAGTCGTCGGGCACCGGCACGAACCGGCCGGCGTTGAGTTCGTCGCGGTCGACCGAGATGATCGTCGGCTCGTCCGAGGACGGCGTCGTGGACACGAACAGGGTGGCCTCGGCCAGGCCGTAGGAGGGCTTGATGGCCTTGCGCGGGAAGCCGAACGGCCCGAACGCGTCGTTGAACCGCTGCACGGTGGCCGCCGAGATCGGTTCGCTGCCGTTGAGGATCGCCTTGACGTTGGACAGGTCCAGCGGTTCCTCGCCGTCTTTGGGCAGACCGCGTGCGGCGGCATGGTCGAAGGCGAAATTGGGCGCCACCGAGATGGTGCCGCCGGTGTCGCCGGGCTTTCGGGCGATCTCGCGCATCCAGCGGATCGGGCGGCGGACGAACGCGGCCGGAGTCATGAAGGTGAAGTAATGACCGATCAGCGACGGCAGCAGCGCGGTGACCAGACCCATGTCGTGGAAGAACGGCAGCCAGGACACTCCCCGATCGGCCTCTTCGCCTTCCAGGGCCTCGATCACCTGCACCACGTTGGTGGCCAGGTTCAGGTGGGTGATCTGCACACCGGTGGGGATCCGGGTCGACCCGGAGGTGTACTGCAGATAGGCGATGGTGTCCTCGTTGACGGTGTCGATGTGTTCCCACGTCGCACCGACCTCGTCGGGAATCGCGTCGACGGCGATGACGCGCGGGCGCTCTTTGGCGGGGCGGGTGCGGAAGAACTTGCGCACGCCCTCGGCCGCGTCGGTGGTGGTGAGGATCGCCGAGGGCTGGCAATCGTCGAGCACCGCGTGCAGACGGCCGACGTGGCCGGGTTCGGAGGGGTCGAACAGTGGCACCGCGATCCGGCCCGAGTACAGCGTTCCGAAGAACGCGACGAGGTACTCGAGGTTCTGTGGGCAGAGGATGGCGACACGGTCACCCGGTTCGGTCACCTGCTGCAGGCGCGCGCCGAGCGCACGGTTGCGCGTACCGAACTCATTCCAGCGCAGCTCGCGGGCGACACCGTCGCGTTCGGTGGAGAAGTCCAGGAACCGGTAGGCCGGCTTGTCGCCGCGGACCTTGGCCCAGCGTTCGACGTGCTTGACCAGGCTGGCGCCCTCGGGGAAGGTGATGCGTCCGTCCTTGATGAACGGGTTATGGAACGGCATACCACTCTCCTCGTCAGACCTGTCGCGGACCCGCGATGGGCGTCAGCGTCGCGGCGCGCCACCGGTCCCCGGCGTCCTCCCCGGCGTCGTGGCACCAAACCTCATAGATCCTACAGAGTCCCGGCAGGGTTTCCCTGCCAAGGTCCCTGCTCAGGGGACCTGCGAGGCCGGGCCACCCGGCTCTTCTCGATCTTATTAAGTTCTTAATGTTAGGCGCCCGTCCCGGCACATCCAAATCCGCCGCCGCAGCATGCCGCCAGGTCAGCCGCGCGGCGGACGAGGAGCGTTCTCGATCACGCCACGCGCCCAGTCCAGTGTCCACGACGTCGCCGTCCGGCCGTCGAGGTTCCAGAACTCCGGCGTGTTGTACATCGCGTGGATGGGTTGCCCGGCCCCGGCCGTGAGCACCTCCAGGGTGCGCGGCAGGTTGGTGATGTTGAACGCCGATTGCGGCGCCGAGCAGATCAGGTCACCGGGAGCGCAGATCTCGTTGGTCCGGTTGCTCAGTGCGCCGAAGCCGCCGGGGCGCTCGCCGCTCATCGTGAGTCCGAGTGCTGAGAGGGTGGGGACCTCTTTGAGGGTGACCTCCGCCCCCTGGCCGGGTGCGACCGGGCCGATGTCCAGGCCCACCCCGGGCTGGCGTCGCCCGTCGGCTATCAGGGTCACGCCCAGAACGAGGTCTTCGTCGACCGGACCGCGTCCGTTGCCGATATCGCTGGCCAGATCGCCGGCGATCACAGCGCCCTGGGAGAAGCCGACGAGGACATAGCTCGTCAGCGGACAGCGGTCGTTCATCTCCGTCAGGGCCTGCACCGCGGCTTTGGTGCCCTCCGCGCGGCTGTCGTTATAGGACATCTGCTTATCGGCGGCGAACGGGTTGTGGAACTGAGCGGTGTAGGGGACCGTGTAGATCTGCAGGCGATCCGGGCCGAACTGTGCAGCCAGGGGGCGAGTCACGTTCAGCAGCAATGCAATCGGGAACTGACCGGGGTTGGCCGGATCGTCGGTCGGCGACGATTCCCACGTGCCGGGAATTGACATCATGCTGACGTCCGGGCAGCTGGCGTCCTGAAAAGCAGGACGCGGTTTCTTGGTGGGCTGGCTGCTCGGCGGGATCGCCGTCGGCGGGATCGCCGTGGTCGACGGCGGCGGGCGCCGGACAACGAACACGATGATCGCGATGAGCAGTGCCACCACGACGGTGACGGCACCGGCCGCGATGAGCGCCAGGATGCGGTGCCGGCGGCGACGGGTGCTGGATCGGTTCTTGCTTGCGGACTTGCGGGCCATTGGTTAGCGGGGCCTACCTCAGCAGAGTCGTTGGGTGGCGGAACGGATATAGGCGGTGATGGCGGCATCGGCCTGCACACCGCCGGGGTCTTTCGGGGTGGCGGCGTGCGAATCGGCGAAGTCGCTGCGGATCATCGGCGCCACGTAATCGCGCACCGCCTGATCGCCCTGGCCGGCGGCGCGCGCCTGGCAGATGTAGGAACCGATGCTGAGCGCGCGCAGATCGCTGGAGGGGCGGATGCCGGCGGCCAGAAGATCGTCGAGGTAACCGCGTTGGGGCTCAGTCAGACGAAGCGCTCCGCCGGCGGTCAGGGTCGGGGGACCGGCGTCCACGCCCACCCCGTCGACGAAGTCCGGCGACTGCCGCGACGGCAGGGCGACCGTGCTGATCAGGTCCCCACTGGTCCCGCATCCGGCCAGCAGCGCGGGCGTCATCAGGCCGGCGATGAGCCTGCCTGAGGATTTGCTGAGCGAAACGGGGAACGGGCGCCGCACCCCATCACAGTACCGATCGGCCAGCGTGAGTCCGGCTTCCCCGAGGTTGCGGAAGGTTAACGCTTCAATTGCTGCACGGGCCGGCTCAGCCGATCGCAGCCTTGATATCGCCGGCCATCGCGCCGAGCTGTCCCGCCCAGCTGCCCCAGTCGTGGTTTCCGCCCGCGCCGAGGTCGAAGTGCCCGTTGCGGCCGCGCGACGAGCGGTAGTGCGCGTAGAAAGTCCGGGCACTGCCCGCGGCCTCGGCGCAGCCGCCGCCCATCGCGGCGGGATCCGAGCACGACAGCGCCGCGGGGCTGAAGACCCACAGCCGGGTGTTGTTGGCGACCAGCAGGTTCACGTGCACGTTGGGGTCGTGGAACTTCCACCGCCCCAGCTGCGGTGCACCCCACATCGCGTCGATGTTGCCGCCGGAGGAGTTGATCGCGTTGGAGATGATGCCGTTGGTGAAGGTGTCGGAGGGATTGAGGTATCCCGACAGCGAGCCGGCGTAGCCGTAGCGGTCCGGGTGGAACGCCGCCAGTGTCACCGCGGCGGTGCCGCCCTGCGAGACGCCCACGACCGCGTTACCTCCCCCGGCGATCCCCCTGTTGGCCGCAAGCCAGTTGGGCAGCTCGTCGGTCAGGAAGGTCTCCCACTGCTTGCTGCCGTCGAGCTCCCAGTTGGTGTACATGCTGTACGCGCCGCCCGCCGGTGCGGCGACCGAGAGCCCGGAACCGGCCAGCGCCCCCATGGCGTTGCCGACCGTGACCCAGTTGCTCACGTCAGGTCCGGCGTTGAAGGCGTCGAGCAGGACGACGACGTGGGAACCGCCGCCCTGGAACGCCACCGGGATGTCGCGGCCCATCGCGGCCGAGGGCACCATCAGAGTCTCGACCCCGGCGGCGGAGGCCACCGGCGCAGGGGCGGACCACAGTCCGCTGGCGAGGATGACGGCGCACAGCGCCCGGAACAGTGTGATCGGCCTGCTCATAGCTGGTAGTGAATCACACCGCTGGCAGGGCGGTTCCGCGTTTGGCCGGACCGGCGGCACGGCCCTACGGACCGGTGGCCGGCAGACCCGTGTAGGGCAGCTGATCAGTTGCTTTGCCTGCAGGCTCGGGCAGCCCGCAGCGCAGGAGCTCATAGCGCGGAACCCGGTCGATGCGGTACCGGGTGAACTCCCATGCCCGATTGAGGTTGCCGATGAATCGGGGGCGCGTCATCGGGTCACGGATGGACTTGAGCATCTCCGCGGTCTGCTCACATCCCAGCGCGGCCTGGGCCTCCCGGATCCATCCCTCGTCCAGGTACTCCGGGATCCAGGGCCGTTCCTTGAGCCAGGGCCCGTCGGCGACAACCCAGTCCGGGAAAAGGTTCTTGTCATGACCGATGCGGCCGTCGGTGAGGCGGGCGGTATGGGCGGCGAGTGGATTCGCCAAACCGATCTGATCGATGACCCGGGTGTCCAGCCCGACGTTCATGCCGACCATGCCGAGGTTGGTGAAGAAGACCGTGTGCGGGGCGACCTCGCGGCGCCAGGTGTCCAGCGGGACACCGGGCGGAGGCGGCGGTGGAGGTAACGCCGGGACGACATCCCAGACGTCGTAGTTGCCCGACGGAAGCAGCAGTGCGCCGTCGGGCGTGTTGTTAAGCGCGACGATGATCGCGCGCATGCGCGGGTAGTCCAGGTAGTCGGCCGCCGTCAGCGGATGTGCGTGGCCGGTGGCCTGCGAGTAGAACCGGCGCTCGTCGACGATCCCGGAGTAGGTGACGCGGGTGGCGTCGGCTCCCATGCCCGCGGAGTTGGCGGCCCACAACGCCCAGCCACCCAGCGCCAACCAGAGCAGGGCCGCGGACCGGGGGATGACGTCGTTGCTGCCGAACACGTTGCGCGACAAGGGAACCACCGCAACCGGCAGGATCAGACAGAACAGGGGCGCGAGCAGAACCCGGCCGTGCATGAAGTCACCGCCCTGCCGGACCCAGTAGAGAGCCTGCAACGCGCCACTGACGAGCATGAAGCCGACCACCGCACCGGGCGTGCGGACGCGTTGCGCCAGGCGCGCCGAGGTTGGGCGTCGCATCTCCGCGGTGGTGTGCCACCGCCCCGGCCGGGCCGAGGCCAACGCCGACGCCAGGGCGATGAGCAGAACCGCCGGCACCCACAACGCGTACGGTCCGGCGAAGTTGCCGAGGTAGACGAACCCCTGATCCCACTTGCTACCGGAGGCGTCCTTGGCGAGCGCGGTCTGCGGCACCAGCAGTCCGTAGTACCCCATGCGGAAGATCTGGTAACCGACCGGCAGTGCCGCACCGGCCGCGACGATCAGTCCGCGGGTGCGCCAATCCGGCGCTGCCAGCACCATCATGGCCAGCGCGAGGCCGCCGATGAGCGCCAACTCGGGGCGCACCAGGACACTCAGACCCGCGAGGAACGCCAGTGCCGCGGTGAACGCCCTGCCGCCCCGGTGCTGGGACCAGGCCACCAGCATCCACCACAGCAATCCAAGCCAGGCGGTCACCAGACCGTTCTCCAACCCCGAGGTGGCGAAGTCCCGGGCCGGCGGGATCGCGACGTACACCAGCACGCCCGCCGGCACCATCAGCGCCCGCCGTCTCTGTAACGCCGGTGCCCACAACCGAGCCGTGCCCAGCATCGCCATCACCACCCCGGCGACACTGAGGAAGAGGGCCAGTGCGAGTGCCACGTACTCCAACCGGAGCGGACCGCCGATCACGCTGCCCAGATACACCAGGTACGTCCACGCGGTGGAGGTGCTGGACTCGACCCGTTCGCCGGCGTTGAACACCGGCCCGTTGCCGGCCAGGAGATTTCGCACCGTGCGCAGCACGATCAGGCCGTCGTCGGCGATCCAGCGCCGCTGCCAGATGCCCCAACCCCACAGTGCGGACACCACCGCGACACCGCACCACAGACTCAGGCGGGACCACAGACTCAGGCGGGCCAACACCGGATGGACGCGGGCGGCCACCACGTAGCCGGGCGCCGGGGCGCTAACCGAGGACGACGGCGGCAACGACGGTTCCGATCCACGCCAACGCCAGGAACTGCAACACCCGGTCGCGCAGCGCGATCTCCTCCGGTTCGCCGGCCAGTCCGCCGTCGACGTCGACCGCGTAGCGCAGGATCGCGATGGTGAAGGGGACCATGGAGATCGCGAACCACGATCCGGAGTCGCCGTCACGCTCGAACGCCCACAGGCCGTAGCAGAGCACCACGGCCGTCGCCGACAGCGTCCACACGAATCGCAGGTAGGTGCTGGTGTAGCTCTCCAGCGACTTACGGATCTTGGCTCCGGTGAGTTCGGCAAGTTGCAATTCCGCGTAGCGCTTGCCTGCAGCCATGAACAGGGAACCGAATGCCATCACCAACAGGAACCATTGCGACAACGGAATGCCGGCCGCCACACCGCCGGCGATGGCCCTGATCAGGAAGCCGGAGGAGACGATGCAGATGTCGAGGACGGCCTGGTGTTTCAGACCGAAGCAGTACGCCAGCTGAATCGCCAGATACACCGCCATGACCAGAGCCAGGTGGGGGGTCACCCACCACGAGATCGCCAGCGACGCCGCTGAAAGGCCGACCGCGATGCCGTAGGCGAGGCCGACCGGGAGCACTCCGGCCGCGATGGGGCGGAACTGTTTGGTCGGATGCGCGCGGTCGGCCTCCACATCGCGAGCGTCGTTGACCAGATAGATGGCAGACGCCGCCATGCAGAAGGCGACGAAGGCGACGCCGACCTTCCAGAGCACCGAGCGGTAGTCGTAGGTCACGTCGCCGCCGAGTGCCGCAAGCGGCGCGGCGAGAACGAGCAGGTTCTTCACCCATTGCCGCGGCCGGATGGCCTTGACGATGCCGGAGAACAGGTTGCTCGGCGGGCCGGTGACGGTGACCTCACTCATGGGCGCGTCCCCTCTCCATCTCGGCCACCGACCCGGGCGGTGACTCGGGCGACGGTGGCTCCGACCGCGATGCCCGCAAGTACGTCGCTCGGGTAGTGCACCCCCAACACCAGCCGTGAGAGCGCCATCAGCGGAACGATGACCAGTGGCAGCGGTGAGCGGGTCGCCCGGCAGAGCAGCATAGCCGCGGCGGTGCTGGAGGTGGCGTGCGCGGACGGGAAGCTCAGCGCACTCGGCGTGCCGACGTTCACCGTGATCTCCGGGTCGTGCGGTCGAGCGCGTCGGACGGCGAGCTTGATAGCGATCGCCGCGGCGTGTGCACTCACTGCTCCGACGCCGACGAGCACCCAGTCTCGTCGCCGACTCCGCGACAGCAATGCTCCCAGTCCCGACAGTGCCAGCCATCCGGCGGCGTGCTCACCGAAATGCGACATCGCCCTGGACACCGCGACGTTGCGTGCAGAGCCGAGCACCGACTGCACGGCCACTAGGGCGGCGACCTCACCGCTCGGTGTGGGTTCAGGCGTCACTCGCGGACCCGTCGAACAGCACCGTTTCCCACTTCTGCTTGCTCGACAGCACCGGCAGTGCCTCGCGGTAAACCTTTCGCATGTGGTCGTAGCGGCGTGCGAGACGGATGTGCTGGCGCAGCGAGGCACGCAGCAACGCGAGCATCTTGGCGCGGTCGCGCTGGCGGTAGACGACGCCCCTCCCGTCGGCTGTGGTGACGGTCACTCCGTCGACGTTGCACAGCAGGAACCAGCGCGCATCCTGGGTCGCGACGTTGAGCTGGGGGCGGCCGTGGTGAACGGGGTCTTCCCTTGTGAGTTGGTGCAGCACGCCGCGCGCGAGGCTCAGACCGATGGCCGGCAGCATCACCGGAGGTTTGTGCACTTTCGTACGCCCACTGGCCGCCGGAAGTGCCGTCGCACCCGGGAGCACCACGGCATCCGGGTACTGCGCGCGCAGTGCACGCACGTCCGGCAGCGCGGATTCCAAAATCGAGAAGATGTGCTCGGGGCCGGCGAGGAAATCCTCGATCGCTTTGTTCTGAATGGCCACTGTCGAATACTCAAGACAGAGAAGATGTTTCATGGTGGCCTTCAGAGAGCTCTTGAGCAAGCCACCCACCGGAGCGTCCCAGTGCAACGCCGACACCACAAGCCGATTGCGAAGGTGGAAGTAGGCCTGCCAGTCGATGGCGTCGTCCTTATCGCTCCACGCCATATGCCAGATCGCGGTACCGGGCATCGTCACAGTCCCGTACCCGTGCTCGCCGGCGCGCAGTCCGTAGTCGGCGTCGTCCCATTTGATGAACAGCGGCAAAGGCTGACCGAGTTCCTCGGCGACCTGACGCGGAATCATGCACATCCACCAGCCGTTGTAGTCGACGTCGATGCGGCGGTGCAGCAGCTTGCTGCGCTCCTCGGTCTCCTCGCCGGCCAGCGGGTACTCGGCGAAGTCGTGGTCATATTCGGTGAACGGGGCGTTGGTCCACATGAAGTTCGCCCGATTCACCACCTCCCCCATCACGTGCAGATGCGAGGGCTCCTGCAAATTGAGCATCTGGCCGCCGACGAGCGTCGGAGACTTGGCGAACCGGCTCAGAGCCAGTGCGCGCAGGATCGAGTCCGGTTCGATGCGGATGTCGTCATCCATGAACAGGATCTGTTCGCAGTCGGTGTTCTTCAGCGCCTCATACATCACGCGGCTGTAGCCGCCCGAGCCGCCGAGATTCGGTTGGTCATGCACCGACAGCCGGCGGCCGAGTGCGGCCGCCGAGTCAGCGAAACCGGGGTTGTCCTTGGCTTTGTCGGTGCCCTGGTCGACGACGATGACCGCCCCGATCACCTCGTCGACGAGGGGGTCGGATGTCAGTGCGCGCAGGGCGTTGACGCAGTCCGCCGGACGGTTGAACGTGGGAATCCCGACGGCGATATTGGCGCGGCCGGGTGCGGGCACCGGGGCGTACCAGGCGGCGCTGTGCAACGTCACCTTGCTGTCGGTGGTGATGTCGAACCAGATCCAGCCGCCGTCTTCGAAGGGTTCGAGTTCCACCTCGAACTCCGAGGCGGCCGGCGTGGACGCGTCGGCACTGGCGATACCCGTGCCCCCCACGCTGATCCGCGCACCGGTGGCCTTCGACCGATAGACATCGATGCGAGCACTGCCGGTGAGCTCGACCCTGAGCACCACCGACGTCAGCGTCGACCAGCGGCGCCAATAGCTCGCCGGAAAAGCGTTGAAGTAGGTGGCGAAGGACACCTGCGATTCCGCACCGATCTGCAGGGAGGTTCGGCTTGCCGCGTGCGCGCGACGGGCGTTGGTCTCCGATTCCTCGATATAGAGCTTGCGCACGTCGAGTGGCTCACCGGGCCGCGGCAGGATCACCCGGGCCAGCAGACTGACGGCACGCGACTCACCGGGTGGAATCGGGCCGGAGGGGATCTCACTCATGGATTGCAGCTTTCCTCGCCGTCCGCACCGCTGGCCGTCAGCGGCGCACCATCGCGCAGATGCGGAGCCAGGATGTTGTCGTACATGTTCAGGGCACTGGCGATGGCCATGTGCATATCAAGGTACTGGTAGGTACCCAACCGGCCGCCGAACAACACGTTCGACGCGGCGGTCTCCGCCTTCGCCCGCCGCCGGTAAGCCGCGAGCACAGCACGGTCGGCGTCGGTGTTGATCGGATAGTAGGGCTCGTCCTCCGGGTCGGCGAAGCGCGAGTACTCACGCATGATCACGGTTTTGTCCGCCGGGTAGTCCCGCTCCGGGTGGAAATGCCGGAACTCGTGAATCCGGGTGAACGGCACGTCGGCGTCGTTGTAGTTCATCACCGGCGTGCCCTGGAAATCGCCGGTATCAAGCACTTCGAGCTCGAAATCCAGGGTGCGCCAGCCCAATCGGCCCTCGGAGTATTCGAAGTAGCGATCGAGTGGACCGGTGTAGATGACGGGAGCATCGGGGCTTGCTGCTCGGAGCTCATCGCAGACGTCGAACCAGTCGGTGTGAGTGCGCACCTCGATGCGGTCATCTGCGGCCATGTTCTCCAGCCACGCGGTGTAGCCGTCGACGGGCAGGCCCTCATAGGTGTCATTGAAGTAGCGGTTGTCGAAGGTGTACCGAACCGGCAGCCGGTTGATCGTCGACGCCGGCAACTCCTTGGGATCGGTCTGCCACTGCTTTGCGGTGTAGCCCTTCACGAACGCCTCGTAGAGCGGCCGCCCGATCAGCGATATGGCCTTCTCCTCGAGATTCTGCGCCAGCGCGGTGTCGATCTCGGCCGCTTGCCCGGCGATCAGGGCACGGGCCTCATCCGGGCTGTAATAGCGGCCGAAGAACTGCGACACCAGGCCCAACCCCATCGGGAACTGGTAGGCCTGCCCGCCGTGGAGGGCGAACACCCGGTGCTGATACCCGGTGAATTCGGTGAACTGGCGCGCGTAATCCCATACCCGGGTGTTCGACGTGTGGAACAGGTGTGCGCCGTAGCGGTGGATCTCGATGCCGGTCTGCGGCTCGGGCTCGGAATAGGCGTTGCCGCCGATGTGCGGCCGCTTCTCGATGACGAGGACCCGCTTGCCGAGTTGGGTGGCCGCCCGTTCGGCGATGGTCAGGCCGAAGAAGCCGGACCCGACGACGAAGAGGTCGAACCGAGCGGTTGTCATCAGGTCAAAGGTTATCCGACCGCAGGGGCGCCGAGGGCATCGCGAAACTCGGTGACCGCGGCTAACCGAGCCGTCGGGGCGGCGGTTGACGAGCAGCGCTAGGTCGCAATTCGTTCACGATTGCGCATCGTCACTCCAGTACCACCAGCCTCAGCTCTACCATCAGTGTGTCGCCTTCGGCAACGGCTCTCGCCACGGTCGGAGATGACGCGAAAGGTTCAAAAATTTTGAGCCGCACATAGTTCAGATTGAGGAGACTTCCGTGCCGAATCGACGTCGACGCAACATCTCGACAGCTATGAGCGCGGTCGCCGCCCTGGCCGTCGCGAGCCCGTTTGCGGTTATTGGTGTGCTGGAACTGACCAACGGCCAGCCCGAGCAGCGGGACTTCACCCGTGCCGCGGTCGTGACCGACCTGCCGAACGAGATCATGTCGGCCCTTCAGGCCGGCCTTTCGCAGTTCGGAATCAACATTCCGCCGCTGCCGACCGGCTTGAGCCCGGCCGGCGCTCAGCCCGTCCAGACCGGGCCTTCGCTGACCACACCCGGCCTGACCACACCGGGCCTGACCACACCGGGGCTCACCACGCCGGGCCTGACCACACCGGGGCTCACCACGCCGGGCCTGACCACACCGGGCCTGACCACACCGGGGCTCACCACACCCGGGCTCACCACGCCGGGACTGACCACGCCCGGGCTGCCCGGCGCCGCTGCGGCGACGCCGGCGCTGACCGACCCCGCGCTGACCAGCCCGGGGCTCACCACGCCGGGACTCACCACACCCCAGATCGGGACCATCCCCTCGCTCCCCTCGCTGACCAGTCCGTCCCTGACCACTCCTTCCCTGACCACTCCTTCCCTGACCAATCCCGCCCTGACCAGCCCGCTGGCTCCGGGAATCGGCTTGCCCACCGAGCAGCCGATCAGCGCTCCGCTGGGACCGGTGGCTGGGACCTACCCGATCCTGGGAGATCCCTCGCTGGGCGGCCCGTTGACCACCCCGGCGACCGGCTCCGGCGGCATCATCAGCGACCTGAGCAGCGCGGCGAACCAGCTGGGCGTCGGTCAAGCCATTGACCTGCTCAAAGGCGTGGTGATGCCGGGTATCACCCAGGCGATCCAGAACGCCGGGGCCGCCGCGGCGGCACCCGCGGCGGCGGCCGCACCTGTCGCGACGGCGGCCGGCGACGCCGCAGCCATCGGCTAGAACCTTCTCCAAAACGGCACCGCAGGGGACCACACCCTGCGGTGCCGTTGCATTCATCAACTTTCACATCTTTATCAATTGCCCGTGTCGAAACGTCAGCAACATCTAGCCCGTACGTAACATCGCGGTGTGACGACCCGTCGACCTGCGCCGACGATCCTCTTCACCGCCGTCGCGGCAACCCTCCTGGTGGTGCCATGGACCCTGGGCACACCGGAGCACCACCGTGCGCCGAGCGCGGAGGACACCGTCCTGGCCCACGAGCCGCTCAGCGGCGTCGGCGGCGGCGAGACGGTCCGCGAGATCTCCCGGTCGACACCGTTCTCCATGGTGGCCCTGACGGGCACCGACCTGTCCGGTACCTCGGCACGGGTGCGCGCCAAGCGGCCCGACGGCTCCTGGGGATCCTGGTACACCGCCGAGAACATGGAATCGGGCGCCGACGACACCGAGATCGGCGGACCCCGGGGGACGGACCCGGTCTACGTCGGTCCGACCACCGCCGTGCAGATCGCCCTGACCCGCCCCAAGGACGCCCCCGTGACCACCGAGCCACTGCAGACCGGAATCGACGCCGGCCGGGACCTCGGCTACATCCCGGCCAACGCCGAGGAACCGCTGAACCAGACCATGTCGGCCGTCCTCATAACCCCGCCGCAGGCCCCCGCAGAAGCCCAGTGGACGCCACCCACCGCCACGCTGGCACCCGGACAACCGCCGAACGTCATCAGCCGGGCACAGTGGGGGGCCGGGAGCGCCGGCCGTTGCGGCGGCCCGGCCTACGGAGACTCGGTACGCGCCGCCGTTGTGCATCACACCGCCACCGGCAACGACTACGCACCGGAAGACTCCGCGGCGATCGTCCGCGCGATCTACGCCTACCACACCATGACACTCGGCTGGTGCGACATCGCCTACAACGCACTCGTCGACAAGTACGGCCAAGTCTTCGAGGGGCGCGCCGGCGGAATCACCAAGGACGTCATGGGTGCGCACACCGGTGGATTCAACCGTGATGTGTGGGGCGTCTCCATGCTCGGCAACTTCGAGGACGTGGCGCCGCCCGACATCATGGTCACCATGGTCGGCAGACTGCTCGGCTGGCGACTCAGCCTCGACCACGTGGACCCACTCGCCACGATCCCGCTGACGTCAGCCGGGGGTCAGTACACCGTCGTTCCCGGTGGCCGGACAGTGACGCTGCCGGAAATCTTCGCCCACCGGGACGTCGGGAACACCGAATGCCCGGGCAATCTCGGCTATGCCGCACTCGACCAGATACGCAGGGTCGCAGCACGATTCAACGCGCCGCCTGATCCGATCGACTCGCTGCGCGGTGGTGCGATCCTGACTCGCTGGGAAGCCGACGGCGCAGCGGCCAATCCGCTCGGGATGCCGACGTCACCGGAGGCCGTAGCCGACGCACCTGCGCGCTACGCGACCTTCGAAAATGGCGCGATGTACTGGTCTCCCGACACCGGCGCGCAGCCGCTCACCGGCGCGATCTATCAGGCGTGGGCCTCGCTGGGTTATGAACGCGGCGCACTCGGGCTGCCGACGAGTGGCGAGATCGCAGAGCCGGAGTGGATCGTGCAGAACTTCCAGCACGGGACGCTGAACTTCGATCGCCAGACCCGCAACGTCATCAGGGTGATCGACGGCGTCAGCCTGGTGCTGCCTCCGCCGTCGGTCGATGGTCCACCGCCTCAACTCGAGCGGTTCAGCCGGATCCAGACCACCGCGAGCTAGAGCCACCATCGTTCCAGGACTCGCGCGACGCCGTCATCGTCGTTGGGCGCGGTGACCTCGTTGGCCGCGGCTATCGCCTCGGGGTGGGCATTGCCCATCGCAACTCCGTGCCCGGCCCACCGCAGCATCGGGATGTCGTTGGGCATGTCTCCGAACGCCACCACCTCATCGGAGCCGATCTCCAGTGGCCGGGCGATCTCCTCGATGCCGAGTGCCTTGCTGATGCCGACTGGGCTTATCTCGACGAGGCCGTTGTTGGTGGAGTAGGTGACGTCGCCGAGCACGCCGACATGTCTGATGAGCGCCGCAGCCAATTCGGAACTCGGCATATCGGGCTTGCGCACCAGGAGTTTGACGGCCGGCGCGCTCAGCAGATCCCCGTAGGACACCTCGGTGTTGTCCGGGTTGAGCCACGCATGTTCGTAGCCCGGCGCGCTGACGAATTGCGGGGTGGCGCTGTCGTGCGCGGATTTCCCGATCCGCTCCGCCGCCAGGCCGGCGCCGGGCACGACGCGAGTGGCGATCTCGGCCAATTCGGACAGGACGTCGACGGGAAGCGTCTGGGCCGAGATCACCCGGTCGGTGGCCGCGTCGTAGACCACCGCCCCGTTGGCGCACACCGCAAGTGGGGCGAACCCGAGTTGCTCGACCACCGGCGGTATCCACCGCGGCGGGCGGCCGGTGGCCAGCACGAAGGTCACGCCGGCGGCGACCGCCGCGCTGACGGCGTCTCGGGTGCGTCGGGTGATCATCTCCCGCGAATCAAGCAGGGTGCCGTCGACATCGGTCGCGACCAGTGCGGGCAGCATCAGTGGCGCTCCGCGGAGCGCCGCATACGGGCCGCCATCTCTGCGTCCTCCCGAAGCCGGGCCTGCAGCGGTGTGGGAGCGCCGCCACCCAGCCGGTGCGGCACCCAGTACTCACCGGCAGGATGCGGGTACTGCTGCTGAACCTCATGCAGCAAAGCAGTCATCGATGTGCGCAGGGCGGAGTCCAGTCGCGTGGCCGTCCCGGCCGGCGGCAGCGGCCTGCCCACCCGGACCGTCATCGGTATCTTGTTGCGGCCCAGGCGTTTCGGATGGTCCTTGGTCCATATCCGGTGGGCCCCCCACACGATCATCGGAATGATCGGCACTCGGGCCTCCAGCGCCATCCGTGCTGCGCCACTCTTGAATTCCTTGAGTTCGAAGCTCCGGCTGATGGTGGCCTCGGGATAGACACCGACGAGTTCGCCGGCGCGCAGCCGCTGCACCGCCTCCGCGTAGGCGCCCGCGCCCGCGGACCGGTCGACGGGAATGGCTCCGGTGTGCCTGATCAAGAAGTTGACGACTCCGACGTCCTGCATCTCAGCCTTGAGCATGAACCGGATCCGTCTGCGGCGCCGGCGGGTGGCCAGACCGGCGGGGAGAAAGTCGATGTAGCTGGTGTGGTTGATCGCGATCACCGCGCCACCGCGCAGCGGGATGTTCTCCAGGCCCTCGACGGTGATCTCGCTGCCGACCGCGCGGGCGGCGGCGGCCGCGGCGATCTCCAGGGTGCGGAAGACCGGCTCCATCGTGGCTAACCCGTCGGCCCGCCGTCGCGCCGGCGCCGCTTCTCGGCGCGGGCCGCCAGCTCGGCCGCTTCGAGTTCGGCTGCCCGCGCCGGCGTCGGGGCGCTGCCACCGAGCCGATGCGGAACCCAGAACTCACCGCTCGGGTACGGGCCGTACGCCTCCTGCACTCCCTCAAGCAACTGCTGCATCCGTGAGCGCAGCAGCGCGGTCAATTCGGTGGCCGGCAGCGTCGGCGGGATCGGCTCACCGACGGCCACCGAGATCGGCACCTTGGGCCGCCACATCTTTCGCGGATGGTCCTTGGTCCAGATCCGCTGGGCGCCCCAGACGATGTGCGGGATGATCGGCACGTCGGCGGCGATGGCCATGCGCGCCGCACCGGATTTGAACTCCTTGAGTTCAAAGCTCCGGCTGATCGTCGCCTCCGGATACACACCGACCAGTTCGCCTGCCTTCAACGCCTGGCACGCCGCGTCGAAGGACGCCGCGCCGCTGTCCCGGTCCACCGGGATGTGGCGCAGACTGCGCATGATCGGCCCGGTGATGCGGTGATCGAAGACCTCCTGCTTGGCCATGAACCGCATCAGGCGCCGCGGACGCAAGCTGTAGAAGGGCAGTCCGGCGAAAGTGAAGTCGAGGTAACCGGTGTGATTGATCGCTACCACTGCGCCACCGTGGGCCGGTAGGTGCTCCATCCCCGTGACAGTGAGCCGCAGGCCCTGGACGCGCCACAGCGTGCGCACCGCAGCGATGACGGTTCCGTAGGGCTGCTCCACAGCGCCAGCCTACCCGGGGCCGGTTAAGCTCATAGGCGGCTGCGTTCCCCGTTGGAAAGGCAATTCGTGCAGGTCACCAGCATCGGCCACGCCGGGTTTCGGATCGACACCCACGCGGGCAGCATTCTGTGCGACCCATGGGTGAACCCGGCCTACTTCGCATCGTGGTTCGTCTTCCCGGACAACACCGGCCTGGACTGGGCGGCGATCGGTGACTGCGATTACCTCTACATCTCGCACCTGCACAAGGACCACTTCGACCCGCGGTTGCTCGCCGAGCACGTCAATAAGGACGCCACCGTGCTGCTGCCGGACTATCCGGTGCCCGACCTCAAACGCGAACTCGAGAAACTGGGCTTCCATCACTTCTTCGAGACCGAGGACTCGGTCAAGCACCGCGTCGAAGGTCCCAAGGGTTCCCTCGATGTGATGATCATCGCGTTGCGCGCTCCGGCGGACGGCCCGATCGGTGACTCCGGCATCGTCGTGTCAGACGGCACCACAACGGTGTTCAACATGAACGACTCCCGGCCGCTGACTCTCGATTCGCTGACGGAGGCATTCGGCGGGGTCGACGTTCACATGCCGCAGTACTCCGGTGCGATCTGGTATCCCATGGTCTACGACATGCCCGAGCGGGCCAAGGAGGCCTTCGCGACCCAGAAGCGACAGCGGGGGATGGACCGTTGCCGTCAGTACATCTCGGACGTCGACGCCACCTGGGTGATCCCCTCAGCCGGGCCGCCGTGCTTCCTCGACCCGGAGCTGCGCTTCCTCAACGACGACCACGGTGACCCCGCGAACATCTTTCCCGACCAGATGGTCTTCCTCGAGCAGTTGCGGCTACACGGACACAGCGGGGGACTGCTGATGATTCCGGGCTCGGTGGCCGACTTCCGCGGTTCCCAACTCCTCTCGCTGACGCATCCGATCCCCGACGACGAGGTCGAGGCCATCTTCACCACCGGCAAGGCGGCCTACATCGCCGATTACGCACAGCGGATGGCTCCGGTGCTGGCAGCGGCGAAGGCGAGTTGGGCGCCGGCGGCGGGGGAGCCGCTGCTGGAGCCGCTGCGCACGAAGTTCGAGCCGATCATGCTGGCAAGCGATCAGATCTGCGACGGCATCGGATATCCGGTCGAGTTGACGATGGGTCCGGAGACCGTTGTGCTCGATTTCCCGAAGCGTGCCGTGCGCGAGCCGGTTCCCGACGAGAAATTCCGCTACGGCTTCGAGATCGCGCCCGAGTTGGTGCGTACGGTGCTGCGTGACGACGAGCCCGACTGGGTCAACACCATCTTCCTGTCCACCCGCTTCAAGGCGTGGCGGGTCGGCGGTTACAACGAGTACCTCTACACCTTCTTCAAATGCCTCACCGACGAGCGCATCGCCTACGCCGACGGCTGGTTCGCCGAGGCGCACGACGACACGTCGACGGTCACCCTCGACGGTTATGAGGTGCAGCGCCGCTGTCCGCATCTCAAAGCGGACCTCTCGCGGTTCGGCGTGGTCGAGGGGTCGACCCTGACCTGCAATCTGCACGGCTGGAAATGGGACCTCGATACCGGCCGCTGCCTGACCAGCAAGGGCCATCAGTTGCGTTGCTCCCGCCTGTGACCCGGCCACCACTTCAGTACTACGACGACGGCCAGGTCCAACTCGACCGGCATGCCTTGACGCTGCGGCGCTACCACTTCCCATCCGGGACCGCGAAGGTCATTCCGCTGCAGAGCATCCGCGGGTATCGGGCCGAGTCACTCGGTGTGCTGCTGCAGCGCTTCCGGATCTGGGGGAGTTCGGACCTGCGGCGCTGGTTGCCGCTGGACATGCGGCGGCCGCTGAAGTCCACGCTGGTCACCCTTGACGTGCCCGGCACGTGGCCGAGTCCGGCATTCACACCGGAGGATCCCGAGTTGTTCCTGAACGTCTTCGCCGAATTAATGGATCGTTGAATTTCAATGGATCGTTGAATTTTAATGAATCGTTGAATTCAAATGATCGCTGAGCCGGAGTACTGCCCGACCTGCTGCCTCAGTTCGGAGAAGTCCTCGCCGGCGGTGTCGTAGACCCGGACGATCGCCTCGTCGCCGGGCTTGAGATACGTCGACTCACCCAGCGCCGTGTACCGGGTGGCGCCGATCCCGATGAGCACGTTGCGGGGCCGGCCGCAGCCGACCATCAGCGCACCGACATCCTCAAGCGGGGTGTCGGGGGAACCCTTCTGATTGGTCAGCCTGTCGACGATCCAGTCGAGCAGCACCTCGCCGTAGTAGGAGTAGCCGAGAAGCGGGCTGTCCACGCCGTACTCGTGGTGCACGCCGTCGGCGGTCCGCAGATGGCAAAGCAGTCGCATCGTCGCCGTGGGGCCCGTCGGCGTCAAGTCGCCGATCCCGAAGAATTCGTGCGCAACACCTTTGGACGCGGGGCCCCAGTTCTTCTTGTTGCTGATCTTCGGAGCATTCGGCCTGCGGATCGAACAATCGTTGAACGCACCGAGTGCGAAAGGCCGCAACTCGACCACGGTGTCGCCGATCCACACCACCTCGCAGGCCAGTCCCACCTCCGGTTCGATCTGAAGATTCAGCGGCCCCTCAACGTCGGTGGTGTGCGGCAGGATGAGCGTGTCGTGGGAAAGCGGGAACTCCCCGAGGAAGCCGTCGTTTCCGGGCGCGTACCACGGGAAGATGCCCTTCGGGGCGTCACCGGGGCTCGCGACATTGGTGAAATCGACTGCCTCCCCCGCTTGTTCGAGGTGGCCGGCGAAGTTACCGGCGACGCCGAAACCGAACCAGCCCCGTAGTTCATCGAGGTCGAGCTCGATCACCTACGTCAGCACCTCCGTGCCCACGAAGGGCACCAGCGCGGCCGGCACCCGCACGGAGCCGTCGGGCTGCTGGTGGTTTTCCAGGATGGCGACGAGCCAACGGGTGGTCGCAAGGGTTCCGTTGAGTGTCGCGGCGATCTGCGGCTTACCGTTCTCTTCGCGATAGCGGGTGGACAGCCGCCGCGCCTGGAAGGTGGTGCAGTTCGATGTCGAGGTCAATTCGCGATAGGTCTGCTGAGTCGGCACCCATGCCTCGCAGTCGAATTTGCGGGCGGCCGACATACCGAGATCGCCCGCGGCGACGTCGATCACGCGGTACGGAACCTCGATCAACTCCAGCATCGCGCGTTGCCAGTCCAGCAGGCGGCGGTGCTCAGCCTCGGCGTCGGCGGGCCGGCAGTAGATGAAGGCCTCCACCTTGTCGAACTGATGTACCCGGATGATGCCGCGGGTGTCCTTGCCGTAGCTGCCGGCCTCCCGCCGAAAACACGACGACCAACCCGCGTAGCGAAGCGGTCCGTCGGACAGATCGAGGATCTCGTCGGAGTGATAACCGGCGAGCGGAACCTCCGATGTGCCCACCAGGTAGAGGTCATCGGATTCGATCCGGTAGATCTCCTCGGCGTGGGCGCCGAGGAAACCGGTGCCGGCCATCACCTCGGGGCGGACCAGGACCGGCGGAATCATCAGGGTGAAGCCGTTGTCGACCGCCATGCGCACTGCGAGTTGGAGCAGACCCAACTGAAGCAGCGCCCCTGCACCGGTGAGGAAATAGAACCGCGAGCCCGACACCTTGGCGCCGCGTTCGGTGTCGATCAGCCCGAGTGCCTCTCCGAGTTCGAGATGGTCCCGTGGATTCTCGATCGCCGGCGGATTCCCGACGACGTCGAGCACGACGTAGTCGTCCTCGCCCCCTGCCGGGACTTCGTCGAGGACGACGTTGCCGATCGCCAGGTGGGCTGCGGTGAACGCGGCCTCCGCCGCCTCCTGGCGGGCATCGGCCTCCTTGACTGCGGCGGCGAGTTCCTTGGCGTGTTCCAGCAGGGCTGCACGCTCTTCGGGCGCAGCGGCGCCGACCTTCTTGCTGGCCGCCTTCTGCTCGGCCCGCAGGGTGTCGGCCGCCGAGATCGCACTGCGGCGCGTGGCGTCCGCACGGAGCAACACGTCCACCAGGCCGGGATCCTCGCCGCGGTGCAGTTGCGACCTGCGGACCGCCTCAGGGTCCTCGCGAGCGAACTTCAGGTCGATCACGTCCTGAACCCTAACTTTCGCCAGGTTCGCACCGCACAGCACAACCCCGTAACCCGCCGCGGCCGTCGCGTGTCACCCGTCGGCGCGGGCCTGTCACAATGACTGGCGATGTTGCAGCTATCCGAGCGTGACGAGGCCGGCGCCGACGATCCCCAGCCGGCGGGCGCCGGGCCACTTCACGCCACCTCGACCCGTCGTACGCTGCTGCTCACCGCGCTGGGCGGTCTGCTGATCGCCGGACTGGCGACCGCACTGCCGATGACCCACCGGGGTCCGCTGGCCGCGACCGGTATCGCCGAGGGCCCCTTGGCGTCGAGTCCGGCCTTCGCCGACGCCAAGGCGGGCGATTGCCTCAACTGGCCCGACAACGCCCCCGATGCCGCGGCGGTGGTGGATTGCAACGGCGAGCACCGCTTCGAAGTCGCTGAATCGGTCGATATGCGTGCCTACCCGGGGACCGAGTACGGCCCCGATGCCGATCCGCCGCCACCGGCGCGCATCCAGCAGATCAGCCTCGAGCAGTGTGAACCCGCCGTGAAGCAGTACCTGGGCACCAGGTACGACCCGAACAGCAGGTTCAGCATCAGCCTGTTGTGGGCCGGCGACAAGGCATGGAAGCACTCCGGCGAACGCCGGATGCTGTGCGGGTTGCAGTTGCCCGGACCGGGGAACCAGCAGTTGGCGTTCCAGGGAAGGATCGCCGAGCTGGACCAGTCCAAGATCTGGCCGACCGGCACCTGCCTCGGCATCGACCCGTCGACCAATCAACCCAACGACGCGCCGGTTGACTGCTCGGTGCCGCACGCGATGGAGGTCACCGGCGCGGTCAACCTCGCCGAGAAGTTCCCCGACGTGCTGCCGCCGGATGCCGATCAGGATGCCTTCATCAAGGAGGCGTGCAACCGGATGACCGACGCCTACCTGGCGCCGGTGCAACTGCGCGACACGACGTTGACGTTGATCTACAGCACGGTGTCGCTGCCGAGCTGGAGCGCCGGGAGCCGTCAGGTGTCCTGCAGTATCGGCGCCACCCTCGGTAACGGCGGATGGGCGACCCTGATCAACAGCGCCAAGGGCCCCCTGCTGATCAACGGCCAACCGCCGATTCCACCGCCGGCGATTCCGGAGGGCCGGCTGAACCTCCCGCTGCCGCCCGGATAGCAGGGCGGGCGTCGTCGTGGGAGTCCGGATGTCCGCGGAGCGTTTCGAGGAACTGGTGTCCGACGCGCTCGACCTCATTCCGTCCGCACTGGCAGATGCTGCCGACAACGTCGTGGTGCTCATCGGCGAGCGTGATCCCGATGACCCCGAACTCCTCGGTCTCTATGAGGGCATTGCATTGACCGAACGCGACAGCATGTACGCCGGTGCGCTGCCGGACACCATCACCATCTTCAGGGAGAGCCTGCTCGCGATCTGTGACAGTGAGCAGGACGTTGTTGAGGAGGTGGCGGTCACCGTGATCCACGAGATGGCTCATCACTTCGGCATCGATGATGAGCGGCTGCACGAACTAGGCTGGGGCTGAACGGCATTCAGCGATCCGGGTCGCCCTTCCAGTTAAAGCTGTTGACGTATTTGGCCATGTCCTGGGCGAGCTCCAGATTGGCGCCGGACGGGGGACCGGGGCCGAAATCCGGCCCGAAGGCGTGGTAGGGCCCGGTGCCGAACGCGACCAGGGCGAGGTCGTTCTTCACCGCCACCATGATCACCACCCGGACGCGGCTGTAGCCGGCGGTTGAGTTCTGCGGCCAGTCGTCGGCGACTTCGCCGTAGCCGGGCTGGTAGCCGACCATCGCATTGGGGATCTGATAGGCCACCGTGGCGTCGGGATAGGTGCGTTTCAGGATCGCTCGGGTGACCTCAGGAGCCGATCGGCCGTTGGCCGGTTCGGAGAACAGTTGCATCACTCCGCCGTCGCCGGCGATGTAGCGCGCCGTGACACCGTTGGCGGCGGTCGTCACCGCGTAGGCCGTCCCGGGCGGCGGGTAGGCCACTGAGAAACCCCCGTCAGCGGGCTGGAATCTCGGCAGGGCCATGACCGGTGTACCGGTGGGTGGCTTCCCGCAGTCGGGCGGACACGTGTAGTGCGCGAGCTTGGGTGTGAGAACCAACGCCAGGCCCGCGAGTGACGCCGACGCCGCAGCCAGCACCACACCCCAGCGACTGAGCAGCCACCGCATGCGTGGCGAGTGCAGTGCGGGGGCGATGTACTCACCGTCGGGCAGGGCGAAGCCCGGATAGATCCGGTCCGATGCCCCGGGTTCGCGGGCTCCCGCCGCCTCGGGGCGCGCCACACCCCGTCGGCGGCGGCGCGACCGCTGCGACGAGGCGCGGGTGGCCACACCGCACGCGGCGCAGAACGCCATGTCGGGCACGACGTGTTCGCAGTGCGTGCACAGCAGCGGCTGATCGGGCCGGATGGGATCGTGCTGTTCGTGCAAAAGCGCCAGTTGCAGAACGATGCGCAGCATCACCAACACGGCCACGGTCATGACCAGATGCAGCGTCAGCATGATCAGCTGTGACATGCCGATGATGTCGACGGCCCCGACGGCGCCGTGAATCAACAGCGCCGCGGCGGCCAGGAACACAATGACCGCCCGCACCCGGTCGCGATGTGTGTCCGGTGGGCGGGTGAACCACAGTGCGATTCCGACCATGCCCCCGGCGGCCGCCGCGCTGATCGGAACCGTCACACCGCAGAGCACCACCTCGACCACCAGACTCTTCACCGGTCGTGCGTGCGCGATCAGCCCGGTGTTGATCTGCGGCGCCAGTCGGGTCAGGGTGGCGGCTGCGCCGAACGCCAACGCGGCCAGGGCTCCGATCACGAAGCCGTCGAGGGATTCTCGCGGCTCAGCGCGACCGGCCGCCAGCAGCCGAATGATGGCCGTGGGGATGACCATCAGCACCATGCCGACGGTGGGGATGAGGAAGCCTTCCTGCACCAGATGGTGCAGTGCCAGCCCGACGGTCATCGGGACGCCGTAGGTCCGCACCACGAACTGAGCGCTCACCAGCACCCAGCCGACACCAAGAACCGTGCCCATCAGCGCCGCGAGGACGAGTGTCCCGCGGGCGATGTCAGCGCCGGCTCCGGACGCTCGCAGGTAGAGGACGAAGAGCAGCGGCAAACTCAGGGCGGCGATCGCGATGCCGATCGCAGGCAACCGCAGGATCGCCGAAGCCATCAAACCGAGTACTGCGACGATCAGCACGACGAGGAAGGGTTTGCGTGATCGACCCGGGAGATGGGGGAACAGCGAACTCGTCAGACGCGGCTGCAGAACACCCTGTCCGGGTGCTGCGGTGAACACCATGGGCCGCAACCAGATCGGACTGCGGTTCGGCTTGGTGTCCCGATGCAGCCCGCAGCCACACACACCGCAGAAGTTCCCGTCCGGTACGGCCGCTTCACAGCGCGGGCAGTCCGTCGTCGACACGGTGCCGGCGGCGGTCACGGCAGCAACTTCTGCAGGACCAGGATGTTCTGCACCAGGTTGTTGACGTCCGGGGTGCCCAGTCCGGTCACCAGGTCATAGCCGGGTCCGGCGTTGGCCACCGCGTTGCCGCCGAGGACGATGTCGCGGAAACCGGGCCGCCGGGCGCCCTGGGACACCGCGTAGAGCAACGGGTTGAGATGTCCCACCTGGCGGCCGCCCTGTTCGGTGAGGTACTGGTTCATCACCGCCGCGATGCCGGCCCAGATCGGCGCGGCCTGCGACGTGCCGCCACCCACGATGTCCTGCCCGTCGAACACGATCCGGACCCCGGTGAAAGGATCGGCGACGGCCGACACGTCGGGCGTCAGTCGCCGGCCCCGCCCGGTTCCCACATCCAATGCGCGCTGCCAATCCGGACGGTCGAAGAGTGCCGAGACGCCCCCGGCGGATCCCTGCGACAGGGGACCGTCGAACCACGCCTGCTCGGCAAGCCAGCCACCGTCGGAATCCGTCGACAAGGTAGTGCCGCCGACGTTGGTCATCTCCGGCAGCGACGCCACCGCGTCCAGTCCGGTGTCATCGGCGTGCGGCGCCGCGGACCACTCCTGCCCGCCCTTGCACTCCAGACCGGCCAGGTCGCCGCTGGCGTCCAGGGCCGCGGTGCCGTTGGACGTGGCCTTGGCCAGTGCCTCGCGCACCGGTACAAGGTCGGCGGCGGTGATCAGCCGGTCGCACCCCCAGCCGATGGAGAAGCTCCACACCGCGCCCGGGTACCGGCGGTCGGCGTCCTCCATCATCTCGGCGATCTTGGTGTAGGAACCGTCGCCTTCAACAGTCGGACGGGCGTTGATGAGGACCTTCCTGGCATCTGGTGCGACGGCGTGGATCACTTCGAGGTCCATGGTCGCCTCGCCCCGTCGGCTGGGCGGCTGGCCGCCGACCACCTCCGGGACGAACCGCGGCAGACCGAACGACGACGAGAACTTATCGAGGTCGGCCTGATCGAAGCCGTCGAAGGCGAAGACGACGACGGTCGTGCCCTTGCCGGTGAAGCCTTCGTTGTGGAGGGTGTCGATGTTGTAGGTCCGCATCAGCGCATCGGGTGTCAGCCCGCGGCCAGGCACCTCGAGGGGAAGCATCCACCGCTGCGCGTCGCGGAACGGTGTGTAGCCCAGCACCCGGCCCAAAGCGACCGCTTCGGTTTCCTCGAGGGCGGGTAGCTCCGGCTGCTGGGGTGAGGCGTAGAACACCTGGCCTTGGGGGCCGCGGTAATTGCGGATCTCAATCCGCAGTGAATCGGCCAGCGCCTGCGGCGGACCCTGCAGCACCGCCCAGCGGTCACCCTGCCGCCATTTCACCGAAAGTCCCTGGCGAAGAGCCCAATCCGTCAAATGCGCGGGGGGCGCCGCGTCCCCCAACTCGGCGGTGACCCGAACCAGCCCCTCGCGGGCCGGGCCAAGGTCGGTCGATGCGTCGAGCAACGCGCCGTAGGGGCCGCCTATGTGTCCGGTCGTGACGACCGGCGCCGACGCGGCGCGGTCCGAGTGGATCCGGTCCGAGTGGATCCGGTCCGGGGAGATCCGGTCCGGGGAGATCCGGTCTGGGGGGATAACCGATCCCCAGATAGCTGCAAAAACGCAGACCGCGGCCACGCAGATGCAGATCGCCGCGCGCGACGACCGGCCCGTCATGGCCGCGGTCAGCGACGTTCGCTAGTTGCCCGTGATGACGTTGCCCGGAAGGGCCGTCGGAGCAGGCTTAGCCTTGACGGTCGGGGAGAACGAGTTGCTACCGCCGACCTTCTTCTCCGTGGGCGACGGGGCGTTGGAGGCGCTGCTCTCCGAAGACTCCATGGTCTTGGCCGGCTTCTCCTTGGTGTCAGTGCTGCAGGCGGTCAGTGCGCCCATGCTCAGAACCGCGGCGGCACCGGCGGCTAGAGCGATCTGCTTGGTCAAACGAGTGGACCACATCGTGGATTTCTCCTTAACTATGTCGCGCCCCGCAACCGCGGGGCCATCGGTCTAGCTTACCGGCCAGTCAGTTCGCTTCCGGCGCCCGCACAGGCCTGGCCTCGCGGCGCATACGGCGCGACTCACGCGACGAGGCCCGCGACGCTGCCCCGCATGCGGGGCAGAACTCCATCTCCGGGACAACGCGCTCACAGTGGACGCACAACCACGGCTCTCCGCTCGCGGGCTCCTGCCACTCGTGCAGCAACGCCATCTGCATTCCCGCGCGCAGTGCCAGCAGGGCCGGTACCGCCAGTTCCAGTTGCAGCAAGGTCCCCTGAACGTTCGAGAGCCTGGCGGCGTAGATCAACCAGACAGCCACGTAGAGGACCACGACCAGACCGGGGAAGGTGATCAGTGCAGCCCGAATCCGACGGGGGTGCCGGCGGGCCCGGAGACCGGGCCGGTACCACAGCATCAGGCCGATCAATCCGCCGCCGGCCGCCGCCGTCACCGGAGCCGCGATCCCGTACACGACCGCCTCCTGCCAGAGTCCGGGCGGCCGGGCGTCATCGAAGAGTCCGGCGACGAACTGCGGTGCAAGATCGGTCAGGGTCGAGGCTGCGGTGAACGACAGCGCGCTGAGTGCTCCGACCACGAATCCGTCGAGCGACTCGCGGTCCGGTGGCGCTGACATTCTGACCAGAACCGCAGGCAACACCATGACGACCGCTCCGCCGACGGTGAGTAATAGTCCGACGCTGACGACATGGTCGAGGACGAGGCCCGCGGACATCGGCATGCCGTAGGAGCGCGCGACCAACCCGCCGGTCAGCAGTACCCAGCCGACGCCCAGAACGACACCGGTGATCACCGGTATGGCGAAGTGGCGACGCGGCATATCCGCCAGCACGCCGGACTGCCAGAGGTAGAGCACGAACAGCAGCGGCAGACCGAGGCCGGCCAGCGTGACCAGTGGGCCGGGTTCCCGCAGCAGTCCGAATCCGACCATTCCCACGGCGAAAAACACCAGCGCAACCCGGAAGGGATTGCGCGCCGACAGGGCGAGGTGGGGAAACAGCGAACTGACGATCACCGGCAGCGTGATGGTCTCGTCGGGTGCAGCGGCGAACTCCCTGGGGCGCAACAGAATGTGCCGGAGCCGGTGCGGGCCGACCAGTTCCGCGCCGCACCGGCCGCAAAAGATCCCCGCCGGTGTGCTGGACCGGCAGACCGGGCACCGAAGAGTGGGGATCGTTTCCGAACTGGCTGTCATGGGAGCCGACGAACCTCGCTGTGCTCGCAAACGCGGCGCGGCATCGGGATCGCGCCGCATTGCGATGTTAGTAAGGGTTCATGGGAAACGCCTGCCGTCACTGTGCAGCGGGCCTGCCGCACTGCCACGGGACTCTGATCCACCACCCCACCGGCCAACGGCAGTGCACCGAGCCGGATTGCGCTCACCCCGAGGTAGTGCTGCATTCGCTCACCGTCGACTGCGACGCGCTGGGATGCCAGTGCGCGGAAGGGGATGGCGAGCTCGCCGCGATGTGAGGCCCTCATCCCATCGGGTCCACGGCCTCCAGTGCATCCGCCACGGGATGGACGTCGGCCTCGGGATAGAACGGCGGCGTGCGAGCGCCCCAGCGCACACAACTCCAGCGACCTTCGGTGATGGGCGCCAACGCGACGGCTTCGGTGTTGGCCAGGTGATGATCGAGAACGAAACTGCTCTCCACGCCGGCCAATACGGCTGCCGCCAGACGGATCGCGGCACCGTGACTGACGATCACGATGTCGCTGTGCCAATCCCGATCGTCGAAATACCGCAGGCGCAGATCGTCGAGCACCGGAAGATACCTGTCGAGAACCTCGTGCCCGGTCTCCCCTCCCGGCATGGCCACCTCAAGCTCGCCTTCGTGCCAACGCTGGTAGACGGTGTTGAACTCCGCTATCGCCTCGTCATCGTTGCGGTTCTCCAGATCACCGGCCTGGACCTCATGGATTCCTTCGACAACGGTTGGGGCGACGCACAATTCAGCACCGATCTCCTCGGCCGTCTGCTGCGCACGTGAAGCGCGCGAATGCAGTAGCAGACCGGGCGCATGCGGGTGGCTCCGCGCGAACAGGCGAGCCTGCTCACGGCCCAACTCAGTGAGATCAGCGCCGGGAGGGCGGGTGTCCAGCCGACGTTCGACGTTGCCGTGCGACTGACCGTGCCGGACCAGGATCAACCGTCCGCTCACGCGCTCCCCTCGCGCAGCCGTGCCAGCCACCGTTGGGCCTCATCGGCGTTCGGGGGTGCCGCGCCGACGGCCTCACCGGTGGGCCAGCTGCCCAGATAGCGCACATCGGCACAGCGGCGGTGCAGAGCTTTCAGCGCCTCGGCCACTGCGCCGTCGTCGATGTGCCCCGCACAGTCGAGGAAGAAGATGTAGCTGCCGAGGCCGGTTCTGGTCGGACGGGACTCGATCCGGGTCAGGTCGATACCGCGGATGCCGAACTCCGTCATCGCCGAGACAAGGGCTCCGGGGGTGTTGTCGATGCGCAGGACCACCGAAGTGCGGTCGGCGCCGGTGCGCGGGGGCGGGGGACCGGGGCGACCCACCAACACGAATCGGGTGCGCGCGTTGGCTTCATCCACCACGCCCTCGCCGAGGGTCGACAGGCCGTAACGCCGGGCGGCCAGATCGGTGCTGACAGCCGCGTCGCAGCGTCCTTCGGCGACGTCGAGTGCGGCGGCGGCATTGGAGTTCGCCGGCACCACAGTCGCGTCGGGCAGATGCGCGGCGAGCCAGCGGCGGACCTGGGCCGCCGCGATGGGAAAAGCGGCGACCGTGCGCACCGCGTCAGCGGCAATCCCGGGTTTCACAACGATGCTGAAGGCCACCTCGCGGGTCAGCTCGGCGAATATCTGCAAGGCCGACCCGGACGCGAGACTGTCGAGGGTCGGAAGAACGCTCCCGTCGATGGAATTCTCGATCGGCACGCATGCGAAGTCGGCCGCTGCGGACCGCACCGCCTCCAACGCGGCCGGCGTGGAATCGGCCGGAACCGGCTGCACCTGATCCCCGCCGGGTCCCCCGCCCGGCACGGAACCGGCGGCGGCCATCGTCAGCAGCGCCGCTTCGGTGAACGTCCCCTCTGGTCCGAGGTAGGCGATCCGGGGCACGCACCAACCCTAACTGGTCAGCTACGCACGGTCGGTTCACGAAGCCCACGGGAGAGCGCCCGACCACTACCGTGGCGGTGTGAGCGACACTCGCGGCCTGCGCACCGAGGTCGCCGTGATGCTCGCCATGACCTTCGGTGTCAGTGCCGTGGTGGCGATACTGCAGCTCACCGACGCCGTGCTCTCGGGACTGCCCGGTTACCGCGTCAGGCTTAACCCGAACCAGTCGCGCTACGACATGATCAATCTGGGGCTGAACCTCGTCTCGGCTGCGCAGCTGATCGCTTGGGGAGCGTTGGCGCTGTATCTGCTGTGGCGCAGCGGAATTCGGCCCTCGGCGATCGGACTCGGCCGGCTGCGCTGGAAGAGCGACCTGCTGGGGGGCCTCGGGCTCGCCGCGCTCATCGGAGTACCGGGGCTGCTTCTGTATCTCGCGGCGCGTGCGCTCGGCCTCAACGCCGAGGTGGAGCCGTCAGCCCTGCATCACTCGTGGTGGCGGATCCCGATGCTGGTGATCGCCGCGTTCGCCAACGGCTTCGCCGAGGAGGTCGTGGTGGTCGGATACCTGATCACCCGTCTGCGCCAGATCGGTTGCTCGGGGCGCGCGGCGGTGCTGGCGTCGGCGGCGCTGCGCGGCACCTATCACCTGTATCAGGGCTTCGGCGCAGGGTTGGGCAACCTGGCGATGGGTGTCGTGTTCGGTTATGTCTGGTCGCGCACCGGCCGGTTGTGGCCGCTGGTGATCGCACACGGCGTCATCGACACCGTCGCCTTCGTCGGCTACGTGCTGCTCGCCGGTCACGTCGGCTGGCTGCGCTGAGACCGTGCACCCGGCACGTAAATTGACCTGGTGAGCCAGGACCGGCGTCCGCACGCCACGGACCCACCCACCGACCGGATACCCCGGGTGGGTCGCTCCCCGGAGCCGCCGCCGTTGATGCGGCGCGATTCGGGATACCGGCCCGCGCCCACTCCGCCACCGCCCCGGGTGCGGCAGCCTCCGCCGCCGACCCGGCCCCTGACGCCGGTGCGAGAGGGACGGCCGCCGCCACCCCGTTCGCGTCCCGAACCTCGTCCGGCAGCACGTTCAGTGCCGCGTTCAGTGCCGCGTTCAGTGCCGCGTTCAGTGCCGCGTTCAGTGCCGCGTCCGGTGGCGCGTCCGGCGCCCGCCGCCCGCCGGCGAAAAACGAACTGGCTCAAACGAATTGCCGGAGTCGTGTCGGTTCTGCTGCTCGCGGCGGCGATCACATCGCTGGGCATTGCTGCGTGGGCGGAGTCCAACCTGCGCCGGGTCACGGTCTTCGCCGCATACGACGGGCGACCCGCCACCGGCGACGGCACGAACTGGTTGCTGGTCGGCTCGGACAGCAGAACCGACCTGACCCCCGAACAGCAGGCCGACCTCTCCACCGGCGGCGATCTGGGCAACGGCCGCACCGACACCATCCTGCTGATTCACATTCCCGGGCCGTTCGCGGGCGAGCCGACGACGATGGTGTCGATTCCGCGCGACTCCTACGTCGAGATTCCCGGGTACGGGAGCGACAAGATCAACGCGGCGTTCGCCGAGGGCGGACCGGCACTGCTGGCACAGACCGTCGAGCAGGCCACCGGATTGCGTCTCGATCACTACGCCGAGATCGGATTCGCCGGTTTCGGCGCGGTGGTCGATGCCCTCGGCGGTGTCGAGATCTGTCCCACCGAGCCGATCAGCGACCCACTGGCCGGCATCGACCTTTCCGCGGGTTGCCAGACCGCCGACGGCCGAAGCGCACTGGGCTACGTGCGCAGTCGGGCCACCCCGCGAGCGGACCTCGACCGGATGCTGCACCAGCGCGAGTTCATGGCCTCGATGCTCAACCGCGCGAGCAGTCCCGCGACATGGATCAATCCGTGGCGCTGGTACGCGGTCCCCAAGGCCGCTCTCGGCGCACTGACCGTCGATTCGGATGCCCACGTCTGGGACCTCGCCCGGCTCGGCTGGGCACTGCACGGATCGACGACCACTCTGACCGTTCCCATCGGAGAGTTCACCGGCAATGAATCAGGTTCGGTGCTGCTCTGGGACTCCACCACCGCACCGGAGCTGTTCGACGCGCTTCGCCTCGACCAACCGGTCCCTCAGTCGGTGCTCGACAGCCAACCCTGATGCAGCCAGGCCCGGGTGCGGCCGGGGTAGTTGGTGGCGATCCACCCCACGCCGAGGGTGCGACAGAAATCCACGTCCTCGTAGTGGTCGACGGTCCAGCAGTACATCGCCCTGCCCTGCGCCGCCGCCCGGTCCACCAGTTCGGGATGTTCGCGCAGGGTGGTGATCGACGGCCCGACTGCGGTCGCCCCGACCGTGGTGGCCGCGCTGCCGCCCAGATAACGCGAGGTCTCTCCCAGCAGGACGGTCGGCAACATGGGGGCAGCGCGCCGGATCCGCCATACCGCCGCCGCGGAGAAGGACATCACGACGGCGCGGGACAGATCCGCCGACGGTGGCGACGCGATTCCGTACCGGTGCAACAGCGATAGAACCTTGGTCTCCACAAGTGCGCCGTACCGCACCGGGTGCTTGGTCTCGATGAACAGTTTCACCGGGCGGTTCCAATCCAGCACCAACCGCACCAGTTCATCCAGCGTCAGCGGTCCGGTTCCGTCGGTTCCGCCCGCATGCCATGTGCCCCAATCGAATTCGCGTAAATCCGCCAAAGTCATGTCGCTGACGAAGCCGGTGCCGGTCGAGGTCCGATCCACCCTGCGGTCGTGAACGCACACCAGATGACCGTCACGGGTGAGGCGGACGTCGCACTCGACGCCGTCGGCGCCGTCCTGCAGCGCCAGTTCGTAGGCACCGAGAGTGTGCTCCGGGCGCTCGGCCGACGCACCCCGGTGGGCGACCACGAACGGTCCCGGCGACATGGCCTACGCCGCCGGTTCCCGGTCCTGCGATTCGGTGACCGTGTGCTCTGCGGTGAGATCGGAGGCGTCATCTCGCCCGGAGTCCTGCGTCACGACGACCCAGCGGTGCAGGGGCCGCTGGACCGGGCGACGCACGAAGCCGTCGAAGATCCGCCCCAGCAGAACCAGCACGGCAAGGCCGGCCAGGTACGCGACGATCACCGTGACCGTGTTGTCGGCGATCCCCTGCGGTTGGGTGGCGCCGCTTGTCCAAATGGCCCAGGCGGAGACGAGAGTCGAGAAGACCCAGCCCAACCACCACACGGTGATGGGTGTGCGCATGCGCTGACGGGCGTTCTCCGCCGCGGCGAGTTCGATCACGAACACCGGCGCCCAGAACAGGTTCACCACCGGGACCATGCAGCCCGCCCACAGAGCCCACTGCGGACGCGGATCATCCTGACCCTGCAGCGCGAACGCCTCAGCGCGTCGTCCGATCAACCACGAGGTCGCGGCGACGCCGGTGGCGATCACCGCCACGATGGCCGCCAGGCTCACCAGGATGCCCATCAGCAACGAGGCCGCGGCCACCAACGGCGGCAGCAGGACACTCCGGTTGATCAGCAGCAGGACGTAGCGGACGACGTGCGCCAATGCGGCGAGCGCGAAGACGCCGGCCGACACCATCAACGTCAGGCGCACCGTCGACTCCGACGCGGTCCGGCGCTGCGCCGCGGCGGCGGCCACGTTCGGGGGTACCGGCCGGTCGATCAGACCCCACCGCGGGGTCGCCTGATAGCGGGGAGTGGGTCCCAGCGGCCGGCGTGGACGGCGCGGGGGCGGCGGAGGCCCGGGCCGAACGGCGATCCAGCGGAACCCGGCCGGAGGCCGAGCCGACTGTCCCCGGTCCGCCGGCACCCGGCCTGCCGGATCACCGCCGGCGACAGCGGGCGACGGCGCCGATGGCGCGAGGAGTGCGCCCTGGCAGCGCGGGCACCGGCCCCGCTGACGGTCTCGCACGTTCCACCGTGTCCCGCACCGGGAACACACCTGAATCACGGGGATCAGCCTAGCGAGGGCCGTCGCGCGTCCCGGCGGCATGCGTTATGACACCCGGTGCCGGTGACACTTTGCCAGCTGCTCAGCAATGTCGGCCTATCCACAGTTTCCACAGCCTTATCCACAGGAGGTCAGCACCCAAATCCGCCCGGAACGGCGGGATTGTCGCCGCCGCCGGCAGGACCTGGGGATAAATTCGCGGTGAATCGCCGGTGGATCAACAACCACTGAGAGCGCGGAGCGAAATCCGTTGCTGGTCTAACGTCTGCTCGCCCGCCTGCGACGCGCCGTGCGACACGCCCGCGAAGGGCCCGCCGTTCAACCGATCGATACCCGGCGGACATCCTTTTGAAACCCCCCATGTGAGCGGCTATCATCGCTGAACGCTGTGGCAGCTGTGACACATTTCACGGGGACCACACCGGAACCGACGCTTGCACGTTCCAGAGGAGGTCTGATGGCGACCCATCCGCTCGACTCGTCACCTGCCTCCGAGGTGTCGCCGTGGTCGGCCTGCTCTCAGCCGTGGAACACGGCGTACAAGGTTGCCGCGCTGCGGGCCGGCATCATCGCTCTGGTGCTGCTGGGCATCCTGGCGGCCATCGTCCTGCTCTGAGGGGCTTCTCCTCGCTTGCGGTCGGCTCGGCGATCAAGCACTGTTGAGCTTCTACGAGCGAATCATCGACAACGAGCTTCACGCAGAGGCAGTGTCATCAGAGGGAGGAATTTCGTGGCCGAGTACACCCTGCCCGACCTTGACTGGGATTACGGCGCGCTGGAACCGCACATCTCCGGTGAGATCAACGAGCTGCATCACAGCAAGCATCACGCGGCCTACGTCGCCGGCGTCAATGCTGCGGTCGCCAAGCTCGAAGAGGCCCGCGCCAAGGACGACCACGCCGCGATCCTGCTGAACGAGAAGAACCTCGCCTTCCATCTAGGCGGTCACGTCAATCATTCGATCTGGTGGAAGAACCTGTCGCCCAACGGCGGCGACAAGCCGACCGGGGATCTGGCATCGGCCATCGACGGCGCCTTCGGTTCGTTCGACAAGTTCCGCGCTCAGTTCACCGCCGCCGCCAACGGGCTGCAGGGCTCCGGCTGGGCGGTTCTCGGCTATGACAGCCTCGGGGACAAGCTGCTCACCTTCCAGCTCTACGACCAGCAGGCCAACGTCCCGCTCGGCATCATCCCGCTGCTTCAGGTGGATATGTGGGAGCACGCCTTCTATCTGCAGTACAAGAACGTCAAAGCCGATTACGTCAAGGCCTTCTGGAACGTCGTCAACTGGGAGGACGTCCAGAACCGCTACGCCGCGGCGATCTCCAAGACGAAGGGCCTCATCTTCGGCTGAGCGGCCGAAAAAATCGGTGACCACATTGTCGCCGTGTCCTGTTGCATGCCACCCGTCGGTGTCCCATGCTGTGCGCACTACCGAGAGTGTTGCTCCCATAGGGCTGCATTCCAGAGGTGTCGCGGAGGCGCGATGGACGACTTTTCCGGGCGCGCGGTGGAGATCGCCCCGTTCCACGCCCGAGGTTGCCTCAAGGGCTTCGTGGTCTCCGGCCGCTGGCCCAACTCCACCAAGGAGTGGGCGCAGCTGCTGATGGTCGCCGTCCGCGTGGCCTCCCTACCCGGATTCCTCGAAACGACAACGATTTTCGGCGTCCGCGAGGAACTCCCCGACGAGCCGCCGCCGGGCACAGTGGGCCTCGTCGTCGCCGAAGGCACCGTCGTCGGGGACACGGCCGTACCGCCGGGCCGGTTCGCCGGGAAACAGCCGCCGGCCCTGATGATGCTGCATCCGCCGTCGGAGACCACGCCCTCGTTACCGGAGTGCTCGGGCGCGGCGTCCGGGTGCGTGCTGCTGCCCGGTATCCCCCACCTGGGCCTGGAGCACCGGGCCGCCTGGGTCGAGGCCGAGGCCGACGGCACCGTGACCGGCGTGGTGAGCCGGGTCGGGGTGGACCCGATCAGCCACCCGGACACCGCCATCCTGGCGATGCTGCTGGTGGCCTGACCTGGCCTGCACCGGAGCCAGCTAACTTTTTCTCAGCCAAAGTTCAGTGTTTTCATAGTTGCCAGCGCGCCCGTTCTGCTTGGCGCTGGCGGGTCTGCCGGTGGTGTTCGGCACACCCGTCGACCAACCTTTGGGACGGCAAAGTCACAGGCAAACGGTTGGAACGCACTGCCGACCCGGGCACCGGCGCCAGTTGCCACTCAGCACCGCCGGGGTTACAGCCGCCGAATCGGGGGTTTGCACTTGGCCGTCTGCCATAAGTGTGACTATCATGAGCAGCAAATTGCTGATGATGATTTGATCGCGTGTTCGGGTACCTGGAGGAAATAGATGAGCACAACGTTCTCGGCGCGGCTGAACCGGTTGTTCGAGACGGTGTACCCACCCGGCCGTGGCCCTCATACCTCCGCTGAGGTCATCGCCGCATTGAAGTCCGAGGGGATCACGATGTCGGCGCCCTACCTGTCCCAACTGCGGTCGGGCAATCGCACCAATCCGTCCTCGGCGACGATGACGGCGCTGGCCAACTTCTTCCGCATCAAACCGGAGTACTTCACCGACGACGCCTACTACGAGAAGATGGACCGCGAGCTGACCTGGCTGGCCCACATGCGTGACGAGGGCATCCGCCGGATCGCCGCCCGGACAGTCGGACTCTCTCCGGAAGCACAGCAGCGTCTCGTCGAAGCCGTCGACGAATTGCGCCGCGCGGAGCGCCTCGACGCCTAGCCGACCGCGGCGCGCTGCGCGGTGCGGCGGCTGACTTTGCGGCCGTAGCTGCGGGCTATCTCGAGGATCCAGTCCCGGTCGGAATAGTTCGGCGGCTGACGCAGCCACTGATCACCCGGGAACCGGGCACTCTCGTCGGCGCGAATCCACCCGGCGATGACGTCGGCCTGCTCGCGAGGAGAGACATCCGCCGGGCGGGAATCGTCGGGTCGGGGCCCACCGGCCACTGTGGCGGTCGCCGCCTCGAGGTAGAGACCGTCGGAGATCAACGACAACTGCTCGGCAACGCGGAAAGCCAGGGGGCCGCGGGGCCGCTCGCCGATTCCGAGGTTGCGGTGGCGGCGTTTCAATTCGGTGAGCAACGGGTTGATCATCCGCAGTTCGCGGCGCGCCGCCGCCCAGTCCTCGATCGCGGGAAGCATGGCTCCGGCAGCCACAACCGCAAGTGCGCACAGCAGGACGATCGTGGCGGGCCCCACACCGCCGCGCAGAAAAGCCACCGCGACGGCGATCAGGGCGACGCCGGCGGCGAACACGAACAGCGCACGGCCCCGCCGCGTCGAATCCGAGAGCCGCAATCCCACCCAGGCGACGACAGCCAGCACCGCCACGACATAGAGCAGGGGCAGCAGCCACGCCCATCCGTTGACGGCACCGCCATTTCCGGACAGATACTCCTGCGGCGTCATCTGCGGCTGACGGCCCGCGCCGAAGAACAGCGCCAGTGCGACGGCGGCCACCACCGCGGCGATGCCGTACTGCACCGCCGCCAGCCGGCGGGTGGCCGCCTGGCTCCTGCCGGTTGCGACGGACGTGATCATCACGCAGCTGCCGGCGGCGGCGGCGATGAGCGCCACCTGGCTCAGCGCATCGGAGATGTTCGGCCACCCCAACGCGGCGTCCACCAGGCGCGTCAACGGCGGCCAATTCAGCGCCGTGAGGACGGCCAGGCTTCCGAGCGCGACGATCATCGCGCTGCTGACCACCGACTGCCGGTTGACCAGCGCCCAGCCGATTCGCAGACCGGTGGCAAGCGCGAGCAGACCGGCGACGACCCAGACGATCAACCGAAGGCCTCACCGAGACGGACCTGAATCATCGAGGCCCGATCGCTGGGCAGCCGGCCGAGACGGTAGAGCAGCAGAGCGGCGAAATCCTCTGCCTCCTGCTCGACGTCCTCACCGCCGGGTCCCATGCAACCGGTCCGCTGATTGAGCATGTAACTGATGAGATCGTCACCGGCCACCTCGGCTGACGCCCGCGCGAGTTCGCTCACCGGTATCCCGTCGTGTCCGAGGATCAGGTGGCCCAGTTCATGAGCGACCGTGCGCTCGGCGGTCGGCAGGCCGCGCTGAATCAGGAACTCGTCGCGATCGCCGTACTGACGCCACTGCCCCGACACCCCCGGCGGCAGTTCGGCGCTACTGATCGCGATGGGACGGCCCCGGTCGACGCCGACCGCGGCCACCAGTCGCTCGATGGACACCGCGCCCTGATCGGGCGCCAGAGCCAGCACATCGCCGACCGCGTCGGTGACCCTGCGTGAGGGCGGCATGTCAGTGTCCTCCGGTCGTCATCGGTCCGTCGCTCACGGCAGGAACCGTGCCGTCCCGGCTGCGCGGAGGGCGAACCCGGCTTTGGCCTGGCGGTAACCCACGAAGCCGCCCAACCCACTCGCCGCAACCAGGCCGGCCACTCCGGGCAGCGCCGCAGCCGCGAGGTTGGAAAGGCTCGGCCGGGGTTGCGGCGCAGGCGATTGCGGCGGCGGCGGCGCCGGCACGGCGGGAGCCTTCGGCGGCTGAGGTGGCGGTGGCGGCAGCGGCGGCAGCGGCCCACCACGCGGGAGCACCCCGGCGCCCTGAACCGGCATCGGCCGGACGCCGGCCTGTGCTGCCGCGTCCGCCGCCGCGACCACCGACCCCGCGCACATCGCGACGTAGAGCACAGCCGCGGCGGCCACCCTCCGGTCGATCACCGTGCGGGACAAGCGGTTCACGAACAGTCCTCGGGGGCCGTGGGGTTTGCTGGTGCCGGGCAATTGTGGCATAGCCGCAGGTGGACCGGCGGCAACTTGGAACGGGCGATAGGGTTGGCGCGAACCCGACCCGGGAGGCCGTCACGATGGGACTGTTCGGAAAGCGCAAGAGCCGCGCCACCAAGCGCGCCGAAGCCCGCGCTCTGAAAGCCCGCGCGAAGATGGACGCCAAACTCGCCGCCAAGAACGAGCGCCGACGGATCGAAGCCGTCGAACGCTCCGAGAACAAGGCGATCAAAGCCCGACTCAAGAGTCAGCGCGATGCGGACCGGACCGCGGTCAAAGTCGCCGAAACGCAGTTGCGGACCGCGCGCGAGGGCAGGGTGCTGGCCCCGGCCCGGATCCGCCGCACTCTGACAGCGTCGCGGCTGCTGGCCCCCATGGTGGTACCGGTGGCCTACCGTGCGGCGATGGCCGCGCGCGGACTCATCGACGAACGGCGCGCACAGCGCCTCGGTGTTCCACTGACCGCGCTGGGGCAGTTCTCCGGTCAAGGTGGCCGATTGTCGGCCCGGATCACCGGAGCCGAGAGTTCGCTGCGCCAGATTGCCGGCGCCCATCCCAAGGATGCCGAGACCAAGCAGTTCGTCGCCGCCCTGACCGACCGGCTGACCGCGCTGTCGGCGGCGGTCACCGCCGCCGAGAACATGCCGCCGGCACGACGCCGAACCGCTCAGGCGTCCATCGCCGAGCAACTCGACGGCATCGAGGCCGACCTCCTGGCGCGGCTCGGCGTGGCCTGATGCGCACACTCCGCTATGTCGTGCTGCTACTGGCGGCACTGACCATGGGTGCGGCCCCGCCGGCTGCGGCCCACACCGTCCTGCTGTCCTCCGACCCGGCGGCCGGGGCGGTGCTGCAATCCGGCCCGCAGCGGGTCAGTGCGACGTTCAACGAGACCGTGCAACCCGCTTTCGCGGCGATGACCATCGTCGGCCCGGACGGCAATCTGTGGTCGGGCGGGGATCCTGAGGTCCGCGGCGCGAACGTCAGCATCAGGATGCGGCCCACAGGACCGGCCGGGACCTACACGGTGAACTACCGCGTCACCTCGGATGACGGGCACGTGGTCACCGGATCCTGGTCGTTCACCATCGCCGCGTCCGGGACCGGCTCCCCGGGGCCGGCGCCCTCCGGTGCCCCGGGAACGAAGCCCGAAAGCCCCCCCAGCGGAAGCCCCAGCCGAATCCCGCTGTGGCCCTTCGCTATCGGTGCCGTGATCCTGGTCGGCGGCGCCGGAGCCTGGGCACTGCGCCGACGATCCTGATCTGACAGCCGTGGGCATGATGGAAACGAGAAGAGGAGCGGTGCATGGCCGACCCGCAGGATGATCCGGTGAAGGGTCCCGGGCCCCAGAAGCCCGAGAAGAAAGAGCCCGAGAAGAAGGAGCCCGCGAAGAGGCTGCCGGCCAAGGCTGCGAAGAAGGCCCCGGCACGGACGCCCGCGAAGAAGGCGTCGGCGAAAGCCGCCAAGAAGGCCGCGCCGAAGAAGTCCGCTCCCAAGACCGCACCGGCGAAGAAAGCTCCGCCGCCGGCGTTGGAGTCCGCGCCCGCGCACGCCGCCCTGACCGCCGCCCCCGCGCCACGGCCACTGCCGGCTCCCGTCCGACCGTCGGCACCGGCACCGGCAGATGACCGCTCCGGTGTGCGGATCGCGGTCGCGCTCGCCCTCGCGGCGGTGATCGCACTGCTGATGCGGCGGCGGCGGCGCCGCTCGCGATGACCGTCGTCCCCCGCGCCACCGCGGACCTGACCGACGAGATCGGGCCGGGGGTGCGCAGCTGCGATGTCCAGTTCCGCCAGTTCGGTGGCCGCCGTGAGTTCGCCGGAACGATCAGTACGGTCCGCTGCTTCGAAGACAACGCGCTGCTGAAGTCTGTGCTCAGTGAGCCGGGAACCGGACGCGTGCTGGTGATCGACGGAGCGGGTTCGGTGCACGCGGCACTCGTCGGCGACGTGATCGCCGAACTCGGCCGGGTCAGTGGCTGGGTGGGACTGGTGATCAACGGTGCGGTGCGCGACGCCGCCACGCTGGCCACACTCGACATCGGCATCAAGGCGCTGGGAACCAATCCCCGCAAGAGCGCCAAGACCGGCGCGGGGGAGCGCGACGTGGTGGTCAGCTTCGGCGGTGTCGACTTTGCTCCCGGCGACGTGGTGTTCAGCGACGAGGACGGCATCGTCGTCGTCGACGGCTGAACCGGACACCGGCCGGGATGCGCGCCGGTTGTTTTCTGGCAGGACGCCCGAACGCCACATCCCCGCGTTGGAGGCTGTATCCGATTACGCCTAGTGTGTGCGGAATGTCGGAGCGGTACCCCCCGACGAGGCCCGCCCTCGTCCGGTTGGCTCTGTTCTGCATGCTGGCCGGAGTCCTGATGGCCGGGTTGCTGTTCCCCCTCGCCGGTGGATTGGGGGCGACCAGCAACCACGCCTCGGACTCGGTCTCCAGCGGGTCGGCCGACATCGTCGGCGGTGACGTGCCGGCGGTGTCGACGATGGTCGACGCGGCCGGCAACCCGATCGCCTGGATCTACCTCCAGCGCCGCTTCGAGGTGCCGGCCGAGCAGATCGCCGACACCATGAAGCTGGCCATCGTGTCCATCGAGGACAGGCGGTTCACCGACCACAACGGCGTCGATCTGCCCGGCACTCTGACCGGCATCGCCGGCTTCCTCAAGGGGGGCGGGGACACCCGCGGCGGATCGACCATCGAGCAGCAGTACGTCAAGAACTACAACCTTCTCATCAACGCTGACACCGATGAGGAACGCGCCGCAGCCGTCGAGGCGACCCCGCTTCGCAAGCTGCGCGAGATCCGAACGGCACTCGCGCTCGACCAGGCACTGTCCAAATCGGAGATCCTGACCCGCTATCTCAATCTGGTGCCGTTCGGCAACGGCTCCTACGGCGTTCAGGACGCCGCGCGCACCTACTTCGGGGTGGATGCGTCGCGATTGAACTGGCAGCAGGCCGCACTTCTGGCGGGCATGGTGCAGTCAACCAGCGCACTGAATCCCTACACCAATCCCCGCGGCGCGCTGGATCGGCGCAACGTCGTTCTCGACACGATGATCGAGAACTATCCCGACTTCGCACAGGAGTTGCGCGCTGCTCGGGAGCAGCCCCTCGGCGTTCTGCCGCAACCGAATCCGACTCCTCAGGGCTGCATCGCCGCGGGCGATCGCGCCTTTTTCTGTGACTACGCCCTGGAGTACCTGGCTCGCTCGGGAATCAGCAAGCAAGACGTCGCGCGCAACGGATACCTGATCAAGACGACTCTTGACCCGAAGGTTCAGACCAGCGTCAAGCAGGCGATCAACGCCGTCGCAAGCCCGACGCTGGACAGCGTGGCCAGCGTGATGAGCGTGATCCGGCCCGGTAAGGACGCCCACCGGGTGGTAGCCATGGGCGACAACCGCAGCTACGGGCTCAAACTGGAGGCGGGGCAGACGGTTCAGCCGCAACCGTTCACCCGCGTCGGCGACGGCGCAGGGTCGATCTTCAAGATCTTCACCAGCGCCGCGGCCCTTGACATGGGCATGGGAATCAACGCGCTGCTCGACGTACCGCCGTTCTTCCAGGGCGCCGGGCTCGGCGACAGCAACACACCCGGGTGCCCGCCGAAGACGTGGTGCGTGAAGAACGCCGGCGGCTACCGCAGCCCGTTGAGCATGACCGACGCGCTGGCGCTCTCGCCCAACACCGCCTTCGCCAAATTGATCCAACAGGTCGGAGTGGGACGAACCGTGGACATGGCGGTTCGGTTGGGTCTGCGTTCCTACGCCGAACCCGGCAGCGCGCGGGCGTACTACCCGAAGAGTGACGAGAGCCTCGCCGACTACATCAAGCGGGAGAACATCGGCTCGTTCACCCTCGGGCCGTTCGAGATCAACGCACTCGAGCTGTCCAACGTCGCCGCCACGCTGGCCTCCGGCGGCATGTGGTGTCCGCCGACCCCCATCGAGAAGGTCTTCGATCGCCGCGGCAACGAGGTGCCGATTTCGCAGGCGAAGTGCGAACAGGTGGTGCCTGAGGGCCTGGCGAACACGTTGTCCAACGCCCTGGCCAAGGACACCACCATGGGTACCGGCGCCGCGGCGGCCGGTTCGGTGGGCTGGCGCCTTCCGATGGCCGGCAAGACCGGCACCACCGAGTCGCACCGCTCGTCGGCGTTCCTCGGCTACACCAACCAATTAGCCGCTGCCAGTTACATTTTCGACGACTCCCCCAAGCCGGCCGCACTGTGCGCGTTTCCACTGCGCAAGTGCGGTGGCAGCGGGAACCTCTACGGCGGAACGTCTCCCGCACAGACGTGGTTCCTGGCCATGAGCCCGATCGCGACGAGTTTCGGGCCCGTCTCCCTGCCGCCGACCGACCCGCGATACGTGGGCGGCGCGCCGGGCTCTGCGGTGCCCAGTGTGGCGGGCCTGAACCTCGACGCAGCCAAAAAGCGGATCAGAGCCGCCGGGTTCCAGGTCGCCGATCAGCCGACGCCGATCAACAACGTTGCGGCACGGGGAGTGGTCGTAGGCACCACGCCGGCCGGCCAGGCCCTGCCCGGATCGGTGATCACCATCAACACCAGCACCGGCATCGCTCCCGCGCCCCCGCCGCCGGTGTACCAGCCACCGGTGCAGGGCGACGACACCTTCATCGAGGAGGCACCGCCGCCGGCCCCTGAGGGTCCGCCACCGCCGCCTGACGTCAACGTCATCGAGATACCTGGGCTGCCGCCGATCACGATCCCGGCGATGCCGCCGCCACCACCGCCCGCGCCACCACCC
>JBAXCK010000003.1:0-61394 GCA_037141465.1 Mycobacteriaceae bacterium | reverse complement strand
CCTCACCATTCGACCCTCACCATTCGACCCTCACCATTCGACGTAGCGCACGACGAAGGGCGTCATGCCGCCGGTTCGCACCGGCGCGATGCGCACCGTGGCACCGGTGTAGGGCGCCTCGATCATCTGGTTGTTGCCGAGGTAGAGGGTGACGTGCTGGCTGCCGTTGGGGCCATAGAAGATCACGTCCCCGCGCCGCATCTGAGCGGACGGGATCTTGCGGCCCATGTTGTACTGCGAGCCCGAGTAGTGCGGCAGCTTGATGCCGGCGCCGGCGAAGGCGTACAGGATCAGGCCCGAGCAGTCGAATCCGACGGTGCCCGCACCCTCGTCGATGCCGTTGCTCGGCCCGGCGGCGTTGCCGCCGCCCCAGGAGTAGGGCACTCCGATCTGGGACTGGGCTCGCTTGATGACGTACTCGATGGCCTGGTTTCCGTAGACCATCGGGATGCCGCCACCGTTGGTGATGCCGGTATCGGTGGGCTTGAGGATGCCGAGTTGCTGGAGGAACTGCTTACCGAGCTGCTGGGTCACCTGATAGGAGTTCTGTGCCATCTGAATCAGGCCGTTGATGATCTGGATCGGATCGCCGGAGAGGAACGCGCTCGGGATCGCGGGCAGGGTCAGGTCCCACTCGGAGGCGTCGCCGTAGGGCACCTTGACGGTGGCCGCGGACTGACCGGCGGCGGCCGGATCCCAGCGGTCGCCGGCCGTGGGCACAGCGGCGCCGGGCACGGCCAGCGGCGCTGACTGCGTGGTGATCGCCGCGGCGGCAGGACCGGCGGGGGCCGACCATGCGCGTGCGGCGTCGAGTTTGTGCTGAGCATCGGCTCGCTGCTCGATGAGTCTGTCGATCTCGCCCTGCTGGGCGCGGAAGGTCTGCTGAACCTCGGTCAGGGCCGCGACGGCGGCGTCCTGGCTGGCCTGAGCGTCCTTGACGGCCTGATCGGCCTTCTGTTTGGCCAGCCGCACCTCGGCGTCCCTGTTGACCGCCTCGGTGCGTGCGCTCTGCAGGGATGCCATCACCTGCTGGGCGCTCAACGCGAAGGTCTGTCCCGCCGACGCCGAGGAGATGATCTCCTCGGGCGTGCGCGCCAGCACCAGCGATGCCGACGGACCGCTGACATAGGTTGCGGCGGCGAAGGAGTCGAAGCGGCGCTGCGCCTCGGTGATGGCCGCGGTGGCGTCCTTGACGGCCTGCTGGCTGGTGTCGAACTGCTGCTGGGCGGCAGCGGCGGCGTCGCGTGCCTCCTGGACTTCGACGATCGCCTTGTTGACGCTTTCCTTCTCGATCTGCACCTTGGCGCCGATGTCCGCCAGCCGCTGGTTGGCCTCGGCGACGTCGGCGACCAGTGCCGCCAGGCTGTTGGGCGCCGGGTCCGGTTGAGCCTGCGCCAGGCCCGGGACCGTCAGGGCCATGGCAACGGTCAGCGTCACCGGGCAGACGGCACGGGTCGCCGAGCGACTCATGCGGCCGAGCGTTGCAAGCTGCACGGGACTTTTGAACTCCACGGGACTCCTCGTTCCACAGGCAGTCACTTCTGTAACTCACATCACATGAGTCACATCAATAACAATGGCGACAATTGCACCGTACGTCACGGCTGTCGCAGTGGAAACTGCAGCAAAAAACTACACGGATGTATTTCTGCAGGTGTGATCGAATAGCAATCTTATCGACCTGCCATAAAAGAGCCCGTCCGCAGCGTGGGAACTATTTCGCTGACTCAAGACCGGGCCGACCAATTGCGCAATACGCGAAGCGCCACCGCCGCACCGGCGACAGCGAGAACAACAATGATCGTGAATGCCGTCCAGGGGAATATCGGCGTCTTGAGTTGATCAACGAAATTCTGCGCGCCCTGAACCGGGTCGGGCGTCAGTTTCGCGACGTCCTGACCGGCTTCGAGCAGCACCCGATCGTAGGTGGTGCTGTAGGAGCCGGCCCATCCCGGACTGAGGACCAGCACGGTGGCGCCGGGGTGCTGCTGGCCGATCACCGTGGCGATGTCGCGCAGCGGGGTGTCGATGGGCGGACTCTTCGCCATCACCACGACCTTGAAGTCCACCCCGCGCTCCCGGGCGCCGGCCACCACCTTCTGCAGTCCGGCCGCCTCCGCGGCCGGGGCGGCCACCGAATCCTTCGCGACGTCGGCCTTCACCTGATCCATGCAGGTGTCCAGCGGGGTCGAGACCTCCAGGTCCACCGCGCTGCAGACCTCAACGGGTATGTACGTCGGCGGGTGTCCCCCGTGCGAGTACAGCGTCGTCACGATCCCCGACGGTACCGCCCCGGGTGCCCCGGGATGGCAGCACGCGCCGGGGAGGACCAGACTGGTACCCGGGAGCGTCCAGGAGCGTCCGTAGTATCCGATCGTCGTGATCGTCACCAGCCGGGAGTGGATGTGAGCAGCGCAGGAGAGTCGAAGAACTCGTTCGGGGCAGAGGCAACCCTCGAAGTCGGAGCCAACAGTTACCGGATCTACCGCCTCGACGCGGTGCCCGGCACCGAGAAGCTGCCCTACAGCCTCAAGGTTCTCGCCGAGAACCTGCTGCGCACCGAAGACGGCGCCAACATCACCTCCGACCATATTCAAGCGCTCGCGAACTGGGACCCGTCGGCCGAACCGGACACCGAGATCCAGTTCACGCCCGCGCGGGTGATCATGCAGGACTTCACCGGCGTGCCGTGCGTCGTCGACCTCGCCACCATGCGGGAGGCGGTGACCGCACTGGGCGGTGATCCGGAGAAGGTCAATCCGCTCTCACCGGCCGAACTGGTCATCGACCACTCGGTGATCCTCGACTTCTTCGGCAACGCCGGCGCCTACGACCGCAACGTCGAACTCGAGTACGAGCGCAACGGCGAGCGTTATCAGTTCCTGCGCTGGGGCCAGGGCGCCTTCGACGACTTCAAGGTGGTCCCGCCCGGCACCGGCATCGTGCACCAGGTCAACATCGAATACCTCGCCCGGGTGGTCATGGAGCGCAACGGTGTGGCCTACCCGGACACCTGCGTGGGCACCGACAGTCACACCACGATGGTCAACGGATTAGGCGTACTCGGCTGGGGCGTGGGCGGAATCGAGGCCGAGGCGGCCATGCTCGGCCAGCCGGTGTCGATGCTCATCCCCCGCGTCGTCGGGTTCAAACTGACCGGCGAGATCTCCCCGGGCGTGACGGCCACCGACGTGGTGCTGACCGTGACCGACATGCTGCGCAAGCACGGCGTGGTCGGCAAGTTCGTCGAGTTCTACGGCAGGGGCGTGGCCGAGGTGCCACTGGCCAACCGCGCCACCCTGGGCAATATGAGCCCCGAATTCGGTTCCACCGCAGCGATGTTCCCCATCGACGAGGTCACCATCGACTACCTGCGACTGACCGGCCGCAGCGAGCAGCAGGTCGCCCTTGTCGAGGCCTACGCCAAGACCCAGGGCATGTGGCATGACCCGAGCCACGAGGCTAAGTACTCCGAGTACCTCGAACTCGACCTGTCGACCGTGGTGCCGTCGATCGCCGGCCCGAAGCGTCCGCAGGACCGCATCGAACTCACCGATGCCAAGAATGCGTTCCGCAAGGACATCCACAGCTACGTCGAGGAGAATCACCCGACGCCGCACACCAAACTCGACGAGGCCGACGAGGAGTCCTTCCCCGCCAGTGACCCCGCTGCGCTCACGTTCGCCGACAACGGCGCGGTCGACCTGCGCCCGTCCGCAGCCGATCGTGCGCAGGGCCGTCCCACCAAGCCCGTCGTGGTCCGCTCGGCTGATCGCGGCGAGTTCGTGCTCGACCACGGCGCGGTCGTCGTCGCCGGCATCACGTCGTGCACCAACACCTCCAACCCGTCGGTGATGCTCGGCGCAGCACTGCTGGCCAAGAAAGCGGTCGAGAAGGGTCTGTCCACCAAGCCGTGGGTCAAGACCAACATGGCGCCCGGCTCACAGGTGGTGACCGACTACTACGAGAAGGCCGGCCTGTGGCCGTACCTGGAGAAGCTCGGCTACTACCTGGGCGGCTACGGATGCACCACCTGCATCGGTAACACCGGCCCGCTGTCTCCGGAGATCTCCACAGCGATCAACGACAACGACCTGTCGGTAACCGCGGTGCTGTCCGGCAACCGCAACTTCGAGGGCCGCATCTCCCCCGACGTCAAGATGAACTACCTCGCGTCTCCCCCGTTGGTGATCGCCTATGGCATCGCGGGCACCATGGATTTCGACTTCGAATCCGATCCGCTCGGCCGGGATTCGAGCGGCAACGACGTGTTCCTCAAAGACATCTGGCCGACGCAGAAGGAGATCGACGACACCATCGCCTCGTCGATCAACCGGCAGATGTTCGTCGACAACTATGCCGATGTGTTCAAGGGTGACGATCGCTGGCGGAACCTGCCCACCCCGGCGGGCAACACCTTCGCCTGGGACCCGAAGTCCACCTACGTACGCAAACCGCCGTACTTCGACGGGATGCCCGCGACACCTCGGCCGGTCGCAGACATCACCGGCGCGCGAGTTCTTGCCCTGCTGGGCGATTCGGTGACCACCGACCACATCTCACCGGCCGGTGCGATCAAGAAGGGCACACCTGCCGCGCAGTACCTCGAGGCCAACGGCGTGCAGCCCGCGGACTTCAACTCGCTGGGTTCCCGGCGCGGCAACCACGAGGTGATGATCCGCGGAACGTTCGCCAATATCCGGCTGCGTAACCAGTTACTCGATGCCGTAGTCGAGGGCGGGGTTTCGGGCGGCTACACCCGCGACTTCACCCAAAAGGGCGGACCGCAGGCCTTCATCTACGACGCCGCGCAGAACTACGCCAAGAACAACATCCCCCTGGTCGTCCTCGGCGGCAAGGAGTACGGCTCCGGATCGTCGCGGGACTGGGCGGCCAAGGGCACCGGTCTGCTGGGCGTCCGAGCGGTGATCACCGAGTCCTTCGAGCGGATCCACCGCTCGAACCTGATCGGCATGGGCGTCATCCCGCTGCAGTTCCCGCCCGGCGAATCGGCTGCATCACTGAAACTCGACGGCACCGAGGTCTACGACATCACCGGGATCGAGGAACTCAACAAGGGCAAAACCCCAAGGACGGTGCACGTCAAGGCCACCAAGGCCGACGGTTCGGCCGTCGAGTTCGACGCCGTGGTGCGCATCGACACCCCCGGGGAGGCCGACTACTACCGCAACGGCGGGATCCTGCAGTACGTGCTGCGCAACATGCTGCGGGCGGGCGGGTCGGCGTAGGGCGGGTCGGCGGAGGGCGGGTCGGCGTAGGGCGGGTCGGCTAGGGCGGGTCGGCTACGCCAGTTCGATGAGGCCCGCGTAGTCGTCCGACCAGTGGTCCTCGGTTCCGTCGGGCAGTAGCACGACCCGCTGCGGTTCGAGTGCCTCGGCCGCACCCGGATCGTGGGTCACCAGAACCACCGCGCCGAGGTAACTGCGCAACGCATCGAGAACCTGCTCACGCGACGCCGGGTCCAGGTTGTTGGTGGGCTCGTCGAGCAACAGCACATTGGCCGTCGAGGCAACCAGTCCCGCCAGTGCCAGCCGGGTCTTCTCGCCACCGGACAGGGTGCCGGCGGCCTGCTCGAGTGCGGCGCCGCTGAACATGAACGCACCCAGCAGACCCCGCAGTTCCTGCTCGCCGGTGTCGGGCGCGGCATGGCGGATGTTCTCCCACACCGTCGCCGCCGGGTCGATGGTGTCGTGCTCCTGAGCGAAGTAACCGATCTTGCAGCCGTGCCCGGGTTCAAGCCGGCCGGCGTCGGGCTGTTCCGCGCCGGCCAAGATGCGCAGCAGTGTCGTCTTGCCTGCGCCGTTGAGGCCGAGCACCACCACGCGTGATCCGCGGTCGATGGCGAGATCGACTCCGGTGAACACCTCGAGCGAGCCGTAGTTCTTCGTCAGGCCGGTGGCCATCAGCGGCGTCTTACCGCACGGGGCGGGTGTCGGGAATCGGATCCTGGCGACCTTGTCGGCCACCCGCTCGGCGTCGAGTTCGGAGATCATCCGCTCGGCGCGGCGCAGCATATTCTGCGCGGCAACGGCTTTGGTGGCTTTGGCGCCGAGTTTGGCGGCCTGGGCGCGCAGTGCGGACGCCTTCTTCTCGGCGTTGACCCGTTCCCGGCGGCGGCGCTGTTCGTCGGTGGCGCGGGCGTCGAGATATTTCTGCCAACCCATGTTGTAGACGTCGGCTTCACCGCGGACGGCGTCGAGGAACCACACCCGGTTGACCACGTCGGCGAGCAGTCCGACGTCATGGCTGATGATCACCAGACCGCCGCTGTAGACCTTCAGGAAATCGCGCAGCCAGTTGATGGAATCGGCGTCGAGGTGGTTGGTCGGCTCGTCGAGCAGCAGTGTGGTCGACGAACCGGCTCCGCTCTCGCTGGCGGCGAAGAGTATCCGCGCGAGTTCGACCCGGCGGCGTTGCCCGCCGGAGAGGGTGCGCAGTGGTTGGGTGAGCACCCGATCGGGCAGTCCCAGGCTGGCGCAGATTCGTCCGGCCTCGCTCTCGGCCGCGTAGCCGCCGAGAGCGGCGAAGCGCTCCTCCAGCTGGCCATAGCGGCGGATCGCCTTGTCGCGGGCGTCGTCGTCGACGACCTCGGCCATCAGCACCTGCTGCTTCTCCAGATCGGCGAGCAGTGCGTCCAAGCCGCGCGCGGAGAGCACGCGGTCGCGCGCCAGCACGTCGAGATCGCCTTCACGGGGGTCCTGGGGCAGATAGCCGACCTCACCGGTGCGGGTCACCGTTCCGGCGTAGGGCTCGCCCTCCCCCGCCAGGATCCGCATCGTCGTGGTCTTGCCCGCGCCGTTGCGTCCCACCAGACCGATGCGGTCACCGGGCGCAACGCGCAGCGCCACGCCCTCTGCGAGCAGCAGCGTGCGCGCGCCGGCGCGGACCTCGAGGTCCGTAGCGGTGATCACTGGCGCGCAGCTCCCTGTGAGGCGTTACTTGTCGTCGGTGAAGACCGCGGCCCGCTTCTCCGCGCGCGCGGCGACCGCCTCTTCGAAATTGGCGGTAAGCAGGCGCACGTAGAGCTGCCCGAGGCCCTCGGCCTGCATATGCCCTTCCAGGGTACTGGCGTCCAGGCCGGTCCACAGCGTGCGCTTGGTCAGCTCGGTGCCGGGACGGGAGAACGCGGCGATCCGGGCGGCCATCTCGTAGCAGGTGGGCAGCAGGTCACCGGCGGGAACATGCCGTGACACCAGGCCGATGCGCGCCGCCTCCTCGGCATCCACGTCGCGGCCGGTCAGCATCATCTCGAAGGCCCGCGAACTGCCAATGGCGCGCGGCAGCAGATAGCTCAGCCCGAGTTCGGAGGCGGTGAGGCCGTTGTTGATTCCGGCGGCCCGGAAGTAGGCGTCTTGCGCGGCGACCCGGATGTCGGCTGCCAGCGCCAGACACAGCCCCCCGCCGATGGCGGCGCCGTTGACCGCCGCGATGATCGGCTGGTGCAGGCGGCGCATGGCCAGAATCACCTCGTCGAGGATCTCCATCGACCGCAGGGCGTAGGTGGGCCGGGTCAGGCCCTCGACGTGCGGAACGGACCCGGCCGTCTTGTGGTCGGCACCGGAGGAGAATCCGCGCCCGGCGCCGGTCAGCACGACGACGCGGACGTCGTTGTCGTAGGTGATCTCCGCGAGCGCATCGCGCAACGGGAGCATGACGTCGAACGCCATCGAATTCATCCGCTCCGGCCGGTTGAGGGTGACCAGGGCGACGTGGGGTGCGGGGCGGTCGACGAGGACGAAACCGGACTGACTCACCCGGTGCACGCTACCGCGTACGGCGCGCGATCAGAGGTCGGTCTGGCCTGCGGCGGCCGCGTCGACGTCCAGACCGCGGATCTGTGTGATGAGGTCTTCGAGGGCTGCGGGAGGCAGGGCGCCGGCCTGATTGAACACCAGTTGGCCTTTCTTGAAGGCCATCAGGGTCGGGATGGCGCGAATCTCCGCAGCGGCGGCCAGCTGTTCGTTGGCCTCGGTGTCGACCTTGGCGAAGACGATGTCGGGGTGCTTCTCCGATGACGCGGTGAACGTCGGGGCGAAAGCGCGGCAGGGCCCGCACCACGAGGCCCAGAAGTCGACCAGCACGATGTCGTTGCCGGCCACGGTGTCGTTGAAGTCCTGCTCGGTGAGGTCTCGAGTTGCCATATCAGGCCCAACGCCGCGGCACCGGAATGTGTTCCCGGGCTAGACGGTGAAGCCCAGCGCCCGCAGTTGCTCGCGGCCGTCCTCGGTGATCTTGTCGGGCCCCCAGGGCGGGTTCCACACCCAGTTGATCCGGATCTGGTTGACCAGGCCGGCGCCGACGAGTGCGGTCTGAGTCTGGTCCTCGATCACGTCGGTGAGTGGGCAGGCCGCCGAGGTCAGCGTCATGTCGATGACGGCCGTGCTGCCGGCGTCGGTCTTCTCCACGCTGAGGCCGTAGACGAGACCCAGGTCCACCACGTTGATGCCGAGTTCGGGGTCGACGACGTCACGCATGGCCTCCTCGAGGTCGGCGATCACCTCCTCGGATGCGGTGTCAGTCATCTGTCCTCCAGTTCCTCTCGGTGGGATGCCTGCGCGAGCGCATCCTTGAACGCCAGCCAGCCCAGCAGCGCGCACTTGACCCTGGCCGGATACTTCGACACCCCGGCGAAGGCCACGCCGTCACCGATCAGGCCCTCGTCGCCGTTGACCGTCCCCCGCGAGGTGATCATCTCGCTGAACGCCTCGACGGTCTTCATCGCATCGCCGACGGTCCGGCCGATCACCTGATCGGCGAGGACCGATGTGGCGGCCTGGCTGATCGAGCAGCCCTGACCGTCATAGGACAGGTCGGTGACATCCTCACCGTCCTGCGACAGCGTCACCCGCAGCGTGACCTCGTCGCCGCATGTCGGATTCACATGATGGACCTGGGCGTCGAAGGGCTCCCGTAAGCCACGGTGATGCGGGTGCTTGTAGTGGTCCAGGATCACATCCTGGTAGATCTGCTCCAGACGCACGGGGCTACCCCGCCCCGAAGAAGTCGATCGCGCGGCGCACGCCGGCGATGAGGCGGTCAACATCCTCGACGGTGTTGTAGACCGCGAAGGACGCCCGAATGGTGGCACTCACGCCCAGCCGGCGGTGCAGTGGCGCCGCGCAGTGGTGGCCGACACGCACGGCCACACCATCGTCGTCGAGCACCTGTCCGACATCGTGGGCGTGCACCCCCTCGACCACGAACGCCACCGGTGAGTGCCGCAGGACCGGGTCGGTGGGACCGATGACCCGCACCGCCGGGATGTCGGCCAGACCAGCCAGGGCGGCGGCGACCAACGTCTGCTCGTGGGCCGCCACGGCCGCCATGCTGATATCGCCGAGATAGCGTGCGGCCGCTGCTAATCCGACGACCTGGGAGATCATCTGAGTGCCGGCTTCGAAGCGTTTCGGCGCGGCGCAGTAGGTGGCCGATTCCATCGTGACCGTTTCGATCATGGACCCGCCGGTGAGGAAGGGCGGCAGTTCGGCGAGCAGATCCGCGCGTCCGAAGAGGGCGCCGATTCCAGTGGGTCCGAGCATCTTGTGACCGGAGAAGGCCGCGAAATCGACGCCGAGTGATCGGAAGTCCACCGGCTGGTGCGGGACGGACTGGCAGGCATCGAGCACGGTGAGGGCACCGACGTCGCGGCAGCGCCTCACCATTTCGGCCACCGGCCCGCCGGTGCCGGTGACGTTGGAGTGGTGGGTGAAGGCCACCACCTTGGCCCGCTCGTCAAGGTCCAGTGAGTCCAGATCGATGTGGCCGTCGTCGGTGACGCCGAACCAGCGCAGCGTCGCACCGGTGCGGCGGGCAAGTTCCTGCCACGGGATGAGGTTGGCGTGGTGTTCGAGTTCGGTGGTGACGATGACGTCGCCGGGCCCGACGGCGAAGGGTGAGCGGCTATCGCCGAGGACGTAGGACACCAGGTTGAGTGCTTCGGTGGCGTTCTTGGTGAACAGCACTTCGTCGGGACCGGCGCCGACGAAACGTGCGATCGCAGCGCGACCGTCCTCGAAGGCATCGGTGGCCTCCTCCATGAGTTGGTGCGCGCCGCGGTGAACCGCGCCGTTGGAGGTCGTCAGGAAGTCGCGTTCGGCGTCGAGGACGGCAAGCGGCTTCTGCGAGGTGGCGCCGGAATCGAGGTAGGCCAGCCGGTGCCCACCGCGCATCACCCGATCGAGGATCGGGAAATCAGCGCGAATCCGCTCGACGTCGACGCCGAGTGCCACCGTGGCGGTCATGGTTCCTACGAAGCCGCCGTCGCCTTGGTGAATCGCACGTACCCGTTCTCCTCCAGTTCGTCGGCGAGTTCCGGGCCACCGGATTCCACGATGCGGCCGTCGACGAACACATGCACGAACTGGGGTTGGATGTAGCGCAGGATCCGGGTGTAGTGGGTGATCAGCAGCACGCCGGCATGCTCGGTCTCGGCGAACCGGTTGACGCCCTCGCTGACCACGCGCAACGCGTCGACGTCCAGGCCGGAGTCGGTCTCGTCGAGGATCGCGATCTTCGGCTTGAGCAGACCCAACTGAAGGATCTCGTGACGCTTCTTCTCACCGCCGGAGAAGCCCTCGTTGACGCTGCGCTCGGCGAACTGCGGTTCGATGTCCAACTCTGCCAGCGCGGCCTTGACCTCCTTGACCCACAGCCGAAGCTTGGGCGCCTCACCGCGCACCGCGGTCACCGCCGTGCGCAGGAAGTTCGACATCGACACCCCGGGTACCTCGACCGGATACTGCATGGCCAGAAAAAGCCCTGCGCGGGCGCGTTCGTCGACGCTCATCGCCAGGATGTCCTCGCCGTCGAGGGTGATCGAACCAGAGGTGACGGTGTACTTCGGATGGCCGGCGATCGCGTAGGACAGCGTCGACTTGCCCGAGCCGTTGGGCCCCATCACCGCGTGCGTCTCACCTGAGTTCACCGTGAGGTTGACGCCTTTGATGATCTCCTTCTCGGTGCCGTCCGGTGTGGTGACACAGACGTGCAGATCCGTGATCTGCAATGTTGAATTCCCGGGGTTGCTCATGACACTGCTTTCTCGGTGATGGCCAGTTCGTGCTCGATGGCGTCGGTCAGTCGGTCGCGAACCGCGGGCAGGGCGATCCTGGAGATGATCTCGCCGAAGAAGCCGCGCACCACCAGTCGGCGGGCCTGCTCCTCCGGGATACCGCGGGCCTGGAGGTAGAACAGTTGCTCGTCGTCGAAACGCCCGGTGGCACTCGCATGCCCGGCGCCGACGATCTCTCCGGTCTCGATCTCCAGGTTGGGCACCGAGTCGGCGCGGGCGCCGTCGGTGAGCACCAGGTTGCGGTTCACCTCGAAGGTGTCGGTGCCGGTGGCTTGCGCACGGATCAGAACATCACCGATCCACACCGTGTGCGCGTCGGGCTTCCTGGATTCGGGGTCGCCCTGCAACGCGCCCTTGTACAGCACGTTGGAGCGGCAATTGGGCTGTGCATGGTCGATCAGCAGGCGTGACTCGAGGTGCTGACCGGCGTCGGCGAAGTACAACCCGAGCAGTTCGGCATCGCCGCCCGGTGCGTCGAATCGGACCGTCGCCGCCATCCGGGTGACGTCGCCGCCGAGGGTGACGGCGACGTGGCGCAGCACCGAGTCCTTGGCGAGGCGGGCGTGGTGCGCGCTGACGTGGACCATGTCGTCGGCCCAGTCGGCGATCCACACCACCGTCAGCCGCGCGGCGTCGGCGACGATGAACTCGACGTTGTCGGCGTAGGTTCCGCTGCCGCGCAGGTCGATGACGACGAAGGCTTCCGCCAGTTCCTCCGCCCGGATCTGCAGGTGACCGTACGCGACGGCGCCCTCACCGGGTCCGTCGACGGTGATCTCGATGGGCATCTGGGTGTGGACGCCGCGGCCGACGGTGATGACCGTCGCCGTATCGAATGACGAGAAGGCCTGAGCGGCAACGCGGTCAGCGGGCACGCCACCGGTGCCGAGCCGGTCGTCGCCACGGTGGACCGACTCGACTGTGACACCGGCCCGCTCAGAGACGGTGATCCGCGCCTGCCCGCCGGCGCGAGCGGATCCGTCGTGCAGTCCGCGCAGCCGCTTGAGCGGGGTGAAGCGCCATAGCTCGTCACGCCCACCCGGCACCTCGAAGGCGTCGACGTCGAAGGAACTGAACTGTTCTCCTTTGTTGGCGGAGGCCAACGATCGACCTTTGTTGATGGCCAGCGCCGTCATCAGCCGACGGCTCCTTCCATCTGCAGTTCGATCAGCCGGTTGAGTTCCAGCGCGTACTCCATCGGCAGTTCCTTGGCGATCGGCTCCACGAACCCGCGCACCACCATCGCCATCGCCTCGTCCTCGGCGAGCCCGCGGCTCATCAGATAGAACAGCTGATCCTCGCTGACCTTGGAGACGGTGGCCTCGTGACCCATGGTCACGTCGTCCTCGCGGATGTCGACGTAGGGATAGGTATCGCTGCGGCTGATCGTGTCGACGAGTAGCGCATCGCATTTCACGCTGGAGCGTGATCCATGCGCACCCTTGTTGATCTGGACCAGACCCCGGTAGGACGCGCGTCCGCCCCCGCGGGCCACCGACTTGGACACGATGTTGCTCGACGTGTTCGGTGCGAGGTGCAGCATCTTGGCCCCGGTGTCCTGGTGCTGACCCTCGCCGGCGAAGGCGATCGACAGGACTTCGCCCTTGGCGTGCTCACCGGTCATCCACACCGCGGGGTATTTCATGGTGACCTTGGACCCGATGTTGCCGTCCACCCACTCCATGGTGGCTCCGGCTTCTGCACGGGCGCGCTTGGTGACGAGGTTGTAGACGTTGTTCGACCAGTTCTGGATGGTCGTGTACCGCACGCGGGCGCCGGGTTTGACGATGATCTCCACCACCGCCGAGTGCAGCGAATCGCTCTTGTAGATCGGCGCCGTGCAGCCCTCCACGTAGTGGATGTAGGAGCCCTCGTCGGCGATGATCAGCGTCCGCTCGAACTGACCCATGTTCTCGGTGTTGATCCGGAAGTAGGCCTGCAGCGGGATGTCGACGTGCACGCCGGGCGGCACATAGATGAACGAGCCACCCGACCACACGGCGGTGTTCAGCGCGGAGAACTTGTTGTCACCGGCCGGGATCACCGTGCCGAAGTACTGCTTGAAGATCTCCGGGTGCTCACGCAGGCCGCTGTCGGTGTCGAGGAAGATGACCCCCTGGGCCTCGAGGTCCTCGCGGATCTGGTGGTACACCACCTCGGACTCGTACTGCGCGGCCACACCGCTGACCAGTCGCTGCTTCTCCGCCTCCGGGATGCCTAGCCGGTCGTAGGTGTTCTTGATGTCCTCGGGGAGTTCCTCCCACGTGGTGGCCTGCTTCTCCGTCGAGCGCACGAAGTACTTGATGTTGTCGAAGTCGATGCCCTCGAGGTTCGAGCCCCAGTTCGGCATGGGCTTCTTCTCAAAGGTGCGCAGCGCCTTGAGACGGATGTCGAGCATCCACTGCGGCTCGCTCTTCTTCGAGGAGATGTCGCGCACCACATCCTCGGACAGCCCGCGCTTGGCGCCGGCGCCGGCGACGTCGGCGTCGGCCCAGCCGTAGCCGTAGCGACCCAGCGAGGCGATGGTCTCCTCCTGCGTGAGCGGCTGGATCTCAGGTGTGGTGGTCATGCCGACTCTCCTTGTTTGAGCGGAACGTGGGTGGTGCAGGCGCAGTCGCCGTTGACGATGGAGGCCAGCAACTGAACGTGGGTGCCGAGGACTTCGGAGATCGCCTGCTGCTCGGCCTCGCAGAGTTCGGGGAATTCCTCGGCCACATGCGACACCGGGCAGTGGTGCTGGCAGATCTGAATCCCCTGCATCGGTCCGCCGACCTTCGTCGTCGTCGTCGCGTACCCGGCGCGGGTCAGCGCCTCGGCCACCTGATCGGCGGCCTCCTCGACGTCGTCGGCGGAGCCGACGGCGGGCACTCCGGCCAGGATGGTCTCGACGCGGCGGCGGGCGAAGGTGCGAACGGCCTCGTCGCCACCGATCTCGCGCAGCTGCCGGATGGCCGCCACCGCGATGTCGTCGTAGGTGTGCTCCAGTTTGGAGCGGCCGTCGGCGGTCAACCGGAATCGCTTGGCGGGCCGGCCGCGGCCGGCGTGCTGCCAGGCCGCCGGCGGCTGTGCCTCCGCGTCGCCGCTGTCGACCAGGGCGTCGAGGTGCCGGCGGACGCCGGCGGCGGAGATCCCCAGTGTGCGGCCGATCTCCGCGGCCGTGATCGAACCCGATTCCAGCAGCAGCCGGACGATCTCCCGCCGCGTCGCCCCGTCCTGCGGCGATACCGCGGCAGGCACCGGTGAGGCGGTGGTCTGGAATTTCACAACACCAGTGTGACGCAATTACCCGGGGCCGGTCTAGGAAGGCTACCCTCACTCGCGCTCGGGCCGCCCGGATGCGCCGCCCACGGCGGATACAGTGCTGAGGTGGCTGCCCGCCAGCTTTCGCTGAGCTCCTCGATCGCCAGCCTGCACGGCGACGAACGGACCGTGGCGCCGCCGCTCAACGCCGCCGAACGGCTGGCGATGACGCGGACCCGGATCTTCGGGGCCACCGGGACCGTGCTGATGGCGATCGGTGCCCTCGGCGCCGGCGCCCGCCCGGTGGTGCAGGACCCGACCTTCGGGGTCCGACTGCTCAACCTGCCCTCACGCATCCAGACGGTGTCGCTGACGATGACGACGACCGGCGCGGTGATGATGGCCCTGGCCTGGCTGATGCTGGGCCGGTTCACGCTGGGCCCCCGGCGGATGACGCGCAGCCAGCTCGACCGCACCCTGATGCTGTGGATCGTGCCGCTGCTCTTCGCCCCGCCGATGTACAGCAAGGACGTCTATTCCTATCTGGCGCAGAGTCAGATCGCCCGCAACGGGCTCGATCCCTACAAGGTCGGCCCGGCACCGGGGTTGGGCCTCGACCACGTGTTCACCAGTTCGGTGCCGAGCCTGTGGCGCGAGACGCCGGCGCCCTACGGACCGCTGTTCCTGTGGATCGGACGGGGCATCTCCGCGTTGACCGGTGAGAACATCGTCGCCGCCGTGCTGTGTCATCGGCTCGTCGTGCTCATCGGTGTGGGGCTGATCGTCTGGGCCACCCCGCGCCTGGCCCGCCGCTGCGGGGTGGCCGAGGTGAGCGCGCTGTGGCTCGGGGCGGCCAACCCGCTGCTGGTCATGCATCTGGTGGCCGGCATCCATAACGAGGCACTCATGCTCGGCTTGATGCTCACCGGCACGGAGATCGCGCTGCGCGGCATCGGCAGCGCTCGTCCGCTGACACCGAGTCCGTTGCGGTTGCCGACAGCGCGAGCCGACTGGTCGGGGTGGGCCCCGCTGGGGCTGCTGCTCGCCGGAATCGTCCTCATCGCGCTGTCGTCGCAGGTGAAATTGCCGGGTCTGCTGGCGGTCGGTTTCACAGCCATGGCGCTGGCCCGCCGGTGGGGCGGGACGCTGAGCGCGTTCGTGCGCGCGGGGGCGCTGACGGGTTCGGTGTCGCTGGCGGTGATGGGACTCATCGGCTGGGCGAGCGGCTTGGGCTTCGGCTGGATCTTCACCCTCGGCACCGCGAACGTCGTCCGCAGTTGGATGTCGCCGCCGACGCTGCTGGCGCTGGGCACCGGCCAGATCGGCATCCTGCTGGGCCTGGGCGATCACACCACCGCGGTGCTCTCGCTCACCCGCGCCATCGGGGTGCTGATCATCGCGATCACGGTGAGCTGGCTTCTGCTCGCGGTGCTGCGCGGACGGCTGCATCCGGTGGGCGGCCTCGGGGTGGCCCTGGGCGCCACGGTGCTGCTGTTCCCGGTCGTCCAGCCCTGGTATCTGCTCTGGGCGATCATCCCGCTGGCCGCCTGGGCCACCCGCCCGGGATTCCGCATCGCCACGATCGCCGTGACACTGATCGTGGGGATCTTCGGACCCACCGCCAACGGCGACCGGTTCGCGCTCTTCCAGATCGTCGACGCCACACTCGCCAGCACGCTCATCGCCGTGATACTCATCGCGCTGACGCTGAACCGGCTGCCGTGGCGCTACGTGCCCGGGACCGATGAGCGCTACAGCGGTCAGGATCCCGACCCGTCACCGGCGCCGCTGCCCGCCTACGCTGAGAACCCGTGAGTTCAGTCTCGGCGAGTCCGGTGCGCCTTCGTGGAGTCACGAAACGCTACGGCGCGACCACCGCAGTCGAGGGACTCGATCTGGTGGTCGAGCGCGCGCAAGTCTTCGCACTGCTCGGTCCCAACGGCGCGGGCAAGACCACCACCGTCGAGATGTGCGAGGGCTTTCTGCGCCCCGATGAGGGTTCCGTCGAGGTGCTGGGCCTCAACCCGGCCGAGGACAACATGCGGCTGCGCGAACGCATCGGGGTGATGCTCCAGGGCGGCGGCGGTTATCCGGCCGCGCGCGCCGCCGAGATGCTCAATCTTGTCGCCGCCTATTCGGCCGACCCGCTGGACCCGCAGTGGCTGCTGGACACACTCGGGCTGACCGAGGCGGCGAAGACCACCTACCGCCGGCTCTCCGGCGGTCAGCAGCAGCGCCTCGCGCTGGCGTGCGCCATCGTCGGGCGTCCGGAGTTGGTGTTCCTCGATGAACCGACCGCCGGAATGGACGCGCACGCGCGTCTGGTGGTCTGGGAACTGATCGACGCGCTGCGCCGCGATGGTGTGACCGTGGTGCTCACCACCCATCAACTCAAAGAGGCCGAGGAACTCGCCGACCAGATCGTGATCATCGATCGTGGATCGGCCGTCGCGTCCGGCACACCCTCGGAACTCATGCGCAGTGGAGCCGAGGATCAGTTGCGCTTCACCGCACCTCGGCGACTCGACCTGGGACTGTTGCGTGCCGCGCTGCCCGAGGGATACCGGGTGTCCGAGCAGAGCGCGGGCGAGTATCTCGTCGAGGGAACCATCGATCCGCAGGTGCTGGCCACCGTCACCGCCTGGTGCGCGCGCCTGAACATCCTCGCCACCGACATGCGCGTCGAACAGCGCAGCCTCGAGGACGTCTTCCTGGATGTGACCGGCAAGGAGTTGCGATCGTGACGCAACTGTTCCCAGCCGGCACCTTCACCCCTGACCCGCGTCCCAGCCGCGTCCCGCAGATGCTGGCCGCGCAATACGGCCTCGAGCTGAAGTTGTTGCTGCGCAACGGCGAACAGCTGCTGCTGACGATGTTCATCCCCATCACGCTGCTGGTCGGCCTGACCCTGCTGCCACTCGGCTCGTTCGGAACCAACCGGGTGGCGGTGTTCGTGCCGGCGATCATGGCGCTGGCGGTGATCTCCACGGCATTCACCGGGCAGGCGATCGCGGTCGCCTTCGACCGGCGCTACGGGGCGCTCAAACGTCTTGGTGCGACCTCGCTTCCGGTGTGGGGCATCATCGCCGGCAAGGCCCTTGCCGTCATCACGGTGGTGTTCCTGCAGGCGTTGCTGCTCGGCGGGATCGGGCTGGCCCTCGGCTGGCGGCCCGACCCGGCAGGCCTGGCTCTGGGCGCGGGGGTGATCGCGCTCGGCACAGCGACGTTAGTGGCGATGGGACTACTGCTCGGCGGGACGCTGCGCGCCGAGATCGTCCTTGCCGTTGCGAACCTTCTCTGGTTCGTCTTCGCGGGACTGGGCGCACTCACACTGGAGGGCGGCATCGTCCCACGCGGACTGTCCTGGATCGCGCGGCTGACTCCTGCCGGTGCGCTCACCGAAGCGCTGTCTCAGGCGACGGCGCTGTCGGTCGACTGGTTCGGCATCGCCGTGCTGGCGGCATGGGGCGCGGTCTGCGCGCTGGCCGCGGTGCGCTGGTTCCGCTTCACCTAGGATCGTGCGGTGATCCTGGATCGGCTGCCGGTGCCCAGTCTGCGCACCCAGAGGGTCATCGCCGCCGCGGTGTTGCTCAGTCAGGCGCTGATCTCGGTCACCGGTGCCGTCGTCCGGGTGACCGCGTCAGGTCTGGGATGCCCCACCTGGCCGCAGTGCTTCCCGGGGAGTTTCACCCCGGTGCCTCATGCCGAGGTGCCGATCGTTCATCAGGCGGTGGAGTTCGGCAACCGGCTCATCACGTTCGCCGTCGTCATCACCGCCGGCCTTGCCGTACTCGCCGTCACCCGTGCCCACCGGCGCCGCGAGGTGAAGATCTACGCCTGGCTGATGCCGGCCTCGACCGTGCTGCAGGCGGTCATCGGCGGGATCACGGTGCTGACCGGCCTGCTGTGGTGGACCGTCGCCATCCACCTTCTGGTGTCCATGGCGATGGTGTGGCTGGCCACCCTGCTCTACGTCAAGATCGGCGAGCCCGACGACGGCCTGTCCGCGCCGACGGTGCCCTCGCCGCTGCGCCGGTTGACCTTCGCCTCCGCGGCGCTGCTGAGCGCCACGCTGGTGACGGGCACGCTGGTGACCGCCGCCGGTCCGCACGCCGGCGACAAGAGCACCGCGCGGCCCGTGCCGCGCCTGGAGGTGGAGATCGTCACGCTGGCGCACATCCACGGCACACTGCTGGTCGCCTACCTGTGCCTACTGGTCGGACTCGGCGCCGGACTGGTCGCCGTCGCAGCGCCGGCGCGGGTCAAGCGGCGGCTGGCAGGACTGCTGGGACTGGTTCTGACACAGGGGCTGGTGGGAGTTGTGCAGTATCACACCGGCGTGCCCGCGGCGCTGGTCGCGCTCCACGTCGCCGGCGCCGCGGCGTGCACCGCCGCCACCGCCGCGCTATGGGCGTCGATGCGAGAGCGGACCGAGACCGAGTCGCTCCAGCGCCGACTCGACGTGCACAGCGAAGCTGCGCTGTCCTAGATCCCGTGCGGCGGGGTCGAGCTGACACCAGCCCAGCGACGGTTCGATCAGTTCGAGTTCGAGAAGCACCGCGTCGTCACGCTCGCCGATCACGTCGACGCGCGCGTAGAGCAGTTCGTCGCGCGGGATCCCCAGATGTGCCGCTGCGGCATCAAGCACCCGGTGGCCCAGATCCCAGAGTTCGTCATCCGGATCAGCCGGGCGAAGCGTCTCGGCGGCATAGGTGCCCGACGGATCGAGTCGGGGCCGCCTGCCCCGGGGCGGCAGGATGGGCCCCTTGACGAAGGCGTGTGACTGCTCGCCGCCGAGGAAGACCAGCGCGGTCTCCCCCGCCTCGATGCGGGCGTCGTACGGTTGCACCAGCACGCTGCGGCCGGACTCGAGCAGCCGGGTCGCGTGCGCACGCGCGGCGTCGGCTGAGGAGAACCGGAAGGTGTCGATGGATCCGGCGCCGACGGCGGGCTTGATGACCACCTCGCCTCGCGGCAGTTTCACGGCGTCGCCGGGCTGGGCGAACGTCGACGGAACGATCGGGACCCCGGCCTCGGCGAGATCGCCGAGGTAGTGCTTATCGCTGTTCCACTCGATCACCTGCGGAGCGTTGAGCAGGTTGCGAACCCGCCTGCACCAGGCGATGAACTCCTCGCGGCGTTCGGCGTAATCCCAGGCCGCCCGCAGGATCACCAATTCGGCCTGCTCGGTCTGCGGATCGTCCCAGGACATCCACCGGGCGTGCAGACCACGCTTGCGCAGAGCGGCGATCAGGCCGGCGTCATCGCCGTCCCCGTCGGGAAGATCCCGGCATGAGGCCAGGACGATCCGGGGATGAAAGACATCCGGGCGGGCAAGCTTCATCGGCAATTGCCTCATAAACGATGATAGTGACATGCGCGCTGTCGAAGTCGCCGAGACGGGTGGGCCCGAAGTTCTCCGCTGTGTGGAACGGCCGGAGCCCTCACCCGGTCCGGGTGAGGTACTGATCCGGACCGACGCCATCGGGGTCAACTACATCGACACCTATTTCCGCTCGGGCCTCTATCCGCGGCCGCTGCCCTTCGTCGCCGGCCAGGAGGTCTGCGGTACGGTCGCCGCGGTCGGCGACGACGTCGCCGCAATCGCCGCCGGCGACCGGGTGGTGACGGCGAGTGCGGTCGGCGGATACGCCGAGATGTGTATCGCCCCAGCGGACTTCGTCGCCTACGTGCCTGACACGGTGGCCTCCGACGCGATCGCCTCGGCGCTGCTGAAGGGGATGACGGCGCACTACCTGATCACGTCGGTCTATCCGGTTGCACCGCGAGACACCCTGCTGGTGCACGCCGGGGCGGGCGGGGTGGGCCTGATCCTGACTCAGTGGGCCACCAGCCTGGGCGCGCGGGTGATCACCACGGCGTCCACACCCGCGAAGGCCGATCTGTCCCGCGCGGCCGGAGCGGTGGCGGTACTGGACTATCCCGACGACGCCGAGGAGTTCGCCTCCCGGATCGCCGAGCTCACCGACGGCCGGGGCGTGGCCGCGGTGTACGACGGCGTCGGGAAGACCACGTTCGACGCCAGCCTGGCCAGTCTGGCGGTTCGGGGAACGCTCGCGTTGTTCGGCGCGTCCAGCGGACCGGTTCCCCCGGTGGACCCGCAGCGGCTCAACGCCGCGGGATCGGTGTTCCTGACCCGGCCGAACCTGGCGCACTTCATCAGGACCCCCGACGAATTCGCCTGGCGCGCCGGTGAGGTGATGGAGGCGATCTCCGGCGGTTCGATCTCCGTCACCGTCGGCGGCCACTACCCGCTGGCCGAGGCCGCCCGCGCCCATGAGGATCTGCAGGCACGCAGAACCACCGGTTCGATCGTGCTGATGCCCTAGCCGAACAGATTCGGCAGGTGCGTCCTAGCCGAATTTGTTCGGCAGGTGCGTTCTAGCCGAACAAATGCGGCAGGGGGATCACCGAATCCACCGCCAGCGCACAGAACACCGCGGCAAGGTAGTTGTTGGAGTGCAGGAACAGCCGCAGCGGCTTGACCGCCTCACCGCGGCGCACTCCGGCCCGCAGCCGGTGCGCCAGCGCCAGGAACCAGGCGCCGGCCGCCGCCGCGACGGCCGCGTAGAGCCAGCCGGCCGCCGGGACCAGCGTCAGCGTGGCGAACACAGTCAGCCAGGTGTACACCACGATCTGGTTGGTGACCTGACGTTCGGTCGCTACCGCGGGAAGCATCGGCACCCCGGCCGCCTGATAATCCTCTTTGTATTTCATGGCCAGCGCCCACGTGTGCGGCGGTGTCCAGAAGAAGATGATGGCGAACATGGCCAGGGCCTGCCAGCCGATGGTCCCGGTGACCGCCGACCAGCCGATCATCACCGGCATGCAGCCCGCCGCACCGCCCCACACCACGTTCTGGGACGTGCGGCGCTTGAGCAGCAGGGTGTAGACGAGCACATAGAAGGCGATGGTCGCCGCGGCCAGATGGGCCGAGAGCAGGTTGGTGGTCCACCACAGCCAGAAGAAAGAGGCCACCGACAGGGCCAGGCCGAACACCAGCGCATGGCTGCGTGGCACGACGGCGCGCGCCAGCGGGCGGCCCGAGGTTCGCTTCATCAGCTTGTCGATGTCGGCGTCGGCGACGCAGTTGAGCGTGTTGGCCCCGCCGGCCGCCAGCATCCCGCCGAGCAGGGTGTTCGCGATGAGCAGCAGGTCGACGTGACCGCGATCGGCCAGCAGCATCGCCGGGATCGTGGTGACCAGGAGTAACTCGATGACACGGGGTTTGGTGAGCGCGAGGTAACCGAGGGCGGAGGTGCGCAGCCGGCCAGGTTCGGCGCTGATCGCGTGCGTTTCCCGAATGTTCACGCAGTCAACTCCTCATTGAACGGCCGCCCGTCGTCTACTACAGGGGATGGTAGACCGCGAGCCTTTCAATTCGGTACTGCAGGTGCGATTCCCGGCACTAGGGTTGGCACCGAACACCGGGTTGCCAGCTGATTCGACCTCCCCAGGAGTGATCCCGTGACAACGCTCGAGGAAATTTCCGCTCTCACCCAGCCGCACCACCCCGGTGACTGGACCGAGCTGGACTCCCGCGCCGTGGACACCGTGCGGGTGCTCGCGGCCGATGCCGTGCAGAAGGTCGGAAACGGTCACCCGGGGACCGCCATGAGCCTGGCCCCGCTGGCCTACACGCTGTTCCAGCGGGTGATGCGCCACGACCCAGGCGATGAGCACTGGCTGGGCCGCGACCGGTTCGTGCTGTCCTGCGGGCACTCCAGCCTGACGCTGTACCTGCAGCTCTACCTCGGCGGGTTCGGCCTGGAACTCTCCGATATCGAGGCGCTGCGCACGTGGGGCTCCAAGACCCCGGGCCACCCCGAGTACGGGCACACCAGGGGCGTGGAGATCACCACCGGCCCGTTGGGTCAGGGGCTGGCCTCGGCGGTGGGCATGGCGATGGCCGCGCGCTACGAGCGGGGGCTCTTCGACCCCGACGCACCCGCCGGCACCAGCCCGTTCGATCACTACATCTACGTGGTGGCCTCCGACGGCGATATGCAGGAGGGCGTCACCAGCGAGGCCTGCTCGCTGGCCGGCACCCAGCAACTGGGCAACCTGATCGTCATCTGGGATGACAACGAGATCTCCATCGAGCACAACACCAAGATCGCCTTCACCGAGGACACCCCCGCCCGTTACGAGGCCTACGGGTGGCACGTGCAGGTGGTCGAGGGCGGCGAGAACGTGGCCGGGATAGAAGAAGCGGTGGAGGCGGCCAAAAAGGTCACCGACAAACCGTCGTTCATCGCGCTGCGAACCATCATCGGCTACCCGGCGCCGACGAAGATGAACACCGGCGGCGTGCACGGTTCGGCGCTGGGCGCCGAGGAGGTCGCCGCCACCAAGACCGTGCTCGGATTCGACCCGGACAAGAGCTTCGACGTCGCCGACGATGTGATCGCCCACACCCGCAAGCTCCTCGACCGCGGCCGCGAGGCACACGCGGCATGGCAGACGCAGTTCGACGCCTGGGCGCAGCGCGAACCGGAGCGCAAGGCGCTGCTCGACCGACTGCTGGCCGGCCGGCTGCCCGACGGCTGGGAGTCGGCACTCCCGCACTGGGAACCCGGCTCCAAGCCGGTGGCCACCCGGGCGGCATCCGGCGACGTGCTCACCGCGATCGGTCCCGTGCTGCCCGAGTTGTGGGGCGGCTCCGCCGATCTGGCGGGCAGCAATAACACGACGATGAAGGGCGCCAAATCCTTCGGCCCGCCCTCGATCTCCACCGAGGACTGGACCGCCGACTGGTACGGGCGCACCCTGCACTTCGGCATCCGCGAACACGCGATGGGCTCGATCCTGTCCGGAATCGTGCTGCACGGCCCGACCCGCGCCTACGGCGGCACCTTCCTGCAGTTCGCCGATTACATGCGCGGTGCGGTGCGACTGGCCGCCCTCATGAACATCCCCGCCATCTACGTCTGGACGCACGACTCGATCGGCCTCGGCGAAGACGGTCCGACCCATCAGCCCGTCGAGCACCTGGCCGCGTTGCGAGCGATCCCCCGACTCTCGGTGGTGCGCCCTGCCGACCCGAACGAGACCGCGCACGCCTGGCGGACGATCCTGGAGCGCACCGACGGAAACGGCCCGACGGGCCTGATCCTCACCCGCCAGGGCGTGCCGGTGCTGGAGGGAACCGACCGCGACGGCGTCGCCCGCGGCGGTTACGTGCTCGGCGGAGGTTATCCGCGGGATGCCGACGTGATCATCATCGCGACCGGCTCGGAGGTCCAACTCGCCGTCGAGGCGCAGCGACTGCTCGCCACCAAGGACATCACGGCCGCCGTGGTGTCGATGCCGTGCGTCGAGTGGTTCGAGTCCCAATCGCAGGAATACCGCGACAGTGTGCTGCCACCGGAGGTACCTGCCCGGGTGGCGGTGGAGGCCGGCATCGCGCAGAGTTGGTACAAGTTCGTCGGCGACACCGGCGAGATCATCTCCATCGAGCGCTACGGCGAGTCCGCCGACGACAAGACCCTGTTCCGCGAATTCGGGTTCACCCCGGAAGCCGTCGTGGCGGCTGCAGCGCGGGCAATCGACAACTGACCAGTGACCGACAAGGAGTTACCCATGACGCAGAACCAGAAACTTGCAGACCTCTCCGCGCAAGGCGTCTCCGTTTGGCTCGACGATCTGTCCCGCGACCGCCTGCGGTCGGGCAACCTGCAGGAGTTGATCGACACCCGCAGCGTCGTCGGTGTCACCACCAACCCGTCGATCTTCCAGGCTGCGCTGTCGAAGGGCACCTCCTACGACTCCCAGGTTGCCGAACTCGCCGCGCGCGGCGCCGACGTCGACGCCACCATCCGAACGGTCACCACCGATGACGTTCGCGAGGCGTGTGACGTGCTGCGCCCGGTGTGGAAGCACTCAAACGGCGTGGACGGAAGGGTCTCCATCGAGGTAGATCCCCGACTGGCGCACGACACCGACAAGACCATCCTGCAGGCCATCGAACTGTGGAAGATCGTCGACCGCCCCAACCTGCTGATCAAGATCCCGGCCACGCTCGCCGGCCTGCCGGCGATCACTGCCGTGATCGCAGAGGGCATTTCGGTCAACGTGACGCTGATCTTCTCGGTCGAACGCCACCGTGCGGTGATGGACGCCTACCTGGCCGGCCTGGAGGCCGCCGCGTCGGCGGGCCATGACCTCAACACCATCCACTCGGTCGCGTCGTTCTTCGTCTCGCGGGTGGACACCGAGATCGACGCCCGGCTGGAGAAGATCGGTACACCGGATGCGCTGAAGTTACGCGGCAAGGCGGGCGTGGCCAATGCGCGCCTGGCCTACGCGGCCTACGAGAAGGTATTCGGCTCCGGCGGACGCTGGATGCCCCTGGCTCAGGCGGGCGCCTGGGTGCAGCGTCCGCTGTGGGCGTCCACGGGTGTCAAGAACCCCGACTACTCCGACACGCTCTACGTCACCGAACTCGTCGCACCCGACACGGTGAACACCATGCCGGAGAAGACCCTGGAGGCGGTGGCCGATCACGGCCGGGTGCACGGCGACACCATCTCCGGCACCGCGGCGGCCTCCCAGGAGGTCTTTGATCACCTGACGGCGATCGGGATCGACCTGGCCGACGTGTTCGCACACCTCGAGGATGACGGTGTCGACAAGTTCGAGAAGTCCTGGCTGGAGTTGATCGAGGCGACGCAGGGTCAGTTGGACGCCGCAAAGAAATGACCGCGCTCACCGACGCACCGGTGCCGGCGGGGTGGCGCAACCCGCTGCGGGACAAACGCGACAAGCGAATGCCGCGCATCGCCGGTCCGTGTGGCGTGGTGATCTTCGGCGTGACCGGAGATCTGTCCCGCAAGAAGCTGATGCCGGCCATCTACGACCTGGCCAACCGGGGTCTGCTGCCGCCGTCGTTCGCGCTCGTCGGCTTCGCGCGCCGGGATTGGGCCGACGAGGACTTCGGCAAGATCGTCCATGACGCCGTCCGTGAGCATGCCCGCACACCGTTCCGTCAGGAGGTCTGGGACCGGCTGGCCGAGGGAATCCGGTTCGTGCAGGGCAGTTTCGACGACGAGGCGTCCTTCAACCGCCTCGCCGAAACCCTGGCCAAACTCGACGCCGAACGCGGCACCGGTGGTAATCACGCGTTCTACCTGTCGATTCCGCCCAACGCCTTCCCGGTGGTCACCGAGCAGTTGAAGCGATCGGGACTGGCCGACCCCCAGGACGGCCGCTGGAGCCGTGTGGTGATCGAGAAGCCGTTCGGCCACGACCTGGCCAGTGCCAGGGAACTCAACGCCGTTGTCAACAGCGTCTTCCCCGAGGAGTCGGTGTTCCGCATCGATCACTACCTCGGCAAGGAGACGGTGCAGAACATTCTGGCGTTGCGATTCGCCAACGAGTTGTACGAACCGATCTGGAGCAGTCACTACGTCGACAGCGTGCAGATCACCATGGCCGAGGACATCGGCCTCGGCGGCCGCGCCGGCTACTACGACGGGATCGGCGCCGCCCGAGACGTCATCCAGAACCATCTGTTGCAATTGCTCGCCCTGACGGCGATGGAGGAACCGGTCGGCTTCCATCCCGCCGAGGTACGCGCGGAGAAGATCAAGGTTCTCGCCGCCACCCGGCTGGCCCAGCCACTGGACCTCACCACCTCCCGCGGCCAGTACACCGCCGGCTGGCAGGGCGGCCAGCACGTGGTCGGACTGCTTGACGAAGACGGTTTCTCCAAGACCTCGACCACAGAGACCTTCGCCGCGATCACGCTCGATGTCGACACGCGCCGCTGGGCCGGCGTGCCGTTCTATCTGCGCTCGGGAAAGAGACTGGGGCGCAGGGTCACCGAGATCGCGCTGATGTTCAAGCGCGCGCCGCATCTGCCGTTCGACGCCACCATGACCGAGGAACTCGGCCAGAACGCTCTGGTGATCCGGGTGCAGCCGGACGAGGGCATCACGCTGCGATTCGGCTCCAAGGTGCCGGGCAGTGCGATGGAGGTTCGCGACGTCAACATGGACTTCTCCTACGGGTCGGCCTTCGCCGAGGACTCCCCCGAGGCCTATGAACGTCTGATCCTCGACGTGCTGCTCGGCGAACCGTCGCTGTTTCCGAGCAACGCCGAAGTCGAACTGTCATGGGAGATCCTCGATCCCGCGCTGGAGTACTGGGCGACGCACGGCAAACCGGATCCGTATGAGTCGGGGACCTGGGGCCCGGCGTCGGCGTTCGAGATGCTGCAGCGCTCCGGGCGGGAATGGCGGCGGCCGTGACGAACGCTCGCGTGAGGAACCGGAAGCCATGATTCTCGATCTGCCGAACACGACCACCAACGATCTGAACAAACGCATCACTCAACTCCGCGAGGAGGGCGGCGCGATCACCCTCGGGCGGGTGCTGACACTCGTAGTGGCGCCCGACAACGAGGAGATCCTCGAGGAGGCCATCGAGGCCGCGGTCGGGGCCAGCCGCGAACATCCCTGCCGGATCATCGTCGTGGTGCCGGTCGACCGGCTGGCCACCGACGCCCGGCTCGACGGTCAGCTGCGAGTCGGTGGCGATGCGGGCGCGGGCGAGGTGGTGGTGCTCAAGACGGCCGGACCGCTGGCGGCACATGCCAGCAGCGTTGTGCTGCCCTTCCTACTACCGGATACCCCGGTGGTGGCATGGTGGCCGGGTGCGGCTCCGGCGGTTCCCGCGCAGGATCCGTTGGGGCGCCTGGCCATCCGGCGCATCACCGATGCCACCGAATCGGAGAACCCGCTGGAAACACTGCGCGGTCGGCTGGACGGCTATACCGAGGGTGACACCGATCTCGCCTGGAGCCGAATCACCTACTGGCGGGCGCTGCTTGCTTCCGCACTCGATCAGCCGCCCTACGAACCCGTCACTTCCGCGGTGGTCTCCGGGCGGGCGGCCGAACCGGCACTGGACATCCTGGCCGGTTGGCTCGCCGCGCGGATCGACGGACCGGTCCGCCGTGAGGCCGGCGATCTCAAGGTCGAACTGGTGCAGCCGAGCCAGACCATCACGCTGAGCCGGCCCCAGGACGGGTCCACCGCAACCCTGAGCCGCACCGGCCGGCCCGCCGCCCTGCTGCCGCTGGCACGGCGGGAGACCAAGGAGTGCCTCGCCGAGGATCTGCGCCGGCTCGACGCCGACGAGATCTATCACGAGGCACTCGGCGGGATCGACAAGGTGCAGTACGTGGCCGGCGGTCGAGCCTGACCGTGACCGCCGACTCCAGGCTTGTCATCGAGACCTTTCCCGACACCGATGCCCTGGTTGCCGCGGCAGGCGATCGGCTCGCCGCGGCGATCGAGGCGGCCGTCGAAGCCCGCGGGCGTGCGCTGGTGGTGCTCACCGGCGGAGGCGCCGGCATCGGCCTGCTCGCACGGCTCCGGGCCGATCCGGTCGACTTCTCCCGCGTGCATCTGTTCTGGGGCGATGACCGGTTCGTCGCCGCCGATGACGCCGAGCGTAACGAGAAGCAGGCACGGGAGGCTCTCCTCGACCATGTCAACATCCCGGCCGGCAACGTCCACGCCATGGCGCCCAGCGACGGCGCGTACGGGGATGATCTGTCGGCGGCGGCCGCCGGGTACGCGCGCACGCTCGCCGACCTGGCCGAGGATGGTTTGTCCACACCACGTTTCGACGTTCATCTGCTCGGCATGGGCGGTGAGGGTCATATCAACTCATTGTTCCCGCATACCGCCGCGGTGCGGGAGACCACCCGCGCCGTCGTCGGCGTTGAGGACTCCCCCAAACCGCCGCCGCGGCGCATCACCCTCACCCTCCCGGCGATTCGCAACTCGCGTGAGGTGTGGCTGGTGGTCTCCGGTGAGGTCAAGGCCGACGCGGTCGCCGCAGCCATCGGCGGCGCTGATCCGGACGACATACCGGCGGCGGGCGCTGTCGGAACCGAGGCGACGGTCTGGTTGATCGACGACGCGGCGGCAGCCAAACTGCCACACTGACTGCCGTGGCCGAGAAGACACCGCCGCGAACCCCGGGCGAGAAGATCAGAACGCTGGCGCAAGCCGCACTCAACGCCGATCAGACTGTCGAGCAGGTGGACCATGTCCTCGACGATCTCGAGCAGAGCCTCGCCGGCCTGAACAAGGCGGTGGGCGGTCTCGAGGCCTCGCTGGAGTACTTCGACACCACGCTCAACTCGCTCAACACCACGCTCGCCCGCATGGAGGGCATCGTGGACCGGGTGGAGCGGATGGTCGACGTCACCGAATCGGTGCTGAGCCCACTTGCCGCGACTGAGTCGGCGGTGCGCGGGGTGATGAACGCACTGCGCCGAAGATAGATCGCGCTAGCCGCTGTTCCGCAGCGCCGACGCCAATCCGCTCATGGTGAGCAGGATCCCGCGCCGTACCAGATCGTCGTCTTCACCGCGGCGGTAGCGGCGCAGCAACTCGACCTGCAGATGGTTCAGCGGCTCCAGATACGGGAACCGGTTGAACACCGAGCGGGCAAGGGCTGGGTTGTCGGCCAGTAGATCGTCGTGTCCGGTGACAAGCAGATACATCTGGACGGTCCGCTCGTGTTCGGCGCGGATCATGGCGAGCACCCGGTCGCGCAGTTCGGTGTCCTCGACCAGCGCGGCGTAGCGGGCCGCCAGGCCCATGTCCGACTTCGCGAGCACCTGCGCCATATTCGACAGCACCGTACGGAAGAACGGCCAGCTCCGGTAAAGGCTGCGAAGCTCACCCACTCTGGTCTCGTCCTCGCCGATCCACTCCTGCAACGCGGTCCCAGTCCCGTACCAACCCGGCAGCATGACCCGGCACTGACTCCAGGCCAGCACCCACGGGATGGCCCGCAGGTCGGCGATCGACGTGGTCGCCTTACGGCTGGTGGGTCGGCTGCCGATGTTGAGCGCGCCGATCTCGGCCACCGGCGTGGAGGACTCGAAGTATTCGACGAACCCCGGCGTGTGGTGGACCAGATCGGCATAAGCGCGCTGAGCCCGCGCGGCCAGATCGTCGAGTACCCGGTAGGCGGAGTCTGCGGCGTCGCCGAGTCCCTCGGTGTCGAGCAGTGTCGCCTCCAGGGTGGCCGCGATCAGACTCTCCAGATTGCGTTGCGCCAGATGGGGTTCGGCGTACTTGGCGGCGATCACTTCACCCTGTTCGGTCAGTCTCAGCGAGCCACGAACCGCCCCCGGCGGCTGGGCGAGGATGGCGTCGTAGCTCGGGCCGCCGCCGCGCCCGATGGTCCCGCCGCGCCCGTGGAAAAGCCGTAACCGGACCCCACATGACCGAGCGAACTCCACCAGATCCAGTTCAGCCCGATAGATCGCCCAGTTCGCCGCCAGGTAACCGCCGTCCTTGTTGGAGTCCGAGTAGCCCAGCATCACCTCCTGAATGCCGTCCCGCGCGTCAATGATCGCCCGGTAAAGAGGTAGTTCCAGAGCCGCCCTCAGGATCCCGGCACCCCGCCGCAGATCGTCGATCGTCTCGAACAACGGCACGATCGCGACCGGAACATGCGGCCGCTCACCGGTGACATCGAGCAGGCCGCACTCCTTGAGCAGCACGCCCGCCTCAAGAAGGTCCGACACCGACCTGCACATCGAGATGATGTAGGTCGGCACCGCCTCGACCCCCAGGATGCCCACCGCCTCGGCGGCCGCGCCGATGATCTCAAGTTCCGAGCGGGCCAGATCCGACAGCTGGGCCTGACCGCCGATCAGCGGCCTTCGGGTGGACAGTTCGGCCGCGAGCAGCGCGACGCGATCCGCCTCGGTCAGCGACGCATAGTCGCTGTGCACCCCGGCCCAAGCCAGCAGCTCAGCCACCACCTGCTGATGGATATCGGAATTCTGCCGCATGTCCAGGCCGCAGAGATGAAACCCGAACACTTCCACCGAGTTCCGCAGCCGTGCCAGCCTGTCATCGGCGATGACGGCGCTGCCGTAGGCCCGCAGCGAGGTATCGATCACATCGAGGTCGGCACCTAACTCCCGCGGCGCCGCGTAGGCCGGCAGATCAAGGTGCAGGACATGCTCGGGACGGCGGTCCAGCACCGCCGCGGCGGTAGCGCTCAAGCGGCCGCGCACCACCCGCACCGCCCGTCGGTAGGGCTCATCAGCGCGCGGCGGGTCCACACACCCCTCGGCGAGGGCGGCCAGTTCACCGGTGACATCGACCAGCCTGGCCGACATGGACAGTTCCTGTTCCAACTGGGCGAGCTCGTCGAGGTAATGGTTCAGTGCCGTGAACGCAGCGCCACGGGTCGCCATCCGCACCACGTCACCGGTCACGTTCGGGTTCCCGTCGCGGTCACCGCCGATCCACGAACCCGGCCGCAGGATGGGCTGCTCCAGCAACGGATGTGATGGCCAACGCCGGCGCAGAGCCGTGCGAACCTCGGCGTTGATCGCCGGAATGACCTCGAAGAAGGAGGCCGGGTAGTAGCGAAGACCGGACTCGACCTCGTCGGCAACCTGCAACCGGGACAACCGGATCAGGGCGGTCTGCCAAAGAGTCAGGATCTGGCGGCGAAGCTCGTCGTCGATCCGGCGGCCGTCGTCGGTCTCGGTCCGGCCATCCATCCGCATCCGCATCAGCGCGGTGATCCGATTCTGCGTGTCGAAGACGGTGCGGCGGCGCGTCTCGGTGGGATGCGCGGTGATCACGGGGGCGACCAGCGCACCACGCAGCGCCGCGCTCACCGCGTGGCCGTCGAGTCGCGCCCTGTCCAACTTGCGGTAGGTCGCCGCCAGCGTGCTGTCGACCGGAGGTTCGCCAGCCGACGTGTGGAGGGCGCGCCGCCGCTCGCGATGGATGTCTTCAGCGACATTGGCCAGCAGCGCGAAGTAACTGAACGCCCGGATCACCGGAATGGCGTCATGGATGTCAATGCCGGCGAACATCTCCGATAACTCGGCTCGGTCTATCTCCGATCGCCGCACCCGGAACGACTCCACCCGTGCGCGTTCGACGAGTTCAAACACACCAAGACCGTTCTGCTGGCGGACTGTATCGCCAAGAATCGCGCCGAGCAGCCGGATGTCCTGGCGCATCGGTTCGGTGGCTGCGCGACCCACCGGGGTTCGGTGCACCGCACCGATGGGATCCAGGCCCGCTATCGCATCTGGGTTGGCCGGCGAGTCGGGGCCACCTGTCACGACCGGATTCGTGTGGGCCTCTGCCATGCCTACCAGTATCCGGTAGGGGCGACGGTCAGGCGTACTTGATCTGCAGGGCGACCCCGACGATCGAGACCACCCAGATCCCGGCCACGAAAAGGGTCAGCCGGTCGAGGTTCTTCTCGACCACTGTCGAGCCCGACAGGTTGGACTGCACACCGCCGCCGAACAGGCTCGACAGCCCGCCGCCCTTGGCGCGATGCAGCAGCACCAGCAGCACCAGCAGCAGGCTGGTGATGATCAGCAGGATCTGCAGGGCCAGAATCATAGGCATCAGACTACCCGCCGCGCGCGCCCGGTCAGGGCAGCGGCCCCCCGGCGGCGATGGCCGAGAGGGTGGCGAACTGCTCACCCTCCAGCGATGCACCCCCGACCAAGCCGCCGTCGACGTCCTGCTGGGCGATGAGTTCGCCGACGTTCTTGGCGTTCATCGATCCGCCGTAAAGAATCCGGATGCCATCGGCGATCTGGGATGACGTCAGAGCGGCGAGCTTGGCGCGTATGGCGGCACACACCTCCTGGGCGTCGGCGGCGCCGGCAACCCGGCCGGTGCCGATCGCCCAGACCGGCTCGTAGGCAATGACGACTTTGGTCAGCTGCTCCTGGGAGAGCCCGGCCAGCGAGCCTTCCAACTGGGCGAGGTTGAAGGCGACGTGATCGCCCGACTCCCGCACCTCGAGATGCTCTCCGATGCAGACGATCGGGATCAGTCCGTGCCGGAAGGCGGCGGCGGCTTTCGCTGCTACGCACGCGTCGTCCTCGTGGTGATAGGTGCGCCGCTCGGAGTGGCCGACGACGACGAAGGTGCAGCCGAGCTTGGCCAGAAACGCACCGCTGATCTCCCCGGTGTAGGCGCCGGAGTCGTGTTGGGACAGATCCTGCGCGCCGTAGGTGAGCCGAAGGCGGTCCCCGTCGACGAGGCTCTGCACGCTGCGCAGGTCGGTGAACGGCGGGATGACGGTGACATCGACTTTGTCGAAGTACTTGTCGGGAAGGGAGAACGCGATCTTCTGCACCAGGGCGATGGCCTCGAAGTGGTTGAGGTTCATCTTCCAATTACCGGCGATCAACGGCTTACGTGACACTGTGGTGGGCCTTTCGAAAACTAATTCAGGACGTCGATACCCGGAAGGGTCTTGCCCTCAAGGTATTCCAGCGACGCACCGCCGCCGGTCGATATGTGGGAGAAACCGTCTTCGCCGAGCCCGAGTTGGCGCACCGCGGCGGCGGAGTCGCCACCGCCGACCACGCTGAAGGCGCCCTTGGCCGTCGCGGCGATGATGGCCTCGGCGACTCCGCGGGTTCCCTCGGCGAAGGCCGGGAACTCGAAGACCCCCATCGGCCCGTTCCAGAAGATGGTGCGGGCGTTGGACAGCAACGTGGTGAAGCGCTTCACCGATCCGGGGCCGATGTCCAGCCCCATCTTGCCCTCGGGGATCTGGTCGGCGGCAACCCGTTCCGGTTGGGCGTCCGGCGAGAACTCCGAGGCGACGATGAAGTCGACCGGCAGGTGGATGACGTCGCCGTACTCCTGGAGCAGCCGACGGCAGGTGTCTATCATCTCCTCCTGGAGCAACGAGGTGCCCACCGGAACACCCTGCGCAGCAAGGAAGGTGAAGCACATTCCGCCGCCGACGATCAAGCTGTCCGCTGTGCCGGCGAGGTTCTCGATCACCGCCAGCTTGTCAGACACCTTCGATCCGCCGAGCACAACCGCGTAGGGGCGATCGCCGGCCTTGCTGAGTTGCTCAAGGACCTTGACCTCGGCGGCCACCAGGTCACCGGCGTAGCACGGCACCAACTTCGCCACGTCGTACACCGAGGCCTGCTTGCGGTGAACCACACCGAAGCCATCGGAGACGAAGGCGCCGGGAGACCCGTCCGGGGCTGCGACCAGTTCGGCGAGTGCGACCGCCAGGGCACGACGTTCGCCGTCGTCCTTACTCGTCTCGCGCGGGTCGAAACGGATGTTCTCCAGCAGCAAGACATCACCATCGGTGAGCCCCTCCGCACGCGCCAATGCATCGGTGCCGACCACGTCGGCGGCCAGCTGCACATGACGCCCGAGTCGCTCCCCCAGCGCCGCAGCAACCGGAGCCAGCGACAGTTTCGGGTCGGGTCCGTCCTTGGGGCGCCCCAGGTGCGCGGTGACGACCACGCGGGCGCCGGCGTCGGAGAGAAGCTTCAGCGTCGGCACCGACGCGTCGATGCGTCCCGCGTCGGTGATGCGCCCGTCGTCGTCGAGCGGCACGTTGAGATCACAGCGAACCAGCACGCCGCGGCCTTCGACACCGTCGGCCAGCAGATCGGCCAGCGTCTTGACGGCCATCGCGTCTACAGCGACCGGCCGACCAGACCGGCGAGGTCCACCAGCCGGTTGGAGTAGCCCCACTCGTTGTCGTACCAGGACACCACCTTGGCCTGATTGCCGATGACCTTGGTCAGACCCGAGTCGAAGATCGAGCTGTGCGGGTCGGTGACGATGTCGCTGGAGACGATCGGAGCGTCGTAGTACTTGAGGATGCCCTTCATCGGACCGTCGGCGGCCGCTTTGAGCGCGGCGTTGATCGCCTCGACGCTGGCCTCCTTCTTCAGCTCGACGGTGAGGTCGGTGACCGATCCGGTCGGGATCGGCACACGCAGCGCGTAGCCGTCGAGCTTGCCCTTGAGTTCGGGAAGCACCAGCCCGATCGCCTTGGCAGCCCCGGTGGAGGTGGGAACGATGTTGAGCGCGGCGGCCCGGGCCCGGCGCAGGTCCTTATGCGGAGCGTCCTGCAGATTCTGGTCCTGGGTGTAGGCGTGCACGGTGGTCATTAGCCCCTGCACGATCCCGAACTGGTCATTGACCACCTTGGCGAGCGGGCCCAGACAGTTGGTGGTGCAGGAGGCGTTGGAGATGATGTTCTGGCTGCCGTCGTACTTGTCGTCGTTGACGCCCATCACGATGGTGATGTCCTCGTCGGTTGCCGGTGCGGAGATGATGACCTTCTTGGCCCCGGCGTCGAGATGTCCCTTGGCCTTGCCGGCCGCGGTGAAGATGCCGGTCGATTCCACGACCACATCCACGCCCAGATCACCCCACGGCAGCGCGGCCGGACCCTCCTTGACCTCCAGGGCCCTGATCCTCGTCGTGCCGATGACGATGTTGTCGCCGTCGAGGGTGACGTCCTGCGGCAGGCGGCCGAGGATCGAGTCGAACTTGAGCAGGTGGGCCAGCGTCGCGTTGTCGGTCAGATCGTTGACGGCCACGATCTCGATGTCGGTGGCCTTGCCCTCGGCCTGCTGTGCCGCCAGCGCCCGGTAGAAGTTGCGCCCGATACGGCCGAAGCCGTTCACTCCAACCCTGATCGTCACGGTTGTCTCCTCGCCTTTCCGCTTACGGTGCAGGCTCAGCCTAGTGGGGCGTCTTCGGCGCCCGCGACGGTACCGTCGACGTGCCATTCGGGCCGACGGCGGTACCGTCGGACCATGACCCTTCCGCTCGGACTCGACCTGAACCTCGATCGCTTGCGTGATCGGCTCGGGCGTGGGCTGTTTGCGATGGTCGCCGGCGAGGACGGACCGCAGAAGCGCGAACGGATCCACCTGTCCCCGGGCCCGCGGTGGTTCGGGCCGGACCGCCCGATCCGTCGCGTGCACGCCGATGCGTCGATGTTCGTCGGCGGTCTGCGGGCGTTGTTGCTGCAGTCGCTGCACCCCCTGGCGATGGCAGGTGTGGCCGAGCACTCCGACTATCGCGGCGACCCGTGGGGCCGCCTGCAGAACACCAGCACGTTCCTTGCCGTCACCACATTCGGCACCGCGCAGGACGCTCAGCGTGCGGTGGACCGGGTCCGCGGCATTCACCGTCGGGTGCGCGGTGTCGCACCGGACGGCCGGCCCTACCGGGCCGATGACCCGCACCTGCTGGAGTGGGTGCACATCGCGGAGGTGGACAGCTTCCTGCTGGCACACCAGCGCTACGGCGCCGAACCGTTGGATCAGGCCGGACGCGATGGATACGTGGCGGATACGGCCAGAGTCGCCAGTGCGCTCGGCGTCATCGACCCCCCGCGCACGGAGGCGCAACTCGCCGAGCGGCTGGCCGGGTATCGCAGCGAGTTGCGCGGCACCGACGCCGCCCGGGACGCCGCCCGCTTCCTGCTCATCACTCCCCCCCTTTCACTGCTGGCCCGTGCGCCGTACGGCGTGCTGGCCGCGACGGCGGTGTCGATGCTGCCGTCGTGGGCCAGACTGCCGTTGCGATTGCCGTATCTGCCTCCCGTGGAGGCCACCGCGATCCGGTTCTCCGGACGGGTCCTCGTCGGCGGGATCCGATGGGCCATGTCGGCGAATCAGCCGGAAGTGCCCGCGGGGGATTGAACTCAGGCGTCCTCGAGCAGGTCGGGCGTGACAGCCGACTCGGTGTCTGGGATGCCGTCCTGCTTGGCCTTGCGGTCGGCCATCGACAGCAGTCGCCGGATGCGGCCGGCCACAGCGTCTTTGGTCATCGCCGGTTCGGCCAGCCGACCGAGTTCCTCCAGCGAGGCCTGCCGGTGCTCGACGCGCAAGCGGCCGGCGGCCGCCAGGTGTTCGGGCACACCCTCACCGAGGATATCCAGGGCACGCTCCACCCGGGCCGCGGCCGCCACGGCCGCGCGTGCCGAGCGGCGCAGGTTGGCGTCGTCGAAGTTGGCCAGCCGGTTGGCGGTGGCGCGAACCTCGCGCCGCATCCGGCGCTCCTCCCACGTCAGCCGGGTGTCCTGGGCGCCCATCCGGGTCAGCAGGTTCCCGATGGCCTCACCGTCGCGCACCACCACCCGGTCGATGCCGCGGACCTCGCGGGCCTTGGCGCTGACGCCGAGCCGGCGAGCGGCCCCGACCAGTGCCAGAGCGGCCTCAGGCCCCGGGCAACTGACCTCCAGGGCCGACGAGCGACCCGGTTCGGTCAGTGACCCGTGCGCCAGGAAGGCGCCCCGCCAGGCGGCCTCCGCGTCGCCGATGCTGCCGCCGACGACCTGGGCCGGCAGGCCGCGAACCGGCCTGCCGCGCATGTCGAGCAGTCCGGTCTGACGGGCGAGCGCTTCGCCGTCCTTGGCGACGCGCACCACGTACCGGGTGGACTTGCGGATACCGCTCGCAGACAGCACGTGCACGACGGCGCTGTAGCCGTAGAGGTCGTGGATGTCCTTGCGCAGTCGCCGCGCGATGCTGCCCAGATCAACCTCAGCTTCGACGACCACCCGGCCGGACACGATGTGCAGACCACCGGCGAAACGCAGCAGCGCGGCGACCTCTGCGCGGCGTGCGCTGACCGAATTGACGACGAGACGACTCAGCTCGTCCTTCACCTCGGCTGTCATCGCCACGGTTCGTCACCTCTCGGTCCGTCCGGTCCTACACCCCGGCCAGGCTGACCCGCCGCCTCGACCGGCGCCGTGCTCGGCGCCGCAATCGTGGTCGTCGCGGCGCCGGTGCCCCGTGAGGGTACGGAGCCGAGCACCGCGGCGAGCTTCGCCGGGTCATGTAAAGGTGTACCAGGTCTGGACACGTCCGCGAACCTAACCGAGGCATTCAGCATCGCCGCCGTCCGCAGCAGCTGATCGCGCTCACGCACCGAGGGCACCGTGGCGGCATCGACGATGACATCGTTGACGGTGAAATCGGGTGCGTGCTGAGCGAGAACGTGAAGGTGCCGCTCGGCCGAAAAACCTGCCGTCTCACCGGGTTCGGCGGCCAGGTTGACCACCAGTGCGCGCCGGGCAGGGGTCGACTTCAAGGCCGCGGCCAGGCCGGGGACGAGCAGGTGTGGGATGACGCTGGTGAACCACGAACCGGGCCCGAGCACCACCAGATCGGCGGCCATCACCGCGTCGACGGCCTGACGGGTGGCCGGCGGATCACCGGGCAGCAGCCGCACTCTGCGCACCTTCCCCGGAGTGGTCGCGACCGCAACCTGGCCACGGATGACCCGGCTCATGCGCGGGTCGCTCTCCAGACCCGCCACATCGGCTTCGATCTGCAGGGCGATGGGGCACATCGGGAGCACCCGGCCTTTGACTCCGAGGATGCGGCCTAATTCGTCGAGCGCGGCCACCGGATCGGCGAGCACCTCATTGAGCCCGGCCAGCAGCAGGTTGCCGATCGGGTGTCCGGCCAACGCCCCGCTGCCGCCGAAACGGTGCTGAATGATGGTGGCCCACAGCCGCCCGTGCGGACTGTCGGATGCCAAGGCCGCCAGGGCCATTCGGAGATCACCGGGTGGAACGACATCGAGCTCTGAGCGCAGCCGCCCGGAGGAACCGCCGTCATCGGCCACGGTGACGACCGCTGTCACGTGAGGAGTGAGACGGCGGGCGGCCGACAGCGTGGCGTAGAGGCCGTGGCCGCCCCCCATCGCGACGATGCGCGTCATTCGCCGATCCCCGTCATTCCCGACCCAGGTCTCTGTGCAGCACCCTCACCGTCAGTTGCTGATCGCCGGCGAGCAGATCCGCCAGCGCTTCGGCGATCGCCACGCTGCGATGTTTTCCACCCGTGCACCCGATGGCAACCGTCATGTACCGCTTGCCTTCCCGGGCATAGCCCTCGACGACCAGTTGGAGCAGCTGATGGTAGGACTGCAGGAACTCTCCGGCGCCAGTCTGGCTCAGCACGTAGTCGCGGACCGCCGCGGACTGGCCGGTCTGCGGCCGCAACTCGTCCACCCAGTGGGGATTGGGCAGGAATCGGACGTCGGTGACCATGTCGGCGTCCATCGGCAGTCCGTACTTGAACCCGAAGGACTCGACGGTGACGCTGGTGCGCGCCACGCTCTCCCCGCCGAAGGCCCGCTCGATCGCTATTCGCAACTCCGGCACAGACAGCGTCGAGGTGTCGATCACGAGATCCGCCGCCGCGCGCACCGGGGCGAGCATGGCCCGTTCGGCGGCGATCCCCTCGGCCAGGGTCTGGTTGCCCTGAAGGGGATGGCTGCGCCGGTTGTTCTCATAGCGGCGCACCAGGATGTCGTCGGAGGCGTCGAGGAACAGCACCCGCGGCGTGATGTGGCGCGATGCCAGATCGGTCCGCACCAGATCGAGATCGCCGGTGAAACCGCGGGAGCGAACGTCCATCACGACGGCGAGTTGAGTGATCCGCGAGCCGGCGGCCAGACCGAGGTCCACCATCCGCGCAATGAGTTCGGGGGGAAGGTTGTCGGCCACGTACCAGCCGATGTCCTCGAGCACCTTCGCCGCGGTGCCGCGGCCCGCGCCGGACAGTCCGGTCACCAGGACGACGTCGATATCGGCAGCGTGGTCGGTCATGGCGCTCGGTGTGAATCATCGCCCACCGGCTCGACCGATGCTGCGGAAACAGCCGGATCGGCGGCTTCGTTGAGCGCCTGGAGCACCGCGGCCGCGGTCGCGATGCCGATGCCGGGCACCGCGGTGATCTCCTCGACGCTGGCCTCCCGAAGCCTGGCCACCGACCCGAAGTGGGTCACCAGCGCCTTGCGACGGGACTCCCCCAGACCGCGCACCGAGTCCAGCGCCGAGGCCGTCATCCGCTTGGAGCGCTTGCTGCGGTGATAGGCGATGGCGAACCGGTGCGCCTCGTCCCGCACCCGCTGCAGAAGGTAGAGCCCCTCGCTGTTGCGCGGCAGGATCACCGGATCGGGCTCGCCGGGCACCCACACCTCTTCGAGTCGTTTGGCGAGCCCGATCACGGCGACGTCGACGACGCCGAGTTCCTCGAGCACCTTCTGCGCGGCGTTGACCTGAGGTGCGCCGCCGTCGACGACGTAAAGATTCGGTGGATAGGCGAACCGGCGGGTTCCGGACTCCTGTCGGGTGTCGATGAGGTGTCGCGCGAAGCGCCGCCGGGTGACCTCGGCGATCGAGGCGACGTCATCGGAGTGGCCATCGCCGGCGGCTTCCCTGATCGCGAAGTGACGATAATCCGATTTGCGGGGCAGTCCGTCCTCGAACACGACGAGTGAGCCCACCACGTCGGTGCCCTGGACATGACTGATGTCCACGCATTCGATGCGCAACGGAGCATCCGCCAGTCCCAGGGACTCCTGGATGCTCTGCAGTGCCGCGGATCTGGCGGTGAAGTCGCCGGCGCGCTTGAGTTTGTGCTGCTGCAACGCCTCCTGGGCGTTGCGGTGCACGGTCTCGGCCAGCGCGCGCTTGTCACCCCGCTGCGGGACCCGCAGCGCCACCCGCGATCCGCGCAGCTCGCTGAGCCAAACGGCGACCTCGCCGGCGTTGGGCGGCAGGCACGGCACCAGCACCTCGCGCGGGACCGGGTTGACGGCTTCGTCGGCAGCGCCGTCCAATTCAGCTTGCTCACCGTAGAACTGGGTGAGGAACTGCTCCACCAGCTGGGCCTGCGCTGACTCACCGGTGTCACCGGTGTCACCGGGCTTCTCGACGATCCAGCCGCGCTGGCCGCGCACCCGCCCGCCGCGGACATGAAAGACCTGGACCGCTGCCTCCAGATCGTCCTCGGCGAATGCCACCACGTCGGCGTCGGTGCCGTCACCGAACACGACCGCCTGTTTCTCCAGCGCCCTGCGCAACGCACCGAGATCGTCACGCAGCCGGGCCGCACGTTCGAAGTCGAGATCAGCGGCGGCCGCGTTCATCTGGCGTTCGAGATCCCGGGCGAAGCGGTCTGTCCGGCCGGAGAGGAAGTCGCAGAAGTCGGTGACGATGCGGCGGTGCTCCTCGGCGTTGACGCGTCCCACGCACGGCGCTGAGCATTTGTCGATGTAGCCGAGCAGGCACGGACGCTCGATCTGGCTGTGGCGCTTGAACACTCCGCCCGAGCACGTTCGCGCCGGAAAGACCCGGGTCAGTAGGTCCAGCGTCTCCCGGATGGCCCAGGCGTGGGAATACGGACCGAAGTAGCGCACCCCTTTGCGGCGCGGTCCGCGGTAGACCATCAGCCGCGGGAACTCCTCATTGAGCGTCACCGCGAGGACCGGGTAGGACTTGTCGTCGCGGTAGCGGACGTTGAACCGCGGATCGAACTCCTTGATCCAGTTGTACTCGAGTTGTAGCGCCTCGACCTCGGTGGTGACGACCGTCCACTCCACCTTCGCCGCCGTGGTGACCATCTGTCGCGTGCGCGGATGCAGGCTGGAGATGTCGGCGAAGTACGACGTCAGCCGGCTGCGAAGGCTCTTGGCCTTGCCGACGTAGATGACGCGCCCGTGGGAATCCGAGAACCGGTAGACACCCGGCTCGATCGGGACGGACCCGGGAGCTGGCCGGTACGTCGCAGGATCGGGCACGGCCTTCAGGTTAGTACCGGGATGGGGGCGTCAGTCCTTGCCGCCCGTCTGCCGATAGCGCTGCATCGCCTCCCACACTGTCTCCATCGCGGTGACGGCGCGCTCGCGGTCGAGGGACTGCACCGCCACCACCGGAACATATTCGTCGGCGGGGAGGTCGATGCGCGCCCACCGGCGTCCGGGCGGAAAGGAGAAGTCCATCACCGACGCCCAGGGGATCACCCGGTAGTCGAGCAGATTGCGTACCGCCAGCCCGGCCGGCCCCACCCGCAGCCGCGGCCGGGTCAGAACCAGCATCCCGGCGGCGAGGACAAGTGCGATACCGGCCATCGCGATCTGGTCGGCGGTGCGCAGGATCGCACCGGAGGATCTGTTGTTGAAAATCGCCACGGTGACGCCGGCGAGCACGATGACCGCGGCACAGATGTAGGCGACGCGCGACATCGTCCTGGGTCTGAATTCGGCGTCCCACCCCGACGACGGCGCCGTCATCTCGCGCGCAGCTGCCGCAGGGTCAGCGCGGTGGACAGTGCGGCTGCGGTGGCTTGGGCACCTTTGTCCTCCGCCGAGTCCGGCAGGCCCGCGCGGTCGAGGGCCTGCTGCTCGTTGTCGGTGGTGAGCACCCCGTTGGCGACCGGGGTCGCAGAGTCCAGAGACACCCGGGTCAGTCCCTGTGTCACCGCGTCGCAAACGTAGTCGAAGTGTGGTGTCTGACCGCGGATCACCACCCCGAGCGCGACGACGGCGTCATGGTTGCGGGTGAGTTCCTGCGCCACGACGGGGATTTCGATGGCGCCGTGCACCCGGATCACGGTCGGCTCGCTGATTCCGGCGCCACAGGCCACCTTGCGGGCGCCGTCGAGCAGTGCGTCGCAGATCCGCTCATGCCATGTGCTGGCCACGATCGCCAGCCGCAACCCGGAGGCGTCCATCTTCGGAACGGCCGGAATGCCCCCGCCGCTCATGAGGCGCCACTCATAGGGCGCCACTCACAGGGCACCGCTCATAGGGCGCCACTCACAGGGCACCGCTCATAGGGCACCGCCGACGTCGTAATCCTCCAAACCGCTGAGCTCGTGACCCATCCGATCGCGCTTGGTCATCAGATAGCGGATGTTCTCGGCGTTGGCACGCACCGGCAAGGGAACGCGTTCGGCGATCTGCAATCCGTAACCGTCCAGACCGACGCGCTTTGCGGGGTTGTTGGTGAGCAGTCGCATCGAGCGGACGCCGAGATCGACGAGGATCTGTGCGCCGATGCCGTAGTCGCGGGCATCGGCCGGCAGACCCAGTTCGAGATTGGCGTCCACGGTGTCGGCGCCGGCGTCCTGCAACTGGTAGGCCTGCAGTTTGTGCATCAGCCCGATACCGCGACCCTCATGCCCGCGCATGTAGAGCACGATGCCGCGTCCCTCGGCGGCCACCATCGCCATCGCTGCGTCGAGTTGCGGTCCGCAGTCGCACCGGCGGGACCCGAAGACGTCGCCGGTGAGGCATTCGGAGTGCACCCGGACCAGAACATCCAGACCGTCGTTCGCCGGCCCGGCGATGTCACCGCGGACCAGGGCGACATGTTCGACGTCGTCGTAGACGCTGGCGTACCCCACCGCCCGGAACTCACCGTGCGCGGTGGGGATCCGCGCTTCGGCGATCCGCTCGATGAGCTTCTCGTTCTTGCGGCGGTAGGCGATGAGGTCGGCGATGGAGATCATCGACAGGTTGTGTTCGTCGGCGAAGATCCGCAATTCGTCGGTCTGCGCCATCGCGCCCTCATCCTTCTGGCTCACGATCTCGCAGATGGCGCCTGCCGGTTGCAGTCCGGCCAACCGGGCGAGATCGACGGCCGCCTCGGTGTGACCGGGCCGGCGCAGCACGCCGCCCTCCTTGGCCCGCAACGGCACCACGTGGCCAGGCTTGGTGAAGTCCTCCGGGGCACTGCCGGGGTCGGCAAGCAAACGCATGGTGGTGGCGCGGTCAGCGGCGGAGATCCCGGTCCCCACGCCGTCGCGCGCGTCGACCGTCACGGTGTAGGCGGTGCCGTGCTTGTCCTGATTGACGGCGTACATCGGCAGCAGACCGAGCTTGTCGCAGATGCCGCCGTCAAGGGGCACACAGAGATATCCAGAGGTGTAGCGGACCATGAAGGCGACCAGTTCCGGCGTGGCCTTCTCGGCGGCGAAGATCAGGTCGCCCTCGTTCTCGCGGTCCTCGTCGTCGATGACGACGACGGCCTTACCCGCCGCGATGTCGGCGACCGCCTGTTCGACGGTGTCGAGGATCGTCATCGGTGCCTGCCTGCCTTCCCCGGGTGGGACGCCTCAAGTATGAACCACCTGGCCGGAAGGACCGAAACAACTCTCAGGTCGTCGGGTCCTGCTTCCCCGACAGCAACCGCTCCACGTACTTGGCAATCACATCCACTTCAAGATTGACCGTCGCCCCCACCGGCGCGAGCCCCAGCGTTGTGGCGGCGAGCGTCGTCGGGATGAGTGACACCTCGAACCAGTCATCCCCCAGCGCCGAGACCGTCAGGGAGGTCCCGTCGACGGTGATCGAGCCCTTCTCCACGATGTAGCGGGACAGGTCTCCCGGAACCGAGATCCGCACCACCTCCCAATGCTGCGAGGGTGTGCGTGAGATCACCTCACCGGTGCCGTCCACATGGCCCTGCACGATGTGGCCGCCGAGTCGGCTGTTGACCGCGGCGGCGCGTTCGAGGTTGACCACGCTGCCGGTCCTCACCGACCCGAGGCTGGACCGTCTCAGCGTCTCGGCCATCACATCGGCACTGAAGCTGCCGTCCCCCAGCACCTCGACCACCGTGAGACACACACCGTTGACGGCGATGGAATCACCGTGGCGGGCATCGGCGGACACCAGTGGGCCGCGTATCACCAGACGTGCGGCGTCGCCGAGATCCTCGCAGGTGACGATCTCACCCAGTTCCTCGACGATTCCGGTGAACATGGGCTCAATCTAGCGGTCCTCAGTCCAGGCGCTTCTCGCCGTGGAAGGCCGCGGCCGGGTTGTCGTTGAAGTTGGTGGTGCGGCGGTAGCCTGCCGCTTCATAGAACGCCTGGGCGTGTGGCTGCCGCGAACCGGTGTCGAGCCGTGCCACGTGGTAACCCATCGCGCGGGCGGCATCCTCGAGGGCCGCCAGCAGTGCCCGGGCGACACCGCTGCGCCGGGCTTGCGGGACGACGTACATGCGTTTGATCTCGCAGGCGCCGTCCGGCAGCCGCTTGAGGCCGCCGCCGCACACCGGCGTCCCGTCCCGGTAACCCACCAGATAGGTCCCCCCCGGCGGTCCCAGTTCCGCAGGACCCGCCCTGGGCATGTCCGGGGCGTTGAGGTCCAGCCCGTCGTAGAGCAGCCGCATCTCCTCGACCATGGCCGAGAGCAGGGCGGCGGCATCGTCGGCGTCCGCTGGAACCTGCCGGAACTCCAGTTCAGCGGCCGCGCGCGTCGTCATGGTGACAAGACATACCGATCCGTCGCCCGCAGCACAAACGGGCTCGGGCCCGCTCACCCACTCCGCTCACCCACTACGATGCAGCCATGACGCCGTTCCGCCGTATCGTTGCCGTTCTCACCGCAGTGCTGGCCGCCGCGGTCGTGCTGTCGGGATGCTCCAAGAAGGCAGCCGAATCGCTGCCCGACGCCGGTCAGCTGATCGGGCAGTCGATCCAGACCACCAAGGCGCTCAAGAGCGGCCATCTGGAGATCGTCGTGACCGGCAAGATCGACGGCCTTCCCATCAAGACGCTCTCGGGCGATCTGACCAACGTGCCCAGCGTCGCGGTCAAAGGCAGCGCGAAAGCCTCCATGGGCGGCTCCGACGTCGACATCGACCTGGTGGTGCTCGACGGCACGCTGTATGCCGCGCTGACACCGTCGACCTGGCTGGACATGGGACCTGCCGCTGACGTCTACGACCCGTCGGTCATCCTCAACCCGGACTCCGGCCTTGCCAACATGCTCGCGAACCTCACCGGGGCGAAGTCCGGGGCGATCGAGACCATCGACGGCGTACCCGCGGTCAAGATCACCGGCACGGTGTCGGCCGACGCGGTGAACACGCTGATCCCGCAACTCAAGGCGACCGCTGCGGTGCCGGCCACCGTCTGGATCGAGCGGGACGCACCCAACCAACTGGTGCAGGCCAAGCTCGACCAGAGCGAGGGCAACAGCGTGCAATTGACGTTGTCCGAGTGGGATAAGCCCGTCACGGTCACCAAGCCGGCGGTGTGATGCCCCCCGCCGGCCGCAGCCGACGGATCGCCATCGGCGCGGGCAGCCTCGCCGTGCTGCTCGGCGCACTGGACACCTATGTCGTGGTGACCATCATGGTCGACATCATGCGGTCGATCGGCATCTCGATCAACAACATTCAGCAGGTCACGCCGATCATCACCTGGTATCTGCTCGGCTACATCGCGGCGATGCCGTTGCTCGGACGGCTCTCCGACCGGTTCGGCAGGAAACTGGTCCTCCAGGTCAGCCTCGCGGGGTTCGCGATCGGCTCGGTGGTGACCGCACTGTCCGGCGACCTCACCACGCTGGTGATCGGGCGGCTGATCCAGGGCATCGCCAGCGGCGCACTGCTTCCGGTGACTCTCGCCCTGGCCGCCGACCTGTGGTCGGCGCGCAATCGGGCCGCGGTTCTCGGCGGAATCGGCGCCGCCCAGGAACTCGGCAGTGTGCTGGGCCCGCTGTACGGCATCGCCGTGGTGTGGCTGCTCAACACCTGGCGTGACGTGTTCTGGATCAACGTTCCGCTGACCCTGGTCGCCATGGCGCTGATCCATGTCAGCCTGCCGTCGCACGAACGCAAACTCGAACGCGAGCGCATCGATGTGGTCGGCGGGGTGCTGCTCGCCGTCGCCCTCGGCCTTGCGGTGTGGGGCCTGTACAACCCGGCACCGGACGGCAAGACGGTACTGCCGAGCTACGGGCCGCCGTTGGTGATCGGCGCGGCGGTGGCCGCGATCGCGTTCGCGGTGTGGGAACGCTTCGCCCGCACCCGTCTCATCGAGCCGCAGGGCGTTCGGTTCGGCCCGTTCCTCTCCTCGCTGGGGACCTCGATGTGCGCGGGAGCCGCGTTGATGGTGACGCTGGTCAACGTCGAACTCTTCGGACAGGGCGTACTCGGTAAGGACCAGAACGGTGCGGCGTTCCTGCTGCTGCACTTCCTGGCCGCGCTGCCCATCGGCGCCCTGCTGGGCGGCTGGCTGGCGACCCGCCTCGGTGACCGGCCGCTGGCGGTGGTCGGCATGCTGATCGCCGCCTACGCCTACTGGCTGGTGTCGAAGTGGGGTGTCGACGTGCTGTCCCAACGTCACCAGCTCGGGCCGGTCTCTCTGCCGACGTTCGGCACGGATCTGGCACTGGCCGGTTTCGGCCTCGGCCTGGTGATCGGGCCGCTGACGTCGGCCGCACTGCGCGTGGTTCCGGCCGCTCAGCACGGCATCGCCTCGTCGCTCGTGGTGGTGGCCCGCATGACCGGAATGCTCATCGGCGTCGCCGCACTGACCGCCTGGGGGCTGTACCGGTTCAATCAGATCAACGCGACGCTGCCCAAACCGACCGGCACCCTGCTGGAGATCGCCGCCGGTGTGGCTCGCAACGCCAGGACCGCGTTTGCGATGCAGTACGGATCGATCTTCTTCATCACCACCATCGTCTGCCTGGCCGGCGCGGTGATCGCCCTGTTCATCGGAGGGCGCACGGTCCATGCCGGCGACACCTCCGCCGAGGGCTTTCCGGCCAAGCCGCCGCCCGCCGGCGCGGTGGGTCGGTAGCCTCCCCCCATGCCGCGGAGAACGCCGGGGGTCACGTGCTGATCGCCGCTTTGCGCGATCTGCAATGGCGCAAGCGTCGATTCGTGATCGCCATCGTCGGGACCGGGCTGGTGTTCGCGATGACGCTGGTGCTCACCGGTCTGGCCAACGGCTTCCGCGTCGAGGCCACCCGAACCGTGGACTCGCTCGGAATCGACGGCTTTCTGGTCAAGACCGGGGCCACCGGACCGTTCCTCGGCTCCTCGGCGTTTCCGGCGAGCAGACTCGACATACCCGGCGCCCGGGTGTCGGTGCCGCTGGTCTACGGCAGTGCGACGCTTGCCAACAACGGCACACCGCGCAGTGTCAACATCTTCGGCGCGCCCGAACGCGGTCCGGGAATGCCCGCGATGCAGCAGGGGCGCCCGCCTGCCGAACCGCACGAGGCCGCGGTGTCGAACACCATGGGCAAGCCCATCGGCGCCACCATCGAAGTCGGCTCGCGCAACCTGCAGATCGTCGGCCTCGTCGACGACTCGACCGCCCTGGCCGGACAGTCGAACGTCTTCCTGACCGTGGCCGGGGCGCAGAAACTGTTGTTCTCCGGCCAGTCGCTGATCTCCTCGATCGGAGTGCAGGGTATGCCTGCGCGGGCGCCGAGCGGTTACCTGCTCGTCGACCGCGACGGCGCGATCAACGACCTGCTGCGCGCGCTCACCGGCGCACGTCAGGCCATGACATTGATGGCGGGACTGCTCTGGGTGGTGGCCGCGCTCATCGTGGGGTCGATGATCTACATGTCGGCACTGGAGCGCACCCGCGACTTCGCGGTGTTCAAAGCGGTCGGGGTGCCGACGCGGTCCATCCTCGCGGGCCTGGGCATGCAGGCGGTGATCGTCGCGGTGCTGGCCGCGGTGCTCGGCGGGGCACTCTCGGTCCTGCTCGGCCCGCTGTTCCCCATGCGAGTGGACATCCCGCGGTTGGCGTTCCTGATGCTGCCCGTCGTCGCGGTCACCATCGGGGTGCTGGCCAGCCTCGCCGGACTGCGGCGCGCCGTCGTCGTCGACCCAGCCCTGGCCTTCGGGGGTCCCTGACCATGGCAGACCTGCGGATCAAGGACCTCGTCGTCGAGTACGCCAGCGGGCAGGAGACCGTTCGCCCGATCAACGGACTCAGCCTCGACGTCTCGGAAGGATCGCTGGCGATCCTGTTGGGCCCCAGCGGATGCGGCAAGACCACACTGCTGTCCTGCCTCGGCGGCATCCTCAAACCGACGGCCGGACGCATCGAGTTCGGCGACACCGACCTCACCAAACTCGATTCCAACGCCCTGTCGGACTATCGGCGCGACACCGTCGGCATCGTGTTCCAGGCGTTCAATCTGGTGCCCAGCCTGACGGCGATCGAGAACGTGATGGTGCCGATGCGAGCGGCCGGCATCGACCGCCGGACGGCGCGGACGCGGGCGGCCGAACTGCTCGACCGGGTGGGCCTGGCTCATCGGCTGTCGCATCGCCCAGGTGATCTGAGCGGCGGCCAGCAGCAGCGGGTCGCCGTCGCCCGCGCGATCGCCCTGGACCCGCCACTGCTGATCGCCGACGAGCCCACCGCGCATCTGGACTACATCCAGGTCGAGGGCGTGTTGCGGCTCATCCGCGAACTGGCCTCCGGTGAGCGGGTGGTCGTCGTCGCCACCCACGACACCCGAATGCTTCCGCTCGCCGACCGGGTCGTCGAACTCGTGCCGCACCTGTCGGCCACCGACCACGAACCGGAGACGCTGACGCTCAGCGCCGGTGATCTTGTGTTCGAGCAGGGCACCATGGGTGACTCGATCTACGTCGTCAGCGAGGGCGAGATCGAGCTGGTGCGCGAATTAGCCAGCGGCGGTGAGGAACTCGCCACCACCGCGGGTCCCGGGGAATACTTCGGCGAGATGGGCCCGCTGTTCGCGCTTCCCCGGTCAGCGACCGCGCGCGCTCGCACCGAGGCCACGGTCATCAGTTACACGGTCCAGGCGTTCCGCGAACTCATGGGGGCGGGCGGCTCGCGCGACATCATCGAGCACAAACACATCAACTCGGCGGAACGAGACTGACCAGAAGGTCCGGTCCGATTCGCTGCACACCGTCGTAGTGCCAGCGCAGGGCACCGGCGATGCTGGCCACCCCGACGTCGTCGACCGCGGTGAGCGGGCCGCCGAGCAGAATCGGCGCCACGTAGGCCAAGATCCGATCCACCAGACCGGCCCGCAGGAACGCACCCGCCAGCGTGGGTCCGCCTTCCACGATGACGTCGGTGCGATCCGACAAGGCCACCATGACCTCCGCCAGATCCCGGGTCCGCAGCGCCATCGTCGGCGCATCGTCGCTCAGCACGGCGGCCTCGGAGGGAATTTCGCGCTGCCCCACCACCACGCGCAGCGGCTGGTGTGCGGCCAGCGTCGTGTCGGGCAGCCTTGCGGTGAGGCTCGGATTGTCAACGAGAACCGTGCCGGTGCCGACCACGATCGCGTCGGCCACGGCGCGACGGCAATGCAGATCCGCCCGCGCCTCCGCACTGGTGATCCACTGCGATGAGCCGTCTGCGGCGGCACTTCGGCCGTCGATACTCGTGGCGAACTTCCACGTCACATGGGGCCGGCCGGTGCGCTGCCTGTGCAGCCACTCCCGCAGAGTTCCGGCCGCGACCTCATCGGCCGACACGCCCGCGGTCACCGTCACCCCGCCATCGCGCAGCCGTTGAGCACCACCGGAGGCGACGGGGTTGGGGTCGGCGACGGCGTAGACCACGGCTGCGACGCCGGCCGCCAACAGGGCATCCACGCACGGTGCGGTGCGCCCGTGATGGTTGCAGGGTTCCAGGGTGATGACCGCGGTTCCGCCGGCGGCGCGTTCACCGGCGGCCTGCAGCGCCACCACCTCGGCGTGCGGTCCGCCCACCGGCTCGGTGGCGCCCACGCCGGCGAGTTCGCCGTGCGTATCCAGAATTACCGCTCCGACGGGGGGATTCGGATAGGTGGCGCCCTTGACGCGCTGCGCCTGCTCGATGGCCTGCCGCATCGCGGCGTCGATGTGTGCGGTCATGGCGTCAGGTGTGCAGATGCGGCGACGCCGCAGCGGCCTGCCGGCGCAGATTCTCCACCGCGACAGCGGGATCGGCGGCGCCGTACACCGCCGAGCCGGCAACGAAGCAATCGACGCCCGCCGCGGCGGCGGCCTCGATGGTGTCGGCGTTGATGCCGCCGTCGATCTCCACCAGGACGGTCAACTCGCCGGAGTCGACCAGCTTTCGTATCTCCCGCACCTTGCCGAGTACCTCTGGAATGAAGCTCTGGCCGCCGAAGCCCGGCTCGACCGACATCACCAGCAGGGTGTCGAAGTTCCGCAACACCTCGAGGTAGGGGTCCAGGGGTGTGCCCGGCTTGATCGCCAGACCAGCCTTCGCGCCGGCCGCGCGGATGTCGCGCCCCACGGCCACCGGGTCATCGGTCGCCTCGGCGTGGAAGGTGACATTGCGCGCGCCCGCCTCGGCATATCCCGGAGCCCAGCGGTCCGGGTCGGTGATCATCAGGTGGCAGTCCAACGGGATGTCGGTGGCGGCCAGCAGGCTCTGGACGACCGGAAGCCCGAGGGTGAGATTGGGCACGAAGTGGGCATCCATCACGTCCACGTGCAGCCAGTCGGCACCCTCGACGGCCGCCGCCTCATCAGCCAGCCGAGCGAAGTCCGCGGACAGGATCGACGGCGCGATCATCGGGCGACCGGTTGTCGGCATGGAAGTCACTGTAAAGGCTCGCCGTCCTTGCGCAGGACGGCGGCGAACATCGCGTCGGTGCCGTGCCGGTGCGGCCACAGCTGCACGTACGGTCCGTCACCGAGCCGGTCGGCGGGGGCGAACAGCGGCCGGGCATCCAAGACCGTGACCGGTTTGCGGCGCAGGGCGTCGGACACCACCCCGACCGTCTCCACCAGATGCGGCGAACACGTGGCGTAGAGGATCACGCCGCCGGGCCGGGTCAGGTCGATCGCCGCGGCGAGCAGTTCGCGCTGCAGCCTGGCCAGCGCGGGCACGTCGGCGGGGGTGCGCCGCCAGCGCGCCTCCGGACGGCGCCGCAGTGCACCCAATCCGGTGCAGGGTGCGTCGACGAGCACCCGGTCGAAGGTGTTGTGCGGGAGTCCGCTCTCGCGTCCGTCGACCCGCAGCACCTCGACGGGCAGTCCGGCGGTGTTCTGCTCCACGAGGTGGGCACGGTTGTCGTTGGGTTCCACCGCGGCCACCGTCGCGCCCTGCCCCGCCGCAAGCGCGGCCACGAGTGCGGTCTTGCCGCCGGGTCCGGAACACAGATCCAGCCACCGTCCGGCGTCGGGTCCCGACAGCGGTGCGAGCGTCAGGGCGCGCGCCACCAGCTGACTCCCCTCGTCCTGGACCAGTGCCGCATTGTCGCGGATCGCCGCGATGCGGCCGGGATCGCCGCCGGCGAGGTAGACCGCGTACGGCGAATACCGCCCGACCGTGCCGTCGACCGCCTCGGCCAGATCCGCGGCGGCCAGTACGCCCGGGCGGACAGCGAGATGCACACCCGGGCGGGCGTCGTCGGCGGCCAGCGCCGCATCGAGCTCGCCGGCGTCGGCGCCGAGCGCATCGGCGAAGGCCTGCGCGATCCAGCGCGGATGCGCGTGGACGAATGCGGCGTGGCCGACCGGGTCTGTCGACGCCGCCGGCGCCAGCTCGGCGGTCCACGACGGCTCATCCCGGCCCGCGATGGTGCGCAGCACCCCGTTGACGAAACCGGCCCTGGCCGTGTCGAACTCCACACCGGCCTGCTCGACCGATGTCGACACCGCGGCATGCTGTGCGACGTTGGTGCGCAGGAGTTGGTAGGCGCCGAGTCGCAGCAGATCGAGCAGCACAGGGTCGATCTGCTCGACGGGGCGCTTCGCCGCGCCGGCGATCACCGCGTCGAGAAGTCCGCGGGTGCGGCACGTGCCGTAGGTCAGCTCGGTGGCGAAGGCGGCGTCGCGTCCGGTGATGCCACGTTCGGCGAGCAGAGCCGGCAGGGCGAGGTTGGCGTAGGCGTCGCGTTCGGAGACCGCGCGCAGCACATCGAAGGCGGCGCGCCGGGCCGGATCGAGTTGAGTACGCGGGCGGCGGCGTTGTCCGGACGGCCGCTGGGCGGCGTTCACCGGGCCCGCACCCCGTCGGCGAGACGGGCTCCGCGCGCCCAGTCGGAGGCGGCCATGGCTTTCCTGCCCGGCGGCTGCACCTCGCCGAGCAGCACCGGTTGGGTTCCAGTGCCGAGCCGCACGCCGGTCCGGTCGACCGCGATGACGCCGGGCTCGAGCCGATCATGTTCGGCGTCGACGGTCACCGGCCCGAGTCTCATGCGCTGCTCGTCGACCGTGGTCCACGCTCCGGGGCTGGGAGTGACGGCGCGGATCCGACGTTCGACGATCGGCGCGGGCAACTCCCACTGCACCCTGGCCTGATCGACGGTGATCTTCGGAGCGATGCTCACGCCCTCACCGGACTGCGGGACGGCGCTCAGCGTGCCGTCGGCGATGCCGTCCATGGTGGCTTCCAGCAGCCCGGCCCCGGATGCCGCGAGGCGCTCCAGTAGATCACCGGCGGTATCGGTGGGCCGGATCGTCTCGGTGGTGACACCGAAGACGGGTCCGGTGTCCAGCGTCGGTTCGATGAGGAATGTGGTTGCGCCGGTCAGCGCATCACCGGCGGCGATGGCGGCCTGTACCGGCGCGGCGCCGCGCCAGGCGGGCAGTAACGAGAAGTGCAGATTCACCCAGCCGTGGCGGGGCACCGCGAGAAGCTGCGCGCCGAGGATGGCGCCGTAGGCGACCACCGCACCGCAGTCCGGCTCCAGCGCGCGCAATTCCGCAATGAAGTCGGGCGTGTTCGGCCGATCCGGACGCAGCAGCGCAATCCCCGCGTCGAGAGCAAGTCGGGCGACCGGAGATGGTGTGGGTTTTCCTCGCCGGCCGGCGGCCGCATCAGGCCGGCTGATCACCGCGACCACCTGGTGGCGCGGTGAGTCGATGAGGCGCTGCAGCGACGGCAGCGCCGGCGCGGGGGTTCCGGCGAAAACGATTCGCATCGAGGTGGGTCGCCCGCCCTACTTGGGTACCCGGTAGAACTCCCGTTCACCCACGCCCGCCATCCCGGCGACGAACATCCACGGGATCGTGCTGCGTAACCGGTTCACGTCGGCGGCGGCATCGTTGTAGTACTGCCGGGCGAAGGCGAGTTTGTCCTCGGTGTCGGCGAGGTTCTGCTGGAGGTTCATGAAGTTGTTCGACGAATTCAACTGCGGATACGTGGTCCCCAGCGCCATGACCTGGCCGACAGCGGTGTCGAACTGATGCTCGGCGGAGGTGCGCTGCTCGATCGACTTACCGGCGGTTGCCGCGGTGAGCGCGGCTTGTGCGTCCGCGATCCGTCCCAGCACGGACTGTTCGTGGGCGGCGTAGCCCTGCACCGCACTGACCAGTCCGGGGATCAGGGCGGCCCTGCGCGTGAGCTGGACGTCGATACCGCCGAGCGCTTCGTCGACCCGTACGTCGGCGGTGCGCAGCTTGTTATAGCCGAGCACGAAGCCGACCAGCAGGGCGACGGCCAACACGAGTGCTACCACCAGTGCGAAGGTCACCATGAACCGCCTCCTCCTCCGCCGCCACCGCCACCACCGCCACCACCGCTGGATCCGCCACCGGAGGACGATGAGGACGACTGCGATGCGGTGTAGGCACCGATCGAAGACGACAGTGCCGACTCGAAGCTGTCGAAACTAGCACCTCCCGAGCTCGACGACGACCACGACGAGCCCGAGGTGGAGTGATACCAGGTGGGGTCGGGTGGCAGCTGACCGGTGGCCGCCGCGTACTTGGCCGCCCAGAGCGCCGCCGCGCCACCGGCCACGGCGAACGGGATGTAGGCGGTGTAGAGGTCCTTGCGGGCGGAGAAGTCGAACCGGCTCTCTGCGGAGTCGGTGGCGAGCATGCGATGGAAGCCGCCGGCTTCCGACCACAACTGCCGACCGGTCGCGGTACGGCGCAGGCCGATGCCGGGCGTCCACGCCGGCAGGGTCATGAGGAAGAAGACCGCGAACGGCAGGCCCCACAGGGTGATCGGGAATCCCCATCGCAGGATCCCGAGAACGGCAAGCGCAAGTGCGGCGATGTTGGCAAAACGCAGCCACAGTTCCGCGGGGTGCTTGTCGATCAACCCCGCGCTCAGCGCCCACTGCTTGGCGGCCGACTCCATATCGGCTTTCGCTCTGGTGAGCTTGCCTCCGGCGCTGACGCCGCCGTTCGCGTTGAACTCCGCACCCGGGTGGGTGAGCCCAAGCGCCGAACCGACCGCCACGCTGACCGGGTCGACCTCGGCCCAATCGCCGCTGCGTTGTGAGCTGTGGACGATCCAGTGCTTGGGTGAGGTCTCCTGCAGGGTCACCAGGCCGCGGTCCGCCAGATAGAAGAGCGTCGCGGTGATACCGGCCTCGGGCACCTTCTCAGTGCGGATGTACTCACACTGAACCGGACCGAGCCCTGCGGGCGGCGCGAACTGCAACGGCAAGCCCGGTTCGGGCTCGACGGTGGTGCGCCACCAGAGAAAGGCGCCGACCCCGGCGGCGACGGTGAATCCGAAGAGCCAGACGACCATCCGTAGCGATCGCCCCAGAACTCCGTCCCAGCGCACCGGCCATGGGAGTTCGGCGCGCGGCGGTGTCGGGATGTCGACGCCGGCCCGCAGCGTCACCGGTGTCTGGGGTTGCAGGTCCGTGACGCCGAGCGTCACCGTGCTGCCGTTGATCGCCAGGGAGTCGCAGGCACGTCCCACACCCCGGCCGACTGAGCAACGCGCACCGGGTACCGGACCGGGCAGCGTGACGGAGATCTCGGCGCGGTCGATCTGATTGCTCCAGCCGGGCGCGATCACGTTCCAGTAGAACGCCGACGGTGTCGCAGCCTGATCACCGGTACTGAGGGCGAATTCCTTTCCAGCGCCCATGTTTCCGGGATCCAGGACGCCCGGCATGGTGTACCGGATCGTGTAGATGTGGGTGCCGGACGACAGGTAATAGTCCGGGTCCCCGATCTTGGCGGCTCGGAAGCGGTCGGCCTTCTCGGTCAACTCGAAGGGCACGGGCCTGCCGTCGAGGGTGATCTCGCGGATATCGGGCACCTGGCGGATGTGCGGGTCGTTCGGGTTGGCGATGTCGAAGTAGCGGAAGATGCCGTGCCGCCCGCTGGGGAACTCCGTGGTGATGGTCTCGGTGGCCTGCAGCAGGCCGTCAGCGTCGACGGTGAACTGCGCCCGGAGGTCGGAGATCACCACCGGATCGCTCATCGCGCCGTTCTGGCTGGAAGAGCCACCGGTGATCACCGGCCACAGCAGGCCGACGGCAGCCAGTGTCGCCGGGATGAGCCAGCCGATCCGCTTCACTATGCCTCCGATTCGCCGGAAGCCCCATTCCCCGGAGCGCCCGACCCCCTGCACTCTACGGCGACACGGCAGTCCTCAACCGATGTGGAGCGGGTCGATCTGGACCCGCACCGCTTCGTGGTCGTGACGCGCACTGTTCACGACGGCCGCCTCGCGCAGCGCGGCCGCCAGAGCCAGACCTTCGTCACGGCGCACCCGGATCAGCATCCGGATCGCAGGTTCACCGGCCGGGGTTGCCGGCGGACGCCGGACTCCGGGTGGCAGGTCGACCGGTCCGAGGATGTCGGCGTCGGTGGGCAATGTGGCCTGTTCGATGAGTGCCGCAACCGCGACCGCGCCGCCGTCCACGGCGGCGATGTGCACCGCCGGGGGCAATCCGACGGCACTGCGCGCCGCCAATTCGGACTCGGCATGGCCCACCGGGTCCCACTTGATGAGCGCCTGCACCGTCGGCATCGACGACTCGGCCACCACCGCGACCACCCCGCCGTCGCTGCGCGACTGCACCAGCGCCGACGCCGACATCCACCGCCGCAGGGTGTCCTCGGCGGCACGCAGATCCTGACGGCCCAGCAACGCCCAACTGTCGAGCAGCAGGGCGGCGCCGTAGCCGTCGGGTGCGAGCGGTTCGGCTCCCGGGGTCGCCACCACCAGAGCCGGACCGGCACCGATGACGTCATGCACAGCGTCGCCTGCCGAAGTGACCACGGGCGTTCCGGGGAACGCGCGGCCGAGTTCCTCAGCCGTGCGCCGCGCCCCCACGACGACAGCGCGGATCGTATCCGCACCGCAGCGACCACAACGCAGTGCGACGTCGATGCGTCCGCACCAGCGGCAGGTCGCGCCGGCGGAGTCGCGTTCGGCGAGCGAGAGCGGGCCGGTGCACTGTCGGCATCGGGCGATCGTGCGGCAACGCGCGCAAGCCACCGACGGCACATAGCCGCGGCGCGGCACCTGGACGAGAACGGGGGTTCGGCGTTCGAGTGCCGCGCGCGCAGCGCGCAGGGCCATGGACGGGATGCGCGCCGTTCGTGCGGCCGGGTCGCGCTCATCGGCGAAACCGGAGTCGTCGACCGCGATCACCCGCGGCGCGCATGACCGGACCAACGGGCGAGGCGCTGCAAGGTCGTGTGCCCAGCCCGAGGCGATCAGCGCCTGCGACTCGGCCGTGCGGGCGTAACCGCCGATCAGCGCCGCACACCGCAGTTGGTGCGCGCGCAGCATGGCGACTTCGCGGGCGTGGGGGTAGGGGGCGCGCGGTTCGGCGAGGGTGTCGTCACCGTCGTCCCACACCATCACGACGCCGAGGCGTTCCACCGGTGCGAACACCGAACTGCGGGTCCCGATGACGAGCCGGGCATGGCCGCGCAGCGCCGATAGCCATCTGCGATATCGGGCCGAAGGCCCCAAGCCCGCCGACAGTGCGACGACGGCCGACTCGTCGATCAGGGTGATCGCAGCCCGGTGTACGGCGTCGATGTCGCGCTGATCGGGCACCACGACCAGTACTCCGTGACCGCCACTCACCGCGGCCGCGGCGGCCTCGGCGAGGCGCTGCCACCACGGCTCGCCGGGCAGCGCCTGCCACACCGCGCGGGCAGCACGCCCATGGTGCAGCGCCTCGAGGAACTGCTGGCCGCGGTTGTAGCGCGACCAGCCGGCGGAGTCGACCGGTTGGACCACCGGGAGCAGGGGCGGCTCACCACGGGACTTCTCCGCCCCGGCATGCCGCGGCGGGATGGCCAGGCGAAGAACGTCCGGGCGTGTCCCGGCGTATCGGGCGGCCACCGCGTCGACGAGCCTGCGCACCTCCGCCGTGAGCACCGGCTCGGGTGAGATCACCCGATCCAGCCAGCCAAGGCGGCCGGCGTGGTCGGTGTCCGAGCGGCGCTCCAGCACGAAGGCATCCACCAGTCGGCCGTGGAACCGCACCCGAACCCGCACCCCGGGCTGGGCGTCGTCGGATTGATCGGCCGCAACCAGGTAATCGAATTCCCGGTCAAGATGCGGCACCGACAGCATGGGCAGCACCCGGGCGATCGGTTCGTGCTCCGCGGCACGCGGGGAGGTCGTGCTCACCTTCTCCCGTTCTGTGCTGTCACCGCCTCTTGTGCGCGCGGCGGCGCTCGGCTGGCTCGAAGCCTAACGACGCCAATGGTGTGGCACCGCGGGAACGCCTGCGCTCGCTGTAATTGGACACCGCGTCCCAGGCGCCGGCGACGCCGTCGCTGTCGGCGTCGAAGGTGAGCGACTTACCGGGCGCGAAACCGAGATGGGCGCCCATGTCGACCGCATCCATGTTGGCCCCGAGGAACATGAAGTCCCATGAGTAGGCCGACTCCTGCTGCGCGATCAGTGCGCGGACGGCCTCGGCCGTCCACTCGCGGCTGGCGTTCTCATGTCCGTCGGTCATCACCAGGACGGTGACCTCGCCGGGCCGCGCGTCCTCGGGCAGTGCCGCCAGCCCGTCGCCGACCTCGGTGATGAACCGGCCGATCGCGTCGAGCAGTGCCGTCATCCCGCGCGGCTGCACGCTCAACGACGGGACGTCACCGATCGGCAGGTTCTCGTAGACCACGTCGTAACGGTCGTCGAACTGGGCCAGGGTGACCCTGGTCTCGCCGGGCTGTGCGGCCTCCTTGGCGATGTGGGCGTCGAAGCCGCCCCGCATGTCCTCGGCGATGTCCTGCATGGAACCGGAGCGGTCCAGCAGGGCCGCGATCAGGTGCAGATTGGTGTTGGTCATGTCTCCCCCATGTGGTTGATGATGTAGGGGCGAGGCTAACCACCAGCTCTGACAAAAACGTCAGTCGAACCTGCGTCCGAAAAAGAAACCGGCCGTAATCAGCACCATGGACGCCGCGTACACCCACCAGATCGGAACCTCCAGCGCCTGCGATCTCAGCACGAACCGCCCGATGCCGATCATCCCGTCGGACACCGCGAACAGCAGCGCCCCCAGGGCCGTCCAGAGTGTGGGCAACTGCGCCAGCAGCGCCGTCGACACCATCACAGCCAGCACGGTCATGTAGATGATCACCGGCACGGTCATACCCTCAGCCCTCAGCGCCGGCCAGAACCAGGCCAGCATCGCGACGAATCCGACCGCGACGAGCGCGATCGTCAGCCGCCGGGCGGTGCCCACGCGACCCCGCAGTCCGAACAGCGCGCCGATGAAACAGAGGTGGGCGATCAGGAACGAACCGAGTCCGCAGACGAATGCGGGCTTCCACTGTGGGAGGGCGAGGAAGTAATCCCCTGCTGCGGAGAACACCGTCGCGCCCACCAGCCAGCGACGTTCCCGGACTACCGGATGAGCCAGCGCGGCAGTCGCCAGCAGCAGGGCCATGACGGCCTTGACGGCCGGCTGCAGGCCGAACTGCCCCGTGGTCACGATCAGGAAGACCCCGTATCCCAGCGCCGCGAGGACCGCCGCCGACCACCAGAACCGCACCCACCGCGGCGCCTGTGCGTACCGTGGGTCCATGACCGCCCCGGGTAAGCCACCGATCGACGACATTCTGCAGAAGGTACTCGACGCCGTTCCGTTCCGGCTGACCGTTGCGGACGGGGTCGACGCCGCGCGGCGTGCGCTGCGCGAATTACCCCGCCGCCCTTTGCATTCGGATCTTCGAGTCCAAGACCGGCACATCGACGGCCCGGGCGGCCCGATCCCGGTGCGGGTGTACTGGCCCGACGATGACGCCGGTCACGGCAGGCATCCGGTCACCATGTTCTTCCACGGCGGCGGGTTCGCCCTCGGCGATCTCGACACCCACGACGTCACCGCCCGACAGCACGCCGTCGGCGCGGATTCGGTGGTGGTGTCGGTGGATTACCGGCTGGCACCCGAGCACCCCTACCCGGCCGCCGTCGAGGACTGCTGGGCCGCCACCTGCTGGGCGGCGGATCACGCCGGGGAACTGGGCGCCGACGGCTCCCGGCTGGCGGTGGCCGGCGACTCGGCGGGCGGAACGCTGGCGGCGGTCGTCGCACAGCGCTCCCGGGACCGCGGCGGCCCCGCGGTGGCGTTCCAACTGCTCTGGTATCCCTCGACCATGTGGGACACCTCGCTGCCGTCGTTCACCGAGAACGCCGACGCGCCGGTGCTCGACCACGCCGCGATCGCGGCGTTCACCCAGTGGTACGCGGGGCATGTCGATCAGTCCGATCCGCCGGCCGACGTCGCGCCCGGGCGGGCCACCGACCTCACCGGATTGCCGCCGGCCTACGTCGCGGTGGCAGGCCACGACCCGTTGCGCGACGACGGCGCCCGCTACGCCGAACTGCTGGACGCCGCCGGGGTGCCCGTGCAGCTGCACAACGCCGATTCGCTGGTGCACGGCTATCTGGGCTACGCCGGGGTGGTGCCGGCCGCCACCGAGGCGACTGAACTGGGATTGTCGGCGCTGCGGACGGCCCTGCACCGCTGAGCAGTAACGTTTGCCGCCCGCCGCGCGACAAGCCACAATGACAGCACGTATCTCGACCACGGAGGACTCTCGTCTTATGGCAAAGCTCATGATCATCGGCACTCTGGTCGCCGGAGTCGGCCTGGCCGGCCTGGGCGCACCCTCGGCTCTCGCGGCGCCGGACTGCAGCAAGGCGGCCGTCGACAGCCAGGTGGAGGCCATCACCAATCAGGCCCAGGCCTACATGAACGCCCACCCCGACGGCAACAAGATGCTGATGACCGCGGCCCTGCAGCCCCGGGCCCAGGCGGCCGCGACCATCGCCGCCTACGCCAGCTCGAACCCGCAGGAGTACGCGGACTTCAAGGCGATCGTCGCCCCGCTGGGCACGCTGCAGAAGCAGTGCGGCGTCTCGGTGGTTCCGGCCCAGTTCCAGTGGGCGTTCGACCAGTTCGTCGGAGGCTGATCACGCCTGACGTCGAGACGCTGATCGTCGGCGCCGGTTTCTCCGGAATCGGCGCCGCGATCGCGCTCGACAGGGCCGGCCTGAGCGACTACCGGATCATCGAAGCCGGCAGTGGCGTCGGCGGCACCTGGTTCTGGAACACCTACCCCGGCATCGCCGTCGACATCCCCTCCTTCTCCTACCAGTTCTCCTTCGAACAGAGCGCGGACTGGTCGCGCACCTACGCACCCGGACACGAGTTGCGCGCTTACGCCGAGCACTGCGTCGACAAATACCGGCTACGCCCGAAGATCACCCTGAACACGACGGTGACCGCCGCAGCCTATGACGAAGACGACAGCCTCTGGCGGGTCGGACTCGGCAGCGGCGAGACGATCACCGCGCGATTCCTCATCAGCGCCACCGGCGCGCTGACCATCCCCAAACAGCCCGACATCCCCGGAGTCGAATCCTTCGGCGGTGTCACGATGCACACCGCCCGGTGGGACCACAGTCAGGACCTCACGGGTAGGCGGGTGGCCGTCATCGGCACCGGCGCCTCCGCCGTCCAGGTGATCGCCGAGATCGCACCGACCGTCTCCGAACTCACCGTCTTTCAGCGCACGCCGATCTGGTGCTTCCCCAAATTCGACGTCCCGCTGTCTCGCACGGCGCGGGCGGCCATGCGGATCCCGGGCGGTAAGTCGCTGCAACGTCTGCTCAGCCAGGCCTACGTCGAATTGACCTTCCCCATCTCGGCGCACTACTTCACCTGGAATCCTTTCGCCGATAAGGTGGCCGACGCCGGAAAGGCCTACCTGCGCAAGCAGGTTCGAGACCCGGCGGTCCGCGCCAAGCTCACCCCCCGGTACGCGGTCGGCTGCAAGCGGCCGGCCTTCCACAACACCTATCTCTCGACGTTCAATCGTGACAACGTTCACCTGGTCACCGAGCCGATCGAGCGCATCACCGGCGACGCGGTGGTGACCGCCGACGGCCAGACCCATGCCGCAGACGTGCTCATCCTGGCCACCGGGTTCAAGGTGATGGACACCGACAGCATCACCTACCCCATCACCGGCACCGGAGGTCGCTCACTGGTGGAGTTCTGGGACACCCAGCGACTGCAGGCTTACGAGGGGGTCAGCATTCCCGGCTTCCCCAATCTCTTCACCGTCTTCGGGCCGTACGGGTACGTGGGCTCCTCCTACTTCGCGCTGATCGAGGCGCAGAGCCATCACATCGTGCGCTGCCTGCTGCAGGCCAAGCGCCGTGGCGCCACCAGGGTCGAGGTGCGAAGCGAAGCCAACGACCGCTTCTTCGCCGAGATGATGCGTAAGCGACACCGGCAGATCTTCTGGCAGGAGAGTTGCGCACTGGCCAACAGCTACTACTTCGACAAGAACGGCGACGTGCCACTGCGTCCCGACACCACCGTGCAGGCCTATCTGCGCAGCCGGCGATTCCCGCTGTCGGATTACGAGTTCAGCGCCTGAGGATTAGGCCCTGAGGATTAGGGCCTGATGGTCGGGGCCT
>JBAXCK010000002.1:0-62243 GCA_037141465.1 Mycobacteriaceae bacterium | reverse complement strand
CGCCGCCAAAAGATAGGCCCGGCCGGAAAAAGTAGAACACGTTCCAATTCTGCCCGTCACCTGTTACAAACAACGGGTGATCCTCGACAGTTTCCGCCTCGACGGGCAAGTCGCCGTCGTGACCGGCGCCGGACGCGGCCTGGGCGCCGCCATCGCACTCGCCTTCGCCGAAGTCGGCGCCGATGTGCTGATCTCCTCGCGCACGCAGTCCGAACTCGAGGCGGTGGCCGAGCAGGTCAGGGGCCTGGGGCGCCGGGCACACGTCGTCGTCGCCGACCTGGCGCAACCGGAGTCGACGGCGGAGCTGGCCGGCAAGGCGGTCGACGCCCTCGGTCGCCTCGACATCGTCGTCAACAACGTCGGCGGCAGCATGCCCAATGCGCTGATGACCACCACGGCCAAGGAGATGCGCGACGCGTTCACGTTCAACGTGCTGACCGCGCACGCACTGACGGTGGCTGCCGTCCCCCTGATGCTGGAGGGATCCGGCGGCGGGAACATCATCAACATCACCTCGACCATGGGCCGGACCGCCGGCCGCGGTTTCGCCGCCTACAGCACCGCGAAGGCCGCACTCGCGCAGTACACCCGGCTCACCGCACTGGACCTGTGCCCCCGGATCCGGGTCAACGGCATAGCGCCGGGCTCCATCATGACCTCCGCGCTGGAGATCGTCGCCTCCAACGACGCACTGCGTGAGCCGATGGAGAAGGCCACCCCGCTGCGCCGGCTCGGTGTCCCGCTCGACATCGCAGCCGCCGCCGTCTATCTCGCCTCACCGGCCGCCAGCTTCCTCACCGGCAAGATCATCGAAGTCGACGGCGGCATCAATGTTCCCAATCTCGATCTGCCCATCCCGGATCTGTAGAGACCGAATCCTTCAAGACTTAAGGAGTCGCATGCCCATTCGCGTAGCACAGATCGGCACCGGCAACGTCGGGGCACACGCGCTGAAAGCGCTGATCACCAACCCGGCCTATGAGCTCACCGCAGTGTGGGTGTCCTCGGCATCCAAGGCGGGCAAGGACGCCGGCGAACTTATCGGGCTCGACGTCAAGACCGGCGTGAAGGCCACCAACGACCTCGAAGAGGTACTGGCCACCAAACCGGACTGCGCGGTGTACACCGCCATGGCCGACAACCGGCTGATGGAGGCGCTAGAGGACTATCGCCGCATCCTGTCCGCCGGAGTCAATGTGGTGGGAAGCGGTCCGGTCTTTCTGCAGTGGCCGTGGCAGGTGATCCCCGACGAGATGCTCGGGCCGATCGAAGAGGCTGCGCGAGAGGGGAAATCGAGCCTCTTCGTCAACGGTATCGACCCAGGCTTCGCCAACGATCTGATCCCGCTGGCGCTGATGGGAACCTGCCAGAGCATCGAGCAGGTGCGATGCATGGAGATCATCAACTACGACACCTACGACAGCGCGACGGTGATGTTCGACGTGATGGGTTTCGGCAAGCCGATGGACGAGATCCCGATGCTGCTGCAACCCGGCGTACTCAGCATCGGCTGGGGGTCGGTGATCCGACAGTTGGCCGCCGGATTGGGCGTCGAACTCGACGGCCTGGAAGAGATCTACGTCCGGGAGCCTGCACCGGAGGCCTTCGACATCGCCTCCGGGCACATCGCCAAGGGCACCGCCGCCGCGTTGCGCTTCGAGGTGATGGGAATGGTCAAGGGGGCACCCGTCGTGGTGCTCGAGCATGTGACGCGGCTGCGCGACGATCTGTGCCCGGACTGGCCACAGCCGGCACAGGAGGGCGGCAATTACCGGATCGAGATCACCGGCGAACCCTGCTACGCACTGGACCTGTGCCTGTCGAGTCCCAATGGCGACCACAACCACGCGGGCGTGCTGGCCACCGCCATGCGGGTGGTCAACGCCATTCCTGCGGTGATCGCCGCCGAACCCGGCATCTGCACCACCATCGACCTGCCGCTGGTCACCGGCAAGGGTTTGCACGGCCTGCCCTGATGCGATGACGGCTGCCCGGCGTGTCTGGCCGCTACTCGGTCCGGCGTTCGTCGCCGCCATCGCCTACGTAGATCCGGGCAACATCGCGGCGAATGTCAGCGCCGGTTCGCAGTACGGATTCCTTCTTGTCTGGGTGATCGTGGTCGCCAACGTGATGGCCGGCCTCGTGCAGTACCTGAGCGCGAAGCTCGGTGTGGTGAGCGGCCTCACGCTGCCCGAGGCCGTCCGCGATCGCACCGGCACGCCCCAGCGAATCGGCTACTGGGCGCAGGCCGAACTGGTGGCCATCGCCACCGACGTCGCGGAGATCATCGGCGGTGCCATCGCGCTCTACCTGTTGTTCGGACTTCCGCTGGTGCTCGGGGGCGTCATCACCGGCGCGGTGTCGCTGCTGCTGCTGGTCGTCGGTGACCGTCGGGGCCAACGGGTGTTCGAACGCGTCATCACCGGCTTGCTGATGATCATCGTGGTGGGGTTCCTGGCCGGCCTGCTGGTGAACCCGCCGCCGCCTGATGCGGTAGCCGCCGGTCTGGTGCCCCGGTTCGAGGGCGCGCAGAGCGTTCTGCTGGCCACCGCGATGCTCGGCGCAACCGTGATGCCGCATGCGGTGTACCTGCACTCCGGTTTGGCCCGCGACCGCCACGGCAGCCCGGCCCCCGGATCGGCGCGAACCGCACTGCTGCGGGCGACGCGGTGGGATGTCGGCCTGGCCATGGTGGTGGCGGGCACGGTCAACCTCGCGCTGCTGCTGGTGGCGGCGACCAACCTGCGCGGGCGCGACGGCACCGACAGCATCGAGGGCGCGCACGCCGCGATCGGCGAGTCCCTGGGGCCGGTGATGGCGCTGTTCTTCGCCGTCGCCCTGCTGGCCTCGGGTCTGGCGTCGACGTCGGTCGGGGCCTACGCGGGCGCGATGATCATGGCCGGGCTGCTGCGGAGGTCCTTCCCCCTGCTGGTACGGCGACTGGTGACTTTGGTGCCCGCACTTGCGGTCCTTGCCAGCGGGGTCGATCCCACCCGAGCACTGGTGATCTCACAGGTCGTGCTCTCCTTCGGGATCCCGTTCGCGCTCATTCCGCTGATCCGGCTCACCGGTGACCGGACCCTGATGGGAGCCGACGCCAACGGTCGACTGACCGCCGTCGCCGCATGGTCGGTGGCCGCGCTCATTACGCTGCTCAACGTGGTCCTGATCTATCTGACCCTGTCGTGAGCGCGGCGCACATCTACTTCGCCTACGGATCCAATCTGTGTGCGCAGCAGATGGGAGCCCGCTGTCCCGGCGCGCACGATCCGCAGCCGGCGGTGCTGGCCGATCACGACTGGCTGATCAACGAACGCGGCGTTGCCACCGTCGAACCGTTTCCCGGCAGCGCGGTGCACGGTGTGGTGTGGACTCTGACCGACACCGACCTGGCGATCCTGGATCGGGCCGAGGGAGTGCCCTCGCGCTACCGGCGCGACCGGCTCAGGGTGAAGACCGCTCGCGGTGTCACTACGGCCTGGGTCTACATCGACCATCGGACCGTGCCCGGCAAGGCTCGGGAGGGTTACCTGGAGCGCATCATCGACGGGGCGCTGCACCACGGGTTGCCGCACAGCTGGGTGGAGTTCCTCCGACGCTGGGATCCAGCTGTATGGCCGTCGCAACGCGACTCGAAAGACCCTGGGCCCGAATCGCTTTCGGAGCTCCTGGCGGATCCCGATGTTGTCGAGCGCAGCCGGTTGCGGTCGCGGTTCGGATTCCTCGCCATTCACGGTGGCGGTCTGGAACAGATGACGGACGTCATCGCCGAACGTGCTGCCGATCTGGCCGGAGCCTCGCTCTACGTGGTCCGCCACCCGCCGGAATACCCGCACCACCTGTCCTCGACCCGCTTCCTAGCGGAGGAGTCGGAACGGCTGGCGGAGTTCCTCGCCCATGTCGACGTCGCGGTGTCCCTGCACGGCTACGGCCGCATCGGCCGCAGCACGCATCTGCTCGCGGGCGGGGGCAGGCGCGACTTGGCCGCACATCTCGCCCGACACATTCGCGTCCCGGGTTATCAGGTGGTGACCGACATCGACGCGATCCCGCGCGAACTGCGGGGCCTGCACCCCGACAATCCGGTCAACCGGACCGTCGGCGGCGGAGTCCAACTGGAACTGTCCGCACGGGTCCGCGGGATCAGCCCGCGCAGCGGGCCGGCCGGCCTCGACGGCCTGTCTCCCGCGACGCTGGCCCTGGTCGACGGCCTGGTCAACGCGGCGCGCACCTGGCCGGGGTGACGGCCGTCACAAACGCCACAACCCATCCGAGTCCGGTGGCGCTCCGAATCGCAGATGTGAACGCCGCGCTCTACCCGACCCGGGTGACCCACCTGCACCGCTCGCCGGTGAGTCACTACGCCGAACACCGCAGCTACAGCTGGTTCGTCGATGTCGATGACCTGCCGCGGCTGCCGGTCTGGCTGCGTCCGTTCGCCCGCTTCGAAGCCGCCGACCACCTCCACGGCGCACCGCACGAGACGCTGCGCCAGCGCGTCGAATCCGTGCTGGCAGCCAACGGCATGCGTCTGCCCGGCGGCAGGATCACCGCGATGCTGATGCCGCGGGTGCTCGGTCGTGCGTTCAACCCGCTGAGCCTGTTCTGGTGCCACGACGCCGCCGGCGTGCTGCGCTGTGTCGTCGCCGAGGTGCAGACCATCGGCGGCGAGCGCCACGCCCATCTGCTGCCGGCCGCCGACGACGCCCCGGTCGCTGTCACCAGCATCTCCTCCAACGCGCCGTTCACCGGCGATGACGGCTACTTCCTGGTGCGCGTACCCGAACCGGGCGAGACGCTGGACCTGACGGTGTCGCAGCACCGCGCGAACCAGGCGGCCATGGTCGCGACCTGGCGGGGCAACCGGCGTCCGGCCACCGTCGGTCAGATCATCCGCCTGCAGTTCAGCGCACCGCTTGCGCCACTTGTCGCCGAGATCAGCATGCGCTTCCAGGCAGTGATGCTGCGGATGCTGGGCGCGCCCGAGCCCGCCCGCCGCCGGCTGGGCCCGACACACTCCCCGGCCGCCTGGCCCGCCAACAACCGTTCACTGGCACCGTCGTGACACAACTGCTTGACCGGCCCGATACGCTTCGCACCAATGCCGACACATATGACGGGCATGGGCCGGTGACCGCCGACCTCGACGCCCTGCTGCGCCGGGTTGCTCACCACGACCGCGAGGCTTTCGCCGCCTTCTATGACGCCACCCGGTCCCGGGTGTACGGCATGGTGCTGCGCGTCCTGCGGGACCGCGGCTACAGCGAGGAGACCACCCAGGAGATCTACCTCCAGGTGTGGCGCACGGCCGAAAGCTATGACCCGGCATCGGGCAGCGCCCTGGCCTGGCTGCTGACGCTGGCGCACCGCCGCGCGGTCGACCGGGTGCGTTCCGAGCAGGCCTCGACCCAGCGCGATGCGCGCTACGGCGCCGCCACGGTGGAGCGCGCCACCGACAACGTGACCGACGCGGTGATCTCCGGCGAAGAACGGCAACGCGTGACCGCCTGCCTCGAGAGCCTCACCGACATCCAGCGTGAATGCATCGAGTTGGCCTACTACCAAGGTATGACCTACGTCCAGGTCTCTGAGAAGCTCTCGGCGAACCTCGCGACGATCAAGTCGCGGATGCGCGATGCGCTCAAGGGTCTCCGCAACTGTCTGGGTGTGCGATGACCGAGCCGCGTGACACCGACCTGGTCGAGCTTGCCGTGCCGTACGCACTGCACGCACTGTCCGACGCTGAGCGCGACGATGTGGAGACCCGGCTGTCGGGCGCCGGACTGCCCGCCGTGGACTCGTTCTACGACGAGGTGCGTGCCGTGCGCGAGACCATGGCGGTCGTCTCGGCCGTTAGTGCCGCGGAGCCGCCAGAGGCCCTGCGCGATCGACTGCTGTCCGCGGTCCGCGACGACAACGTGATCGCACTGCCGCGCCGCCGCCGTAACGCCTGGCTGTCCGTGGCGGCCGCGGCGGTCATCGGTCTGGGCGCACTGGGAGTCGGCCTCTCGCTGCGGCCGCCGGCGCCACAGCAGTCGACCGCTCAGCAGGTGTTCACGGCCTCGGATGTTCACACCGTCTCCGGTGCGATACCGGCCGGCGGCACCGCGACGGTGGTGTTCTCGCGTGACCGCAACGCCGGCGTGCTGGTGATGAACGATGTGCCGCCGCCATCGCCGGGCACCGTGTACCAGATGTGGCTCGTCAGTGACGACGGCGCGACGTCCGCCGGGACCATGGACGCCGCAGCGGTGGCACCCTCCACCACCGCGGTGCTCGCCGATCTTCACGGCTCGAAGAAACTGGCGTTCACCGTCGAGCCCGGTTCCGGTTCCACCAAGCCGACCGGCGCGCTGATCGCCGAACTTCCGCTCATCTGAGCACCCCAGCCGCCTAGTCTGAGCCGATGGATTTCCGTTTCGGCATCGGCGTCATGGCGGTCAAGTCAGCCGCGCGGTTCACCGAGAAGGTGCGCCGGTTCGCCGATCAGGGCTATGACGTTCTGCACGTCCCGGATCACATCGGCGCACCGGCTCCGTTCCCGGTGATGATGGCCGCCGCCGACGCCGCGAACATCAGAGTCGGAACCTTCGTCCTTAACGCCGCCTTCTACAAACCCGCGCTGCTCGCGCGCGACGCCGTCGCGCTCGATCAGCTTTCCGAAGGTCGTCTTGAGTTGGGGCTGGGCACCGGGTACGTGCGCGAGGAGTTCGAAGCCGCCGAAATGCCGTATCCCAGCGCCGGTGAGCGCGTCGACCACCTGCGTCACATCACCACCTACCTCAAGCGGGTAGCGCCGTCGATTCCGATCCTGATCGCCGGCAACGGCGACCGGGTGCTGCGGATCGCGGCGCAGCACGCCGACATCATCGGCTTCACCGGCGGCGGTCTGCCCACCGCCGAGAACCCGGATCCGATGGCCGAACGGGTCGAGTTCGTCCGCGCGGCCGCCGGCGATCGGATCGGCGATCTGGAGTTCAACCTGGCGATCACCGCGGTCCCCACCGACGACTCCGGCGTTCCTGACCTCAGCCTCACCCGCGCATACTTCACCGACGCCACCGACGAACAGTTGCTGGCGATGCCGACCGTCCTGCAGGGCTCGCCCGCCGAGATCGCCGACACGCTGCGGCAACAGCGTGAGCGTTACGGCACCACGTATTACACCGTGCAGGATTATCATGGTGATTACTTCGCCGAAGTCATCAAGGAATTGCGTTGACGGCCTGTGGCGAAGGCTGACCGGGGCAAGGCCGACAGGAGTAACGAAAGGCGGTGACCACGATGCACCGACGGATCACCTCATGGCTGCGCAAAGGATATCCGGCCCGGGCGCCCCGGCGCGGCCACTGCTACCTGATCGCGCTCTGCGGCGTGGACTACGCCGCAGCGGCCAAGCGGTAAGCTGCCAGCGGTCCCGCCCTCGTAGCTCAGGGGATAGAGCACGGCTCTCCTAAAGCCGGTGTCGCATGTTCGAATCATGCCGGGGGCACGTCAAGTGGTCGCGGTTTACCGCGCATACTTGAACGCGTCGGACCCGAGGGGCGCCGCACACCCACCGGAGGTCGCCGTGACAACGGATTACAACCCGATCGCCGAGCAGTATCAGCGGTCCAAGCAGCAGCCGTGGCGGACGTTCGTCGAATGCTTCACGTTGATGGATCTGGTCGGCGATCCGACCGGCCTGGCCGTACTGGATCTCGCGTGCGGCGAAGGGTTCTACAGCCGGCTGCTGCGCCATCGCGGATCGGCGACGGTGCGCGGAATCGACCTGTCGCCGGGCATGATCGCGCTGGCCCGAGAGCAGGAGGAACGTCAGCCGATGGGCGTCACCTACGCGGTGGCAGACGCCCGCGATCTGTCCGGCGAAGATCCCGTCGACCTGATCGTCGCGGCCTACCTGCTCAACTACTCCCGGACGCAGGACGAACTGCAGGAGATGTGCGACGGGATCGCCCGTTCGCTCAAACCGGGGGGACGATTCGTCACGGTCAACACCAACCCCGCCCTGGACATCCCCAACGCCCCGTCGTACCGCAAGTACGGATTCGAGACCAGCGCCGCAGGAGAATGGCGGCAGGGGACGCCGATCCAGTGGACCTTCCACCTCAGCGACGGACCCTTCACGATCGAGAACTATCACCTCGATGTCGCCAGTCACGAAGAGGCATTGCACCGCGCCGGATTCCGTGAAGTGCGGTGGCACTCCCCGAAACTCTCCACCGAGGCACTGGCGGACCACGACCGCGCGTTTTGGTCGACCCTCATGGATACGCCGCCGTTCACGTTCATCGAGTGCATCGGTTAGGCGGGCATGACGCAGCGGCCCATATCGCAGCGGCCTGTGGCAATTCTGGTCAACGGACCCAGCTCATCGGGAAAGTCCACGCTGTGCCGGGCGTTGCAGGAGCGTCTGACCGACTTGGCCGACGGGGATCCTGCGGTCACCTTCACCGCCGTCGCCTTCGACGATGTCGTCTCCCTGATCGCCGACAAACTCTTCCCGATCAGCTTCGTGACGCTTCAGGGCGGGGACCTCGGGCGCCTCGTCTCGCGCGAACCGCACGACGGGCGTGCCGCGTGGGAATACGTCGACGAGAGCCGGCCACGCGGCGATGAAGCAGGCGCCCCTCGAGTCCGGCTGGTTCTGAGCCCGCACGCCCGGACACTGCTGACCGGGGTTCACCGGGGCTGGCACGAGCATCTGCGCCTGGGCACCAACCTGATCATCGACCACTTCCTTCAGGAAGGTGAGTGGAGCGAGGAGGTTCTGGGCGTTCTCCGGGAAGCCGGGGCCGGGACGCTCGCGGTGGGTGTCTTCTGCTCGGTGCCCGAACTGGTGCGGCGCGAAGCGTCCAGAGGCGACGGCGCTCTGGAGGGGCGGCCACTCGGACTGGCCCGACGCAGCAACGAACTGTGCCACTCGCACGGCCTGAACTACGACGTGACCGTATGGACCGATCGGCAGAGCACTGCGGAGTCGGTGGATGCGATCATCGACGCACTGCGCACCGCGAAGCTCATCGACTCATAACCCGGAGCACTGACCTCGATTGACCTGCTGCAGCGGTGTAGTAGCTTCGGATCATGGGCACAAACGTCTGGATCCTGGGCGGCTATCAGAGCGACTTCGCCCGCAACCTCACGCGCGAGGGCCGCGACTTCGCCCAGCTGACCCGCGAACTGGTGGATCAGACGCTGACTGAGGCCATGATCGACGCGGCCGACATCGACGTGGTGCACGTGGCGAACGCGTTCGGGGAGATGTTCGCCCGTCAGGGTCACCTCGGGGCGATGCCCGCCACGGTTCACGACGGCCTCTGGGACACCCCGGCCACCCGGCATGAGGCCGCCTGCGCATCGGGCAGCGTGGCCGCACTGGCAGCGATGGCCGATCTGCGGGCCGGTCACTACCGCACCGCGCTGGTGCTCGGTGTGGAGTTGGAGAAGACGGTCCCCGGTGACGTCGCCGCGCAGCATCTCGGCGCCGCGGCGTGGACCGGGCATGAGGGCGCCGACGCCACGTTCATGTGGCCCTACATGTTCTCCCTTGTCGCCGATGAATACGACCGCCGCTACGGCATCGACGACGCACACCTGCATGCGATCGCCGCACTCAACCTGGCCAACGCCAAGCGCAACCCGAACGCCCAGACCCGGGACTGGACGATCCCCGATCTGGCCGCCGGTGGCGACGACGACGCGCTCAACCCGCCCGTCGAGGGCCGTATCCGCCGCTTCGACTGCAGCCAGATGACCGACGGGGGTGCCGGTGTGGTTCTCGTCAGCGACGAGTTCCTCGCCGATCATCCCGGCGTGCGGCCGATCGGCCGAATCGAGGGATGGGGCCATCGCACCGTCGGACTGGGACTGCAGCAGAAACTCGACCGTGCGGCCGACGGTCCCTACGTGATGCCGCACCTGCGAGCCGCCGTGCACGACGCCTTCGGTCGTGCCGGCGTCGATCTGGAAGGCATCGACGGTTTCGAGGTCCACGACTGCTTCACCCCCAGTGAATACGTCGCCATCGACCACATCGGACTGACCGGTCCGGGCGAGTCGTGGAAGGCGATCGAGAACGGCGACATCGCGATCGGCGGACGGCTGCCGATCAATCCCTCCGGCGGGCTCATCGGTGGCGGCCACCCCGTGGGCGCGACCGGGGTACGCATGATGCTCGACGCCGCCAAGCAGGTCAGTGGAATGGCCGGCGACTACCAGATCGACGGTGCACGCCGATTCGGAACCCTCAACCTCGGCGGAAGCACCGCCACCACCGTCAGTTTCGTCATCGGTGCGGCAGATGCCTGAGGAGCGGGCCTGATGGATGTTGAGATCGTCGGGAAGTTCCTGTCCACACTCCCTGAAGACGACGACCACCCCTACCGCACGGGCCCGTGGCGGCCGCAGACCACCGAGTGGCGTGCCGACGACCTCACCGTCGCGGAGGGCGAGGTGCCGGCCGACCTTGATGGGATCTATCTGCGCAACACCGAGAACCCGTTGCACCCGGCGATGAAGAACTACCACCCGTTCGACGGCGACGGCATGGTGCACGTCGTCGGCTTCCGGGACGGAAAGGCTTTCTACCGCAACCGGTTCATCCGCACCGAGGCATTCGAGGCTGAACAGGAGGCCGGTGAATCACTGTGGCCCGGACTGGCCGAGCCGCTGTCACTGGCCAAGGTGGACCACGGCTGGGGTGCACGCACACTGCTCAAGGACGCCTCGAGCACCGATGTGGTGGTGCACCGCGGCACCGCACTGACGAGTTTCTACCAGTGCGGAGATCTCTACCGCCTCGACCCCTACAGCGGCGAGACGCTGGGTAAGGAGTCCTTCAACGGCGCTTTCCCGTCCGCGCTCGGCGTCTCGGCACACCCCAAGGTCGATGACCGCACCGGTGAGATGCTGTTCTTCAACTACAGCAAGACCGCGCCGTACCTGCACTACGGGGTCGTCGATCACAACAACGACCTGGTGCACTACGTCGACGTGCCGCTGCCCGGCCCCCGGCTGCCGCACGACATGGCATTCACCCGTAACTATGTGATCCTCAACGATTTCCCCCTGTTCTGGGATCCCGAACTGCTCGAGCGCGATCTGCACGTGGCTCGTTTCCACCGCGATATCCCGTCGCGCTTCGCGGTGCTGCCTCGGCGCGGTAGCGCTGCGGACGTGAAATGGTTCGAGGCGGACCCGACCTTCGTGCTGCACTTCACCAACGCCTACGAGGACGGCGACGAGATCGTGCTCGACGGCTTCTATCAGGGCGACCCCGAACCGGCCGACAACGGGACGGGCAGCACGTGGCAGCGTGCGTTCCGGTTCCTGGCGCTGGATCGTATGCAGACGCGACTGCACCGGTGGCGGTTGAACCTCAAGACCGGCGCCACCACCGAGGAACCGTTGAGCGACACCATCTCGGAGTTCGGCATGATCAATGGCGCCCACGCCGGCGAGCCCTACCGCTACGCCTACGCCGCGACCGGTAAACCCGGCTGGTTCCTCTTCGACGGCCTGGTTCGCCACGACATCGCCGGTGGCACCGAGCAGCGGATCACCTTCGGTGACGGGGTGTACGGCAGCGAGACGGCGATGGCGCCCCGGATCGGCAGCCGCAGCGAGGACGACGGGTACCTGGTCACGCTGACCACCGACATGAACGATGACGCGTCCTACTGCCTGGTGTTCGATGCCGCCCGGCTCACGGACGGTCCGGTGTGCAAACTACGACTGCCCGAGCGGATCTCGAGTGGGACGCACTCCACGTGGGTGTCGGGCTCAGACGTCCGGCGCTGGCGTGACACCGACACCGCGGCAGCTGCCGTCGGGCTGTAGCAGTACGCGCAGCACTACTTCGGCGGCAGCAGCTGAAAACCCCTGAGGATGTTGGCCGAGTCCTGCTGGTAGGTCGGGTCGTCGGGCTTGACCGTCTGCACGGTCAGCGTCGCCACATAGTTCGCGTCGCCATCCTTGAACACCACGCCCAGCGAGGTCGCCTTGCGCGGCGGGATCTTGGGCGCCTTCGGATTCCGCTTGCTCAGATCGACCTCGGGCGCGGTGTAGGTGGTCGACATCGCCGGTGACCCGCACACTTCGGTGGAGGTCGCCTTCATATCGGTCACCTGGAGTTTCTTACTCAGCTGGTCATTCTGGGCGGCCAGGATCTGCTCGGGCTTGCCGACGTCGAGGGGAACTTTCTGCAGGGTCACGACGGCGTTCGGCTTGAAGCCCTCGGCTGCCAGATCGTTGTTGCGGATGGCGAAACGGATGTTCTCGGAGTCCATTCCGGTGCTGCGCTCCCAGCCCGGCGGCACCGGAATCCGCATTTTGGGTTCCTGATCGGTGCGGGTCGGGATGTCCGACAGCGGGACCGCCACCGCCTCGCACCGATCCGCACTCGGCGTGCCGCCGGAACACCCCGACACGCTCACGGCAAGCGCCACCGTCACCGCGGCCGTGGTCCCGACTCTGAGCACCGCGTCAGCCTACCGGCGCACGGGTGCGTCGCCGTCCAACAGCGCTCCGGCGAGCGCCCACAGCGAGCAGATCAGCAGCCCGCCCACACAGCCGACACCCAGGTAGAAGCCGTAGCCCGGGACTATCGGGGGGTGGACGTTGGCGTGGTAGTACGACCAGGTCAGCCACGCCACCAGAGCCGAGATGGCCACGGCGGCCGAAGCGGCCAGCCGGGCCGAGAGGCCGCGGGCGACCATGGCCCCGAGTACCGCGAGTACCGAGGTCAGCAGCACGATGAGCTGCCCCACCCCGAAGCGGTCCGGTAGCTCGATGGTTCCGACCGCTCCCCCGATGGCGCTGGCGCGCCCGCCGCCGCCGGCCGAGGTGGTCAGCCACGGCAACCATGCGCTTACCACCAGTGAGACCGCGACCACCGTGATCAGCCAGCCCGGTCGCAGCCTGTCCATGGTGGCCAACCCTAACTTCCACATAGCCCTGACTTCCAAGTAGCGTTTGTCCATGCGCGGTCACATCATCGTGTGCGGGGACGACGCGCTGGCGATGCGGATCATCGACGAACTCAACGATGCAGAGCTCAGCGTGGTGCCCGTGGACTCACCCGCCGGCCTGCGGGCCGCCGGCGTCGACCGGGCCGACGCGGTGATCGCAGCATCCGGCGACGACGCTTTGAATCTTGAGATCGCGCTGCTGACCCGGCGGACCAATCCGCGCACGCGCGTGGTCGCGCGTATCGCGAACCCGGTTCTGAACAAGGCCCTCGAGGAGGACCACGGGCCCGGGGCGGTGCTCGACGTCGCCGACCTTGCGGCTCCGTCGGTGGTGGAGGCATTGCTGGAGCGCACAGCGCACAGCATCGAGGTCGGGGGCACGGAATTCGTGGTGTCGGGCACCGAAGCGCCCCGCGACGGTACGTTGCGGGAGATTTACGGTCGGCTGGCGCCCGTCGCTGTCATCGGTGGTGAGCGCTCCAGCCGTCCGGGTGAGTTGATCGCCTGCCCACCATTGGACTTCGCGGTGCACAAGGGCGACTGGACGTCGATGATCGGTCAGCCCGACGAGCTGACCGCGCAGGGATTCCACCCGGACGGCGAGGGGACGACCGCCGCCGCCCTGCATCGTTCGGCGCTTGAGCGCTTCGCGGACTCGGTGCGCGCCTTCAGCGCCGACATCAATCCGACCTTTTACCGCGCCCTGGCGGTATTGGTGACACTGCTGGTCGGTTCGACCATCATCCTGCGGTTTCACTATCAGCACCCCGGGATGAGTTGGGTGGACGCGCTGTACTTCTCCACCGAGACGCTGGCCACCGTCGGCTACGGCGATTTCAACTTTCTCCATCAGCCGGTCTGGCTGCGGCTCTGGGGCGTGGTGATGATGCTGGGCGGTCTGGCGACCACCGCGATCGTGGTGGCATTCGTCGCCGATGCGCTGCTCTCCCGCCGGCTTCCCCAGGAGGCCAGCCGGCAGCAGGTGCGACATCTACGGGGTCATTACGTGGTGGTCGGCCTCGGCTCGTTCGGCATCCAGGTGGCTGTCATGCTCAAGAATGCCGGCTGCTCGGTGGTGGTGATCGAGCGCGACGAGGGCAATCGACTGCTGTCACAAGCCGAGGATCTCGACATTCCGGTCATCTTCGGCGACGCGACCCTGCGCACCACACTCGACGCCGCCCGGGTGGAGTACGCCCGCGCGATCGCAGTGCTGACCGAAGCCGACATGGTGAACATCGAGACCGGTCTGGTGCTGCGGGAAATCCTTGGCCCGGATCAGACGCCGCAAGGGCATCGGATCCCGATCGTCTTGCGGATTTACGATCGCGAACTGGGCGAGGCCGTCGGCCACCGGCTCGGATTCAACTATGTGCGCTCCACGGTGGATCTGGCGACGCCGTGGTTCATCGGCGCCGCCATGGGGTTGGAGGTCCTCGGAACGTTCTCGGTAGGACAGTCGTCATTCATGGTGGGTGGGGTGAAGGTGCAGGAGGGCAGCGAACTCGACGGCGCGCGAATGGACGAACTGTCCACCCGCACACGTGTCATCGCACTCGACCGTGATGGGGACACCTCGAAGCTGCATCCGCATCACGACACCGAACTGCGGGCGGGCGACACCGCCTATCTCGTCGGCCCTTATCACGAACTGCTGGAGACGCTACGTCGCGGGCAGCGCACGGCGACGCAGCGTCCCTGGCGGGCAGGCTGATCCTCAGGCCAGCCCGAGCACCTGAATCGCATTGTTCTTGAGGATCAGCGGCAGCGCAGCTGCGTCGACATCGAGGGTCTCGAAGTCGCGGCGCCAGCGCTCCAGGCCGATGTAGGGATGGTCGGTGCCGAAGAGTGCCTTCGTCCGCAACTGCCGGCTCAGCGCCCGGACGAGCTGGGGTGGAAAGTACTTCGGCGACCAGCCAGAAAGGTCGACGTAGCAGTTCGCCTTGTGCGACGCGATGGCGATCTGAGCGTCCACCCACGGCACCGCCGGATGTGCCATCACGATCGTCAATTCCGGGAAGTCGGCGGCCACGTCGTCGAGCAGCATCGGATCGGAGTAGCGCAGTTTGATGCCGTGTCCGCCCGGCAGGGCCGATCCGAGTCCGGTCTGACCGGTGTGGAACAGGGCCGGCACACCGCGTTCGGCGATCGCCTCGTACACCGGGTAGAGCCTGCGGTCGTTCGGTTCGAACGCCTGCAGGCTGGGATGGAACTTGAAACCGCGGACCCCGTAGTCGTCGACGAGTTGGCGGACCCTTCCGGCGGGGTTGACACCCCAGGGGTCGACCGACCCGAACGGAATCAGGACGTCGTTGTTGCGCGCGGCGCCCTCGATGAGGTCCTCAATGGAGTTGGGGCGGTGCCCCGAAGCGGTCTGCGCATCGATGGTGAAAACGACAGCGGCGGTGTTGTGCGTGCGGTAGAGCTCGGCGAGATCGTCGACGCGTGCGACGTGATCCGGGCCGAGGTTGAAGTAGCGGCCGGTCGCCTCGGTGAGTTCGTCGTCGTAGGCGTGGTGACCGTGCGCGTCGATCTCGACGTGGGTGTGGAAGTCGATCGCGTCGACGGTGTCGGCGGCGACGCCGCACTCGTAGCGTGTCATGCGGGGGCGAACACCGTGACGAATCGGTCGAGTGACTGCTGGATGTCACCGCGAAGCGCGGCCGCCACGATCATCCCGATGGGGCCGAACAGGGCGGGGCCGCCGAGGTGGACGTCCATGGTGACGACCGAGCCGGCGACCCCGTCCCTGCTGGCCGGGCGGACCTTGCCGATCAGCTTCACCTTGACCCCGCCGGCACCGAGGCCGTCGAGCGCGATGGTCTGCGGCGGTGTGAAGTTGACGATGGTCCACTGGATCCGGTTCGGCATGCCCTTGACCTCGACGATGGACTCCACTTGGGTGCCCTTGTCGAGGGTTTCGGGCAGCTTCGAGCGCCAGACCCGGTGAATGGTCAGCCATTCTTTGTACCGGGCCAGGTCGCAGGCGTGCGTCCACGCCTGCTCCGGCGAAAGCGGAACCTCAACCGAGGCGGAAACCTTCGCCATCCGCGTGGGCTACTGGCCGTCGACCTTGTCGGCGACGTTCTCGGCGGCGCCGGTGGCGGCGTCCTTGGCGTTACCTGCGGCCTCGGTGACCTTGTCGACGGCGGTATGAGCCGCGCCCTGGACCTTGTCGATCGTCTCGGCGAACTTGCCGCCGGTCTTCTCGTCGATCAGATCCCCGGCCTTGTCGATGGCACCTTCGATCTTGTCGACGTTCTCGTTGATGGCTTCCTTGGCCTTGTCGGCGAGGTTGCCGGCAGTCTCCTTGGCCTTGTCAATGAACGACATGTGTTCACCCTTTCTCTGGTGATGTGGGCATCCGGTTGCCCGGAAGCTGTCCCTGCGCCAATCTAGCCACACCAGCGTCGTGCCGCCACACCCGCCTGGGTTCGCCGAGAATCCGGCCCTGGATCCACCACAGCGCCTCGATCAGTCCGGCGGCCAGCAGTCCCAGCGCGATGGCCTCGCCGGTCGCGATCGCGTTGGAGGGATCGAGTGAGAAGTTCTCCCGCGTGATCGGCAGCGCGAAGATGGCCACGTAGGCGACGAACGATCCGGCCACCAGGGCGATCCGCCACCACTGGTAGGGGCGCGCAACGGTGGCCAGCACCCACAGCGCACCGATCAGCAGCGTGATCAGCGCGGCGGTGGAGGCCTGGGTCTGGGCGACGGTGGCGCCGGCGGGCCCCGGCCCGGCGATCAGATAGGACGCGTAGGTGGTCAGTCCGATGACGACACCCGCCGGCAACGCCGACGCCATCACGCGGCGCACGAATCCGGTGCGGGCACGTTCGTTGTTCGGCGCCAGCGAGAGGATGAAGGCGGGGATGCCGATGGTGAACCATGCCGCGATGGTGACGTGGATGGGCTGGAACGGGTAGAGCAGCGGCGGGGTGCCGAAGAACTTGGACGACAATCCGGCGAGGCCGACCAGCAGAGCCAGTAGCACCGAATAGACGGTCTTGGTGAGGAAGAGGTTGGAGACCCTTTCGATGTTGCCGATCACGCGGCGACCCTCGCCCACGACGTAGGGCAGGGTGGCGAATCTGTTGTCCAGAAGCACGATCTGGGCCACCGCGCGTGAGGCGGGACTGCCCGATCCCATGGCGACGCCGATGTCGGCGTCTTTGAGTGCGAGCACATCGTTGACGCCGTCTCCGGTCATGGCGACGGTGTGGTCGCGAGACTGCAGGGCGTGCACCATGGCGCGTTTCTGGTCCGGGCGCACCCGGCCGAAAGTGGTGTACTCGTTCATCGTCTCGGCCAGCTCGTCGGGCGCGGTGGGGAGGTGCCGGGCATCCATGGTTTCGCCGTGCAACCCGAGTGAATCGGCCACCGCTGCCACGGAGACCGCATTGTCCCCGGAGATCACCTTGACCGAGACATTCTGGGAGGCAAAGTAATCCAGGGTGTCGCGGGCGTCGGGCCGGACCCGTTGCTCCAGCACCACCAGCGCGATCGGGGTGAGGTGTCCCGGCGCGGCCGGGTCGTCCACGGGAATGTCCGACGATCCCAGCAGCAGCACGCGCAGGCCGCGTGCCCCGATCTCCTCGGCTCGGGCGGCTTGCGGCGAACCGGGGTCGAGGAGCACGTCGGGCGCACCGATCACCCAGTTGCCGTACTCACCGAAGGACGCACCGCTGAATTTGGTCGCTGATTTGAACGCCGCGACCGCCGTGGCGGTCCAGTCCGGTGGATCGGGATAGGCCTCGGCGATGGCCAGCATGCTGGCGTTGGGCCGCGGGTCGTTGGCCGCCAGTGCAGCCAGGACGGTGCGCACGGTGCCATCGGGCGCCTCGCCCACCGGTTCGGCGGACGACAGCCGCATACCGTTCTCGGTGAGGGTTCCGGTCTTGTCCGCGCAGACCACGTCGACGCGCGCGAGCCCCTCGATCGCGGGGAGTTCCTGCACCAGACACTGACGTCGTCCGAGGCGCACCACACCGACGGCGAACGCGATCGACGTCATCAGCACCAGACCCTCGGGGACCATGGGCACCAGTGCGCCGACCATTCGCAACACCGACTCGCGCCAGCCGACGTCGGTCAGAAACAACTGCGTGTAGATGACCAGGAGACCGGTGGGCAGCAGCAGATAGGTGATGAACCGCAGGATCGCGCTGATACCGCTGCGCAGTTCGGATTTCACCAGCGTGAACTTGCTGGCCTCCTCGGCAAGCCGGGCCGCATAGGCCTCCCGGCCGACTTTGGTGGCGCGGTAGGAGCCACTGCCCGCGACGACGAAACTGCCCGACATCACCTCGTCACCGGTGTGCTTGACGATCGGATCGGCCTCACCGGTGAGCAGCGACTCGTCGACCTCCAGCGCCGAATCCTCGACCACCTCGCCGTCGACGACGATCTGATCCCCCGGCCCGAGTTCGATGATGTCGTCGAGCACGACCTGATCCGGTGGCAGCGCCGCGGTGCCCGACCGGCGGCGCACGGTCGGGCGGGCCTGCCCGACGATGGCGAGGTTGTCCAGGGTCTTCTTGGCGCGCAGTTCCTGGATGATGCCGATCGCGCTGTTGGCGACGATGAGCAGTCCGAACAGTCCGTTGATCAGCGACCCGGTGGCGAGCACGATCAGCAGCAGCACACCGAGAATGGCGTTGATCCGGGTGAAGACGTTGGACCGGACGATGTCGCCGACGCTGCGGGAGGCGCGGGACGGGACGTCGTTGGTCTTGCCCCCGGCGACCCGCGCGGCCACCTCGGAGTCGGAGAGGCCTACGGCGGTCAGGGTCTGACCCCCCGCGTGAATGTCCCCATTTTCTCCTGGTCGAAGTACTCCAGGACCAATCGATCCCCGGCGAAGACAGCCTTCGACACACTCCCAACTGGAGCGTTCTCGTTGTGCAGGTCGAAGACGAACTCATCACCGTCCCAGTGGGTGAGCGGATATAACTCCGGACGTGGGCCGAGCGAAAGACTCAGTGCATCATCGGATTCGGTCACCACCGCGGAACCCCAGTAATCGTTGGCGTAGCTGCCCGCGTAGGAGCCCAGCGGCCGCGGGGGCGTCGGATCGACCGGCGGCTGCTTGCCGGCGAGGTCACCGAGGGGTCGGTCGTCCGGAGCGAACGCCGCCGCGTAGAGACGGTGCCAGTCCTGTCGGATCGCCCCGAACTGCACCAGGTCCGCGAATTGCGCGGTCAGTGTCTCGGGAACCCCCACCGGGCCGGCGTTGGTCAACGCGACGATGGCGACATCAGCCGACGGAATCATCACAAAGTTGGTACTTGCGCCCAGTTCGAAGGCGCCGGAGTGGCTGAACTGCATGCGCGCCGACGCCGTGGTGCCGATGTTGAACCCATAGCCGTAGAACCCCGACCGCATCTCCGGTTGAGCCGGCGGGCTGGCGATGATGTGTGGCGTCAGCGCTTCCAGTAGCGCTCCGGAATCGACGATCCGGGTGCCGTTGTACTCCCCGCCGCCGAGCAGCATCGCCAGCCAGTGCGTCATGTCGTTGACTGAGGCGCTCACTCCCCCGGCCGGCGCCTGCGCATCGGCGTCGCGGGTGTACCGCGGTTCGTAGCGTCCGTCGACCAGGACGTGTCCAACGGCTTTGTCGAAGCGTTGCTGGTAGTCCGCGAAGCGGGAACTGGTCGACGTCATGCCCAGCGGTCCGTAGATGACTTGCCGGCTGAGGTCTTCCCACGGGATGCCCGCTGCGACAGCGATGGCCTCGGCGCCGGCAGTGACCCCGAAGTTGGTATAGGCGTAGGAGGTGCGGAACGGGTTGAGCGGGAGTCGGCGCAGGCGTTCCAGCACCTCGCGGCGGCTGTAGCCGAGGTCCTCGAGCAGATCCCCGGCGTGATCCGGCAGCCCCGAGCGATGCGCGAACAAATCCGCGACGGTCAGCATCCTGGTCACCGCCGGATCAGACAGCGCGAACCACGGCAGGTGAGCGGCCACCGGGGTGTCCCAGCCGCTGACCGCTCGCATCCCGACCTGATGGGCCACCACGGTTGCGGCGATCGGCTTGGACAGCGACGCCAGCTGGAATACGGTGTCGGCGTCGACCGGCTCTCCGGTGCGGGTATCGCGGACGCCAAAGCCTCTGGCGTAGAGGGTCTTTCCGCCGTGCACGACGGCGACCGCCATCCCGGGGATGCCGGAGGACTTCATCAGGTCCTCGGCAAGTCCGTCGAGTCTCGCCACCGCGTCGGCGACGGCGTTCTCCGGCAACGGGGTCGCCGTGGCCAGTTGCGGCGGCTGGTCGAAGCGGGCGGATTCAGCTGCGAATCGGGGTGACGACCCGCAAGCCGTGAGTGCGGCCGCCAGCGCCGCCGCAGTCACGCGACGGGCTGCTCTCAAAGTTGCCACCATAGTTCGAGCTCGCCGCGGCCGGGAAGAACGCGGCCGCCCGGTTTCGGGACGGCGATGTCAACAGCCGCCTCGGCTGCAGCCTGCACAAGCCAGTCGGCCGGTTCCGACCATGGGTGGGGAGCCAGCCGGAAGGTGCACCAGTGAATCGGCACCAGAACGCCGCCGGAGGTGTGCGCGCCGAGATCCCGGTGGGCCTGGACCGCCTCCTGCGGGTTCATATGGATGTCCGGCCAGCTCTTGTTGTACGCACCGATCGGCAACAGCGTCATATCGAACGGCCCGTAGCGCGCGCCGATGTCGGTGAAGCTCGCCGTGTAGCCGCTGTCGCCGCCGAAATACACCCGGTGCCGCGAACCGGCAAACACCCATGATGCCCACAGTGTGTTGTTGCGTGTCAGGAATCGTCCGGAGTAGTGCCGGGCCGGTGTGCACGTCAATGTGAGGTCGTCAATGGTGTGGGCTGAGCCCCAATCCAGTTCAACGATTCGACGCTCCGGAACACCCCACTCACGCAGATGGGCGCCCACGCCGAGGGGGGTGACGAACACGGCCCGTTGCGTTTTCGCGAGCGCTCGGATGCTCGGCATGTCGAGATGGTCATGATGGTCATGGCTGATCACCACCGCATCAAGTGCCGGCAGCGCTTCAATTGGGATCGGCGCAGGGTGCAGCCGGCGAGGCCCGATGGCTCGCGTCGGCGAGCACCGTTCGCTCCATACCGGGTCGGTGAGAATCCGGTACCCGTCGACGTCCACAAGGGTGGTCGCGTGCCCCAACCAGGTCACCGCGAGGGGCGCTGACGTTCCGGGTGTCTCTGATTCAGCCAGCGGAATGTCAGTCCGTGGCACGCTGGTGCGACGGCTGGTAAGAACCTCGAAGAGCAGCATTCTGTTCTCTTCGATATCGAGTCGCAGCGGCGATGCCGGCTCGAGGTTGTGGAAGACGCCGTCACGGTAGTTCGGCGACCCCGCCGCGACGGCGTGGATCGCCGCTGGACTGGCGCCAAGCGCTGCCGGCGTGTCACGCAACGCCTGCAGCACCCACCCGCCGGCAGCCAGGGTGGCGGTACCCGCCGCCAACCGCAATGCGGATTTGCCGGCAGGCATCAGATCGAGGGGATTGGGCAGCGCAGGCACAGCGTCAGGCTCCCTTAAACCTCGCGGGGCGCTTTTCAAGGCGAGCGACTTGAGCTTCGATGACGTCCTGGCTGCCCCATGCAGCGTCGAAAAGTGATTTGTGGAGGTCGCTCTGATCCTCGTAGGCGCCGTCGTCGTTGAGGACGCGCTTGGAATGCTTGATCGACAATGGCGCCAGCATTGCGATCTCCGCCGCCCATTCCAGGGCGTCGGCCAGGGTGCCGACGCGGTTGGCCATCCCGGTCATCAGCGCTGTCTGGGCATCGAGTTTCTCGGCGGCCAGCAACATCGCACGGGCGCGCCCGTAACCAGCCAGCGCACAAAGACGGCGAACACTCCAGTTGTCCAGAGCGAGCCCGTAGCGGGCGATGGGAAACTGGAAGTAGGACTCCGGTGCGACCACCCGCAGATCACAGATCATGGCCAACTGGACTCCGGCGCCGATGGCGGGACCATTGATCGCGGCGATCACCGGAACCGGCACGGCGTCGATGGCCTTGTTCAGTGCGATGGCCTTGTCAGGGAAGTCGGCGGCGAATACGTCACCGGAAAGGTCGGCTCCAGCGCAGAAGACGCTGCCGGCGCCGGTGACCACGATCGCCCGGGTGTCGTCGTCGGCGGCCGTCTCGATGGCTTCTCGCAACATGTCGGCGAGCTCGGTGTTGAGCGCGTTACGCCGCTCCGGCCGTTGCAGTTCGATGGTTGTCACCGCACCCGCACGCTCGATCCCGATCATGGGTGTCAAGCCTACTGTCCGCGCAAGGGGCCCCAGTGTCCGGCGAAGCGGATCGTGAGAACGAAGATCCCGAGGTTCACCAGGAGCATGCCGAATGCCTGAAGTGCCTGGGTCAGGGAATCCCCGGACCGGAAGCGCACCACGACCCCAAGTGCCATCAACAGCGCCAGTCCGCCTGAGGCGGCGATCCTCAGACCGGGAATGAGGTAACCGGCGAGGAGCCCCAGCGCGCCGAATACCTCCAGATATCCGGTGAGCCGGCGGAACCGGGCCAGACCGTAACGCTCGAACTCCTCAACCATCGCGTTGCTGGATAGAACACTCACTCCGTAGAAGAGGAACGCGACGATCGAGGTGATTACCAGCAGCTCATAGAGCACACGCATGGGATTCCGTTCGGTTATCGTTAGATGTCGGTCAAAACTCCGCCAACGAGGTCGTCGATGTCAAATCACGTAGTCTCTAGCGTCTTGCAAGTCGTGGTCGGCCTGGGTCTGCTCAACGTCTGGTTGGTGCGAGCCCGCTCGGCCACCGCCTACCGGGGTGGGGACGCGAAGTCCCTCAAAGAGGAATTCGCCGTCTATGGGCTGCCCGACTGGACCTTCTACCTCGTCGGGGGTCTGAAGATCGTCTCCGGTGTGTTGCTGATCATCGGGATCTGGGTGCCGAGTCTGATCCGGGTGCCCGCTGCAATCGTCGCGGCGCTCATGGTCGGCGCACTTGCCATGCATGCCAAAGCCAAGGATCCGGTGAGCAGGTATCTGCCCGCGCTCGGCGTGCTGATCGCCTCGGTGGCGATCTTCCTGCTCAACTGAACTCTAAGCCAGCGAGTCGATCCAGGACCGGTGCAGCGCCGCGTAGCGCCCTCCGGCGCCGATGAGCGAAGTCGGCGGCCCGTCCTCGACGATGCGGCCGCCCTCGATCACCAGGACGCGGTCGGCGATCTCCACGGTGGAGAGCCGGTGGGCGATGATGAAGGCGGTGCGCTGTGCGAGCACGGTGCGCAAGGCGCGCTGCACCAGACGCTCACTGGGGATGTCCAGCGAGGACGTGGCCTCGTCGAGGATGAGCACCGCCGGGTCGGCGAGGAAGGCCCGCGCGAACGCGACGAGCTGGCGCTGTCCGGCTGACAACCGTCCGCCCCGTTTGGCCACGTCGGTGTCGAAGCCGTCCGGCAACGAGTCGATGAAGGTGTCCGCCCCGACCGCGGCCGCGGCCGCGCGAACCCGATCATCGTCGGCGTCGGGACACCCGAACCGGATGTTGTCGGCGACCGACCCGGAGAACAGGAAGTTCTCCTGGGTCACCATGACGATGTGCCGCCGCAGTTCGGCCTGCCGAAGACGGCGCAGATCGACACCGTCGAGTTCCACCGATCCCGATTGCGGATCGTAGAAGCGCGCGATCAGCTTTGCGATCGTCGTCTTGCCGGCACCAGTGGTCCCGACAAGAGCCACGGTCTGGCCGGCGGGCACCGTCAACGACAACCCGGACAGCACCGGATGCTGCGGTGCGTAGCCGAAATCGACGTCGCGCATGGCGATCTCGCCCCGCACGACTGCCGGACGGAGGGCCTCGGCGGGATCGGCGATCGCGGGTTCGCGCGCCAGGACGGCGGCGATCTTCTCCAGTGCCGCGGTCGCCGACTGGAACATGTTGAAGAACTGGGAGATCTCCTGCATCGGCTCGAAGAACATCCGCAGATACAGCAGGAATGCCGTCAACGTTCCCAGCGTCATCTGCCCGTGCAGCACCCGGTAGCCGCCATAGAGCAGAACGACACCGGTGGTGAGGTTGCCGACCAGTTTGACTCCGGGCATGAACACCGCCAGCAACCGGAACGTGCGCTCGTTGATCCGCCGGTAGTCGTCGGCGACGCGGCCGAAGATCTCCTGGTTGCGCGGCTGGCGCCGGTAGGCCTGCACCGCTTTGATCCCGGTCATGGTCTCGACGAACTGCACGATCACCAAAGCCGCGCTCTCCCGGACCTTGCGGTAGGTCTTGGCCGACTCGCTGGAGAACCACCACAACAGGGCGACGAGAACCGGGAAGGCCGTCAGGCACATCAACCCCAACCGGACATCGAGGACCACCAGAAGGATCCCGGTGCCGAGCAGGGTGAGTACAGCGGTGATGAGGCTGTCGAATCCGCTCTCCAACAGATCCTGGATGGCCTCGACGTCATTGGTGGAGCGGCTGACCACCCTCCCGGAGGTGAATCGGTCGTGGAAGGCGATGTCGAGACTCTCGAAGTGTCTGAACAAGCGCCGGCGCAGTTCCAGCAGCACCCGCTGCCCGATCCGACCTGAGACGTTGAGGAACGTTATCCGGGTCGACGCCTGGATGACCAGCAACACGCAGAGCGCGGCCACTACGGCGACCAGCTCACCAGCCGATCCCCCGGCGAGCAGCGGCGGGATAGCGTGATCGATGCCGCGCTGGACCAGCAGTGGAACTGCGAGGCGCGCAGCGTTTTCCACCACCACGACGATCGCGAGCACGCCGACCACCGACCGGTAGGGCCGAAGTAGAGACCCGAGCAGGGTCCGGGCCTCCCGGCGCCGGGGCTGCCCCTCGTCGAGCTCGTCGCGGGGCTCATCGAGCCGGCCGCGCCATGCGGTCGTCATCGGTTGCCCTCGAAGACGACGTACTCGACCGGTCTTCGCGGTGCGGTGCGCTCCTCGAACGCCTCCTCGTGCACTCGTGCCAAACGGTCACGATCGTCGTCGTCCTCCCACACCGGGCGCGGCTCGAATCCGTCGTCGAGTTGATCGTCGGCGGCCAGCAGATACCGGTAGCGCGGCACCGTGGCCAGCAGCGCCTCGTGCGTGCCGATGTGTGTGATCGTCGCGGCACCGTCGGATACCCCGGCGTCAGCGTCGACGTCGAGCAGAGCGACCCGATCGGCCAGCAGCACCGTCGACGCCCGATGGGCCACGATCACCCCGGTCACCGACGCCAGCACCCGATGCAGCGCCTCGGTCACCACCGCCTCGGTGTGGACGTCCAGAGCCGACAGCGTGTCGTCGAGAACCAGGATCCTCGGATCGGACAGGATCGCGCGCGCCAGGGCGAGACGCTGGCGCTGCCCGCCGGAAAGACTCATCCCCTGCTCGCCGATGCGGGTCTGCAGTCCGAACGGTAGGTCGTAGACGAACCGGGCTGCGGCGATGTCGATGGCGGCGGCGAGCTCCTCGTCGGTTGCCTGCGCTCGACCCAGCCGCAGGTTCTCCTCCACCGACATGGAGAACAGCGTCGGGTCCTCGAATGCGACAGCCACGGTGGACCGCAACGCCGAGAGGCTCAGATCGCGGATATCGATGCCGTCGATGAGGATCCGGCCCTCCGTCACGTCGTAGAGGCGCGGCAACAGCGCGGTCAGCGCGGACTTCCCCGATCCGGTGGCGCCGACGAGGGCCAGCGTCTCGCCCGGTTCCACGGTCACCGAGACGTTGCGCAGCACCCACCGGCCGGCGGCGTCACCGTCGGTGGCGGGGAACCGGAAGCCGACATCGATCAGTTCGAGTCTGCCGAGGGCGGGCGGATCGGACCGCGGCCCGTCGCTGATCTCCACCGGCGCATCGAAGATCTCGGCGATCCGGTTGGCCGCCGTCATCGCCTCCTGCGTCATCGACAGCAGGAAGCCGAGCGAGGCGATCGGCCACACCAGGGACAGCATCATGGTGATGAACGCCACCAGGGTGCCCATCGTCACCATCTGGTGTCCGGCGGCGTAGGCGCCGAGGCCGAGCACCACGATCAAGGTGATGTTCGGGATGATCTCCAGCATCGTCCAGAACTTGGCCGATACCGCCACCTTCCGGATCTGGGTGTCGTAGAGAGCGGTCGTCTGTGTGTCGAAGCGTTCGTAGACGTAGTCCTCGCGGCCGAACGATTTGATGGCGCGGATGCCCAGGGCGGCCTCCTCGACGCCGGTGGCGACGTGGCCGGCCTGATCCTGTGCTTGTCGCGAGAGGCTGGTGAACGAGCGCTCGAACCGGAGCACGGTCGCAGTGACCGGGGCTATCGAGACCAGCACGACCACGCCGAGCGGCCAGTACATCGCCATCAGAATGATGGTGACCACCGTGATCTGCAGCACGTTGAGCATCAGGAACACCAGACCGAAGGAGAGCAGCCGGCGAATGGTGCTCAGGTCGTTCATGATTCGGCTCAGCAGCTGTCCGGACTGCCACCGGCCGTGAAACGACATCGGCAGCATCTGCAGACGCGCGTAGAGATCCTTGCGGATGTCGGCCTCCACACCCATGGTCGCGCGCGCAACCAGCCACCGGCGGATGAACCAGAGCATGGCCTCGGCGACGCCGATCGCGATCGCCGCCGACCCGAGGATCCACAGCCCGTGCGGATCGCGGCGGTGCACCGGGCCGTCGATGACGGCCTTGGTCATCAGGGGAATGGCGACCGTGGCAACCAGACTGACGACCGCGACCGTGATCATGGCGATCCATCGGGTCCGATAGGGCCGCAGATAGGGCAGCAGGCGCAGCAGATCGGAGATGCCGCGGACCCTGGCGGGCGGGGGTGCGAAGGTCGCCGGCTCGACCCCGGGCACGACAGAGGTGCTGCTCACCACCGATTCGCCTCCCTCTGTTTTCCGGCCGCTGTCCACGCTAGTGGCTCCTACGGCCACGCCTCCCTCCCGTATACCCGGCGATCCGGCAAGATGGGCGTATGGACAGCGGGTCGGCTTCGCCGCGCGTTCTGGTGGTCGACGACGATCCTGACGTGCTGGCTTCACTGGAGCGGGGACTGCGGCTGTCCGGTTTCGAGGTGGCGACCGCCTCTGACGGTGCCGAGGCGTTGCGCAGCGCGACCGAGACCCGGCCGGATGCCATCGTGCTGGATATCAACATGCCGGTGCTCGACGGTGTCAGCGTGGTGACGGCACTGCGTGCGATGGACAACGACGTGCCGGTGTGTGTGCTCTCAGCACGCAGTTCCGTCGACGACCGGGTAGCGGGTCTGGAGGCCGGCGCGGACGACTATCTGGTCAAGCCGTTTGTACTCGCCGAGCTGGTAGCCCGCGTGAAAGCCCTGCTGCGTCGCCGTGGGTCGACGGCCACATTCTCCTCGGAGACCATCACCGTCGGCCCTCTCGAGGTGGACATCCCCGGCCGGCGCGCGCGGGTCAACGGCATGGACGTCGACCTCACCAAGCGCGAATTCGATCTGCTGGCCGTGCTCGCCGAGCACAAGACCGCCGTCCTCAGCCGCGCGCAGCTACTGGAATTGGTGTGGGGCTACGACTTCGCCGCCGACACGAACGTCGTCGACGTGTTCATCGGCTACCTTCGACGCAAACTCGAGGCCGGTGGAGCGCCCCGGCTGTTGCACACCGTCCGCGGCGTCGGCTTCGTTCTGCGCATGCAGTAGCCGTCGAAACGAACTACCTGAAGTTCTTGTCCCACTTGTCAAAGCCCGCCTGACGGGCGGTGGCCTCGTCGAAGAACCACACCTCGGCGACGGTCTGCTCGTAGGCGGGGCTGTCCGGGCCGTGAAAGAGCATCGAGTCGGCGTTGCCCTTGATCAACCACCCGGCCGGTCCGCTGCCGTCGGCTCCGGCCTTGGCCGAACCCTTCCCGTGCGGGCCGGCGGGAACCTCGTCGATCGACGCGATCCGCGCCGCGGCGGCACCGGTGAACGTGCTCGCACCGGCCGCCGCCGCGCCCGCCTTCAATCCGGCCGACACCGTGTGGGTTATCGGAACCTCGCGGGTGACCTTGCGGATCATCAGGCCGAGAGTCAGCGCCAGCCCGATCAGGAAGGCCAGTGCCATCAGCCACCAGTTCAGGTTGTGCATCAACGCGCTCCTATCTCGCGCGAGCCGGCCGGCAGGTCGGCGATCGCCTGTTCCCGGCTGGTCCGGGGAATGGTCACAACCGTGATCGCCCATGCGACCGCCGAGCCGACCAGGAAGGCCAGCAGGTACCACAACCACTGCGTTACGAAACCCATCTCAATTGCTCCCCATCTCAGGACTGCCTAGTTGACGTTGATCTCGGTGCGGCGGTTCTCCGCGCGGCCCGCCTCGGTGTCGTTGGAGGCGATCGGCTCCGAGGAACCCGAACCCTTGCTTGTCAGGGCGTCGGCCGGGATGCCCTGGGACACCAGATAACCGACGACCGATTTGGCACGCGCCTCACTGAGCGGACCGTTGATGGCATCGGTGCCGGTGTTGTCGGTGTGGCCCACCACGGTGAGCTTGGCATCCGGGCAGGCCTTGAGCGTCCCCACCACAGCTGAGAGCTCAGCCTGGCCGTCGGCGCTGAGCTTGTCGCTACCGGTCTGGAACTTCAGCGGAACCGCGAGGTCGGCGTCGATGGTCGATTGCAGGTTGTCACACGACACCGCCGCGCCCTTGATGGTGATGTTGTTGACGATCCGGACGTTGGGCCAGCCCGCCTTCGCGGCGGCCTCGACCGCGGCTTTCACATCCTCCGAAGGAGCGACGCCGGTGAGGGTCAACGTGTCGCCCTGGACGGTGAAGCGGAAATCCGGGATGTCGGCAGCGGCTTTGAGAAGGGCAGCCAGGCCTGCGAAGTCCGGCGCGTTCGCACCGGCCGCGATGTCCACCTTGTCGACCAGGTTCACCCCTCCGCCCAGCGCAGCCTTCAAAGCCGCGATGAGCTTGTCCTTCACCGCCAGGTCGGGCAACAAACCGGTCAGGGTGAAGTCTTTGCCGCTACGCAGAATCGACAGCGGCGAGAAGTTCAGCGCCGGCATCGACACGTTCGGGCCGCTGATGTTTCCGGCGTTGACGTCCAGCTTGGGCTTGAGAGCTCCGAACCCCAGCCAGCCGAACAGCAACGGAATCAGAAGCAGGCCGAGCACCCAGCCCCAGCCCGGTGAACGCCGGTAGTAGCGCGACTCGGGCCGCCACTGTGTCGCCGTGGCGCTGACGCGCGATTCGCCGGAACCCGTCATCGGTCCCCTCCTCCGCCGATCAACGGCGTGTCAATTTCTCGGACGCCGGAAAGATACACCACCACGTTTGCGGTGAGTCACCCCCGGGTGCCGGTAGCTACCGATCCAGTCAGCTGGTGCCCAGCAGGTCGATGACGAAGACCAGCGTCTTACCGGAAAGACGATGGCCCGCACCCGCGGGTCCATAAGCCTGCTCCGGTGGAATGGTCAGTTGCCGCCGGCCACCCACAGCCATCCCGGGGATGCCGTCCTGCCATCCCTGGATCAGACCGCGCAGCGGGAACGAGATCGACTCGCCACGATTCCAGGAGCTGTCGAACTCCTCACCGGTGTCGTACTCGACACCGACGTAGTGAACGTCGACGACGTCGCCCGGCTTGGCCTCTGCGCCCTCGCCGACCACGAGGTCCTTGATCACCAACTCGGAGGGGGCCGGTCCCTCGGGGAATTCGATCTCAGGTTTGTTCACGTGATCACCCTAAACTGTTCTTCCTTCTCAAGGTGACCGGTAAACCGCTATTGGAGAAGGGCATGCGGCGAAGCCGTGGGGCGGCTTACGACACGAATGTCGCCAGGAAGAGCGGGTTCTTTCCGAGACCGCCGCGATCGTGACTCAGCGGGCGCCCAGCGCGCTGTAGTCGCGCTCCCCGTAACCGGTGTAGATCTGCCGGGGCCGGCCGATCTTGTTGGGCTCCTCGTGCATCTCGCGCCAGTGCGCGATCCATCCGGGCAGTCGACCGAGGGCGAACAGCACGGTGAACATCCGGGTGGGGAAGCCCATCGCGCGGTAGATGACACCGGTGTAGAAGTCGACGTTCGGGTACAGCTTGCGCTCAATGAAGAAATCATCGGTCAGTGCCGCTTCTTCGAGCGCCGTGGCGATGTCGAGCAGTTCGTCGTCGCCGCCGAGCTTGCTGAGAATCTTGTCGGCCTGCTCCTTGACGATGCGGGCCCGCGGGTCGTAGTTCTTGTAGACCCGGTGGCCGAAGCCCATCAGCTTCACACCGTCCTCGCGGTTCTTGACCTTGCGAACGAATTCGTTGACGTTGCCACCGCCGAGTCGGATTGTCTCCAGCATCTCCAGCACGGACTGATTGGCACCGCCGTGCAGCGGCCCCCACAACGCGTTGATTCCACCGGAGATCGAGGTGAACAGGTTCGCCTGTGACGAACCGACCAGACGCACCGTCGAGGTCGAGCAGTTCTGCTCGTGGTCGGCATGCAGGATCAGCAGCATGTCCAACGCGCGCACGATCTCCGGATCGGGCGAGTAGGGCTCCGCGGGCAGGCCGAACGTCATCCGCAGGAAGTTCTCCACCAGGCTCAGTGAGTTGTCCGGGTAGAGGAAGGGCTGACCGACTGACTTCTTGTAGGAGTAGGCGGCGATCGTAGGCAACTTGGCCAGCAACCGGATTGTGGACAGTTCCACCTGATCGTTGTCGAGCGGGTCCAGCGAGTCCTGGTAGTAGGCGCTCAAAGCGTTGACCGCACTGGACAGCACCGGCATCGGATGTGCGTTGCGGGGAAAGCCGTCGAAGAACCGCTTGAGATCCTCGTGCAGCAGGGTGTGACGCTGGATCTGGGTGGTGAACTTGGTCAGCTGCTCAGACGTCGGCAATTCGCCGTAGATGAGCAGGTAGCTCACCTCGATGAAGGTCGACTTCTCGGCGAGCTGATCGATGGGATAGCCGCGGTAGCGAAGAATGCCGGCGTCACCGTCGATGTAGGTGATGGCGCTCTTCGTCGACGCGGTGTTCACGAAGCCCTGGTCGAAAGTCGTGTAACCCGTCTTGGCCAGCAGTGGTCCCAGCGCGATCCCGTCGGCGCCCTCGCTGGCGTGGACGATCTCCAAGTCGATCTCACCACCGGGATACCGGAGAGCAGCGGTGTCGTCGGTCGCGGCCACATCAACCCCTTCTCGAACGTCGGACGCCCAGCACCGTCAGGGCCGTCCGCTGGTTATCACGCTACTGGGCGCTGGAAGAGACCGTAGCCGCTATCGCCCCGGGCCGCCCGGCCAGGGCTGCCAGAGCCGAATGAAAAGCCGGTAGCTCTGCTCGATCCGCTTCAGGAACTCGCTCGGCCCGAGGGACTCCACGCCCGGGACGTCCACGGCGGACGCCATCAGGACCGCCCAGGTGTCCAGCACGATATCGCAGGGCCGTGGCGACGTGTGCCGTGGCGACGTGTTCGGAGGCCTCCTCCATCAGCGCGCCGATCACGGCTTCCTTGTGGGGGAAATAGCGGCTGAAGGTCCGCGGCGACACGTCGGCTTCGACGGCGATCTGCTCGACGGTGGTCTTCTCATATCCCTGCTGAGCACACAACCGCGCGGCCACATCAACGATGGCAGCCCGGGTGCGCTGTTTCTTGCGTTCTCGCAGACCCCCCACCGCGTCCTGCTCGCGGAGTTTCACGTCGTCAATGTTAGAGCAGATCGCAAACGCGCTCAGGGCTCGCTCAGGGCTGTAGACGCTGGCTGCGCACGTCGCCGCCGGCCGTGACCACCCGGATCCGGTTGTGGATGCGGTTCTCCCTGCCCTGCCAGAACTCGATCACTTCAGCGGCGATGCGGTAGCCGCCCCAGTGCGGCGGCACCGGCACCTGCTCGTGCCCGGCGAAACGTTCGGTGACCTCGGCCAGCTGCGCCATGAGGTCCGCGCGTCCGGCGATCGGCCGGGACTGCGCCGAGGCCCAGGCACCGAGTTGGGATCCGCGCGGCCGCCGCGCCCAGTACTGCGCGGTCTCCTGGGCACTGACCTTGCTGACGGCGCCGCGCACGTGCACCTGGCGGCCAAGCGCGTACCACGGGAAAGTCACTGACGCATACGGTGTGGCCGCTAATTCATCGCCCTTTGCCGAGTCGTAGTTGGTGTAGAAGGTGACGCCGTCGGAGTCGATGCTCTTGCACAACACAGTTCTGGTGACCGGCCGTCCGGCGTTGACGGTGGCAAGCACCATGGCATTGGGCTCGGCGACGCCGGCTTCCTCAGCTTCGTGGATCCACTTGTGCAGCAACGCCAGCCAGCCGTCGGCGAGCCAGTCGAGGTCCAGGTCGCTGCTGCCGTCCTTCTCCACTGAACCGTATTCCACGCGCATGCCGGCCAGTCGTTCATGTCCAGTGCCATCAACCACGGCCTCACGGTACGCCGTCAGGGTGCGGGTGGACCGGGGCTCTGAGCACAGTGGGACATGCCCAGTGGGACAATCGGGGCATGACTGCCCTTCCGGAAGACTTCGTCGCGGGCCTCGAGGGGGTCGTCGCCTTCACCACCGAGATCGCCGAGCCTGATCGCGACGGCGGAGCACTGCGATACCGCGGTGTCGACATCGAGGAGCTGGTGGCCAAGCGAGTCACCTTCGGTGACGTGTGGGCGCTGCTGGTCGACGGGCGCTTCGGTGATGGACTGGCACCCGCGGAGCCTTTTCCGCTGCCGATCCACACCGGTGACGTTCGGGTGGACGTCCAGGCGGGCCTGGTCATGCTCGCTCCGATCTGGGGATATCCACCCCTGCTCGACATCGACGACAAGACCGCCCGCGATCAGTTGGCACGGGCTTCGGTCATGGCGCTGTCTTACGTCGCACAGTCCGCCCGCGGCATCACCAAACCCGCGGTGCCACAGCGAGTCATCGACGGATGCTCCACTGTGACCGAACGTTTCATGACGCGATGGCACGGAGAGCCGGACCCGCGGTACGTGGAGGCGATCGATGCCTACTGGGTGTCAGCGGCCGAGCACGGGATGAACGCCTCGACGTTCACCGCCCGGGTGATCGCCTCAACCGGCGCCGACGTTGCCGCCGCGCTCTCCGGTGCGGTCGGGGCGATGAGCGGGCCGTTGCACGGCGGCGCACCCGCCAGAGTGATCCCCATGATCGCCGACTCCGAGCGATCCGGGGATCCGCGTGCGGTGGTGCGCGACATCCTCGATCGGCACGAGAAGCTGATGGGCTTCGGCCACCGCGTCTATCGCGCCGAGGATCCGCGGGCGCGGGTCCTGCGGGACACAGCCAGACGTCTCGATGCGCCGCGTTACGAAGTCGCCGCGGCATTGGAGCAGGCAGCCCTCGCCGAGTTGCGTGAGCGTCGTCCGGACCGGGCGATCGAGACCAACGTCGAATTCTGGGCGGCGGTGATCCTCGACTTCGCCGAGGTGCCCCCGGCGATGATGCCGGCGATGTTCACCTGTGGCCGTACAGCCGGCTGGTGCGCCCACATCCTGGAGCAGAAGCGGCTGGGCAAATTGGTCCGGCCCGCCGCGATCTACGTCGGACCCGATCCCCGCCCGGCGGAGTCGGTCACCGGCTGGGACGAGATCACCCACACCTGAGAAGCGGTTGCCCGCCGACCGGATCTAGGCTGCCCACCATGGCCGATACCGCGCAGCTCTCGATCCCCGCCGACCTCAAGCCCGCCGATGGCCGGTTCGGGTGCGGACCGTCGAAGGTCCGGCCGGAGCAACTGGCGGCGCTGAGCACGACGGCGGCCGGCTTGTTCGGCACCTCTCACAGGCAGGCGCCGGTGAAGAATCTCGTCGGCCGGGTGCGCGACGGGCTGCGGCAGCTCTTCAGCGCTCCCGACGGCTACGAGGTCATCCTCGGCAACGGCGGCGCCACCGCGTTCTGGGACGCCGCCGCATTCGGGTTGATCGACAAACGCTCGTTGCATCTGACCTACGGCGAGTTCAGTTCGAAATTCGCCTCGGCGGTGGCCGCCAACCCGTTCGTCGGGGACCCCGTCGTCATCAAGGCAGACGCCGGCAGCGCGCCCGCCCCCACCTCCGACGCGGGCGTCGATGCCATCGCGTGGGCGCACAACGAGACCTCCACCGGGGTGGCGCTCGGGGTGTGCCGCCCGGCGGGCTCCGGCGACGCGCTGGTGTTGATCGATGCGACCTCCGGCGCCGGCGGCTTGCCGGTGAACGTCGCCGACTGCGACGCCTACTACTTCGCACCGCAGAAGAACTTCGCCGGCGACGGCGGGTTGTGGCTTGCCCTGCTGTCGCCGGCCGCATTGGCCCGCGTCGAGGCGATCGCCGCGGGCGGCCGCTGGGTGCCGGATTTCCTGTCGCTGCCGATCGCGGTCGACAACAGCCTCAAGAACCAGACCTACAACACCCCGGCGATCGGCACCCTGGTGCTGCTTGCCGAGCAGATCGACTGGATGCTGGCCAACGGCGGTCTGGACTGGGCGGTCAAGCGCACGGCGGACTCGTCGTCGCGGCTGTACTCCTGGGCCGAGGCATCGGAGTACGCCACCCCCTTCGTCGCCGACCCGGCGCTGCGCTCACAGGTGGTGGGCACCATCGACTTCGCCGAGACGGTCGATGCCGCGGCCGTGGCGGCCGTGCTGCGGGCCAACGGCATCGTCGACACCGAGCCGTACCGCAAGCTGGGCCGCAATCAGCTGCGGGTGGCGATGTTCCCGGCCGTCGAACCCGACGACGTGACCGCGCTCACCCGTTGCGTGGACTGGGTGGTCGAACACCTCTAACCTCATCTGTCACAGCCGCGTGTCACGTCCGTTATGTCAACGGCGCCGGAGTTACAGTCCGGTTCGAAGGAGGCCGGCATGCGGGAACTCACACTCATCGGGCTCGATGTCGACGGCAAGCACATCATCTGTGAGGGTGGCGACCCGGCCGACAAATTCCTTGTCGCGGTCGACGACCGACTGCGCGCCGCGGTTCGCGGTGACCGCAGCGGCCTCGGCCAGAAGACCGCCACCGAGGTCAAGGGGATTCTGCGTCCCAGGGACATCCAGGCCCGCATTCGCGCCGGCGCCTCCGTCGAGGAGGTCGCCGAGGCGTCCGGGATGGATGTGCTGAAGGTCGAGCGTTTCGCCCACCCGGTGCTGTTGGAGCGCGAGCGGGCGGCCGAACTGGCCACCGCCGCGCACCCGGTCCTGGCCGAGGGGCCCGCGACGGAGACGCTGCTGGAGACGGTCACCGACGCGCTCGCAGCCCGCGGCCTGGGTGCGGAATCCACCACCTGGGACGCCTGGCGCTGCGAGGACGGGCGCTGGACCGTCCGGATGGAATGGCAGGCCGGCCTCTCGGAGAACGTCGCGCACTTCCGTTTCACCCCGGGTGCGCATGGCGGCACCGTGACCGCGATCGACGAGGCGGCCAGCGAGCTGATCGACCCCGACTTCGAGCGTCCGCTGCGTCCGGTCGCCCCGGTGTCCCAGCTGGAGTTCGAGGAGCAGACCACCCTCACGACCACGGTCACGATCACCGCGAGCGAACCCGTCGTCGCGCCCGAACCCCCGCGACCGACCGGCCGGCGCACCAGCCGCAGACCGGTCATCCCGGCCTGGGAGGACGTGCTCCTCGGGGTGCGCACCGGCGGCGAGCGTTAGCGCAGCACCACTCGCTACCTCAACACCACGGCGAGCATTCCGATCCACCCGATCAGCACACCGGCGCCGGCACCGAGAACGAACCAGCGGCGTACCGGGATCCTCCGCCAGCCCCACAGTGTCGGTGCCAGGCCGCCCGCGGCGACCAGGTTGAGACCGATGGACACCAGCGGGTGCACCCGCGTCATCCCGATGCTGAGGACGACAATCGCCGTGGCGATCACCGCCGCGGTGAACGCGGCCACTGTCAGCCCGGTGCCCCAGGGCGTGCTCTGCTCGTCGGACACCCGATCAGATTAACCGCGCGCCCTTTCGTAGAAGGCCAGCGCCGCCGCCGTCGCGACGTTCAGAGAGTCGGTGCCCGCGGTCATCGGAATGCGTACCCGCGCGTCGGCGGCCCGCATCACCGTTTCGGTCAGTCCCGGCCCCTCCGCGCCGACGAGTATCGCCAGCTTGCGCCCGCTCACATCGGCAATCGCTTCGGCCAGAGAGCCGGCGTGTGAATCCGGCGTCATCGCCAGCAGCCGAAAACCGCTGTCCCTCACAATGTTCAGCTCCGAGGGCCACGCGGTGGCGCGCGCGAACGGCACCAGCAGCGCATGGCCCATCGAGACCCGCACCGCACGCCGGTACAGCGGATCGGCACAGCCGGCACCGAAGATGACGGCATCGACGCCGAGTCCGGCGGCATTGCGGAAGATCGACCCGAGATTCTCATGGTCGTTGACGCCTTCGAGCACGGCCACCGTATGTGCCCGGGCTATCACATCGGCGACCGAACGCTGCGGTGGCCGTCGGGCCGCGGCCAGCACACCTCGATTGAGATGGAAGCCGATCACCTCGGCCATCACCTCCGCCGACGCCCGGTAGAACGGGGCGGTGACGCCGGCAAGGTCGGCCGCGAGTTCTCCCAGTCGCCGCTCGGTACCGAGAAGTGCGTGCGGCGCGAACCGGGAGGCCAGCATCCGTGCGACCACCAGCACGCCCTCGGCGATCACCAGGCCCTTGCCGCCGGGCAGATCGGGGCGGCGGTCGGCGCTGTTGAGGTCGCGGAAGTCGTCCACCCTGGGATCGGCCGGATCGGTGATGTCGATGACCACAGGGAAATCCGCGTCGGCCACGGCGTTAAGGTAGCCGCAGTGTCCATCCCCGATTCGTCCGCGCCCGATTCGTCCGCTCCCGATCCGCCTGCCCTTCCTCCCGCGCTGACCGACCCGCGGCCCGTGGTGAGTGTCGGGGCGCTGCTCTGGGCGATCGCCGCGGTGCTGGCGTTCACCGTTCCCGCGTTGCACGGGTGGCGCCCGGTGGCCGTCGCCGGGCTCGGGGTCGGGGTTCTGGGCGCATCGATATTCCTCTGGCAGCGCTCCGCTGCCCGCCGGGGTGCGCGCGGTGCGCAGACCGGTTTGGAACCGAACCATCTGTAAGGAGAGCACCATGGCAGCACCCGTCATCCAGGCAGAGGTCGAGATCAACGCTCCGGTGAGCAAGGTCTGGAGCCTGGTCTCCGACGTCAGCAAGATGCCGCAGTGGAGTCCGCAGTGCCGCGTCATGCGGGCACTGGGACCCGTGCGACCCGGAACCCGCACCGTGAACCTCAACCGGCGCGGCCTGCTGTTCTGGCCGACGACCGCGGTGATCACCGAGGTGGTTCCGGAGCGCAAGTTCGCCTTCCGTATCCCGCTCAACACCACGGTGTGGAGTTATGAACTCGAGCCGACCGCGACCGGCACCCGCCTGGTCGAAACACGTCACGCCGAGAACGGGGTGACCGCCGTCTCCACCGCGGCGACCAACGTCGCACTCGGCGGCATGGAGACCTTCGAGCGCGAACTGCTCGAGGGTATGCAACAGACCCTGGCGCGGATCAAAGCCGCCGCCGAGGTCCGCTAGATCTCGGGGGTCTCGACCTCAAGGGTCTCGACGTCAAGGGTCTCGACAGGCGCGTGCTCGACGACCTCCACGACACCATCGTCGTAGGGGTCGTAGGCCGCCGATCCGATGGTGGCCGGTGCGGGGGTGTCGGAGTGCGCCCCGCAGCCGTAGAAGAAATCGACCACCCGGGCGTCGGCCGACATCTCGTTGCAGCACACCCCGAACATCGCGCCCAGTGCGCCGGCCAGCGGAACCATGAACCCGCAGTCGCGGCAGACCCGCTTGGTGGCGCGCGCCATCGGCGCAGCCGGTCCGTGGTCGCCGTCATGCCAGCGCTGCGCTGCAGCGTCACGACCCTCCGCACTGAGCACGCGGCGACGGCCCAGGCCGACCTCGATCGCCGTGTCGTCGATCAGCGGGTCACCGGTCGCCATGAATCCCGCAACCAGACGCGGATCCTCGGGCGGCGGTGCCAGCAGATCGCCGGGACCGAGGTCGCCGGGCTTGACCCGCTCCTGCCATGGCACCCACTGCGGCGCGAGCAGTGCGGTCGGGCCGGGAACCAGCACGACCTCGCTGACCGTCGCGTCGCCGGCACCCGGGAAGGCGGCGACCACCACGGCCCACTGCCATCCCTGATAACCGGCCATGGTGGCCAGGAACCGATGGGTCGCTGCGGCCTCGTCCTCGATGGTGACCCCGAGATAGTCGCCCACCGTGTCACCGCTGTGTTCGACGACTGCGGCGCGCGCCGCACCCTCAGCACCGATGAGCACAGCGGCCACCTCTGCTGTTGGCTGCGCCGCGGCCCTCGATGATGCGGTATCGGTGTCCATCGCGGCCTAATCTTGCCTCACCACGCTCGCTCGGTGCACCGCGGTACCCGCGGATAGGGGAGAATCGGGAACGTGTCCGGACGCCGCGGCCGCCATCCCGGGATGGCCAATCACCCGCATGACGTCCCGCGCAATCCTCACCTGCCGCCCCTGGATTCCGACCGGAACCGGTCGTGGCGGATTCCCGACGAATCCGACGATTCAGGGGCCGATCGCGGGCGCGCTCGAGAGATGGGTTCGCGGATGTATGACATGGTGCAACGCGCGGCGAGGGCCGACGGCGCCGACAAATCAGGCCTGACGGCACTCACCTGGCCGGTCGTCGCCAACTTCGCGGTGGACTCCGCGATGGCGGTGGCATTGGCCAACACCCTGTTCTTCGCCGCCGCCAGCGGGGAGAGCAAAGGACGGGTGGCGCTGTACCTCCTGATCACCATCGCGCCCTTCGCGGTGATCGCGCCACTGATCGGACCCGCACTCGACCGGTTGCAGCACGGCCGGCGCGCCGCGCTGGCGTTGTCGTTTCTGCTTCGCACCGTGCTGGCGATCGTGCTGATCGCCAACTACGACAGCGCCACGGGCGGCTACCCGTCCTGGGTGTTGTATCCCTGCGCGCTGGGGATGATGGTGCTCTCGAAATCCTTCAGCGTGCTGCGCAGTGCGGTGACGCCCCGGGTGATGCCGCCGGGTATCGACCTGGTGCGGGTGAACTCACGGCTGACCACGTTCGGCCTCATCGGCGGAACGCTGATCTGCGGCGGCATCGCCGCCGCGGTGGAGTACGTGCTGGGCAATCTACTCGGACTCCCCGGGGCGTTGTTCGTCGTCGTGTTCGCGACGCTGGCGGGCGCCTCGCTGACGATGCGGATCCCGAAGTGGGTCGAGGTCACCGAGGGTGAGGTTCCCGCCACGCTGTCCTATCACGGCGGGCGCGCAGGTTCCTGGGACTGGCTTGATGACCGGACTGAGCAGACCGGTGGATCACCACGCCAACCACTGGGCCGCAACATCATCACCGCGCTCTGGGGCAACTGCACCATCAAGGCGATGGTGGGGTTCCTGTTCCTCTACCCCGCCTTCGTCGCCAAAGCCCACGATGCCAGCGGTTGGGTGCAACTCGGCATCCTCGGCACCATCGGCGCCGCGGCGGGTGTCGGCAACATCGCCGGCAATTTCACCGCCGCCCGCATGCAACTGGGTCGGCCGGCAGTCACAGTGGTGCGGGCCACCATCGCGGTCACCGTCGTCGCCGTGGCCGCGGCCGTCACGGGAAATCTGATCGTCGCGGCGGTCGCGACGTTGATCACGTCGGCGGCCAGCGCCATCGCGAAGGCGTCGTTGGACGCCTCACTGCAGGATGACCTCCCCGAGGAGTCACGGGCGTCGGCATTCGGTCGCTCGGAGTCGGTGCTCCAGCTGTCGTGGGTGCTCGGAGGTGCGCTGGGCGTGCTGGTCTACACCGAACTGTGGGTGGGATTCACCGCGATCAGTTCGCTGCTCATCCCCGGCCTGGCACAGACGATCACCAGTTTCCGCGGATACTCACTGATCCCGGGCCTGGGCGGCAACCGTCCGGTGCGGGCGGCCCGTCAGGGTGTTCCGTTGGTGCGTCGACGGTGAGGCGATCGATCGCCCTGACGCTGACCGCACTGGTGCTCGCCGCCGCAGCCGGTGCCGGTGTGGCCGCCTACCGCTGGGCCCGCGGCCAGTCCTCATCGCTGCCCGAGGTCAGCGCCTACTCCGTGGGACACACCACCCGCGTCGGACCGTACTTCTATTGCAGTGTGGTCGACCTCAACGACTGTTCGCGCGCACAGAGCGAGGGTGCGGTCCGGGTGAACGACCGCGAACCGGTGCAGTTGTCGGTGCCGAGAGCCATCAGCGACGCACCGTGGCGGCTGCTGAAGGTCTACGAGGACGAGCGCAACACGACGACGACGATGTTCCGCCCGGGTAGTCACCTCGCGGTCACGATCCCGACGACTGACGCCCAGCGCGGACGAGTGGTGGGTGTCGTCGTGCAGTTGATGACGCTGGTGCGCGACCAGAACGACGAGGTGTTCGATCTGCCGCACGCCGAGTGGTCGGTGCGACTCACCCGAGGTTGACGCTAGGAGTCCAGCTCGCGGGCGACCGCGCGCATCACCTCGGAGACCCGATGGGCGACCTTGCGGTCCGGGTGCTTCCCGCGGCGGAGTTCCGGCTGCACCGCGCTCTCGAGAAGCTTGATCATGTCCTCGACCATGCCGTGTAACTCGTCCGGGTCGTGCTTGCGTTCGGCGGCGGCGGCGTCCCGACGGGTCTTGGTCAGGCTGGGTGGCGGCTCAAGCAGTTTGACGCTCAGCGCCTGCGGGCCGCGACGGCCGGTCGCGATCCCGAACTCCACACGCTGACCCGGCTTGAGGCCCTCGACACCATCCGGCAGCGCCGAAGACCGGACGTAGACATCCTCACCGTCCTCCTGGGACAGGAAGCCAAAGCCCTTCTCAGCGTCGTACCACTTCACCTTGCCGGTAGGCACTGGTCTCACCCGCTGTCAGTCGTTGGCGATGTCAAGAGGACGACGGCGATCCTACTCAACCCCGTTTCGGTAGGCTGACCTAACCGCTGGAGGAGATATGCGCCTGGTCCTGAACGTCATCTGGTTGCTGTTCGGCGGATTATGGCTGGCACTGGGCTACCTGCTGGCCGCACTGATCTGCTTCCTGCTCATCGTCACGATCCCGTTCGGCTTCGCCTCTGCGCGCATCGCACTGTTCGCGCTGTGGCCCTTCGGCCGCACGATCGTCGACAAGCCCGGCCCGCACACCGGAGCCACGATCGGCAACGTGCTGTGGTTGGTGCTGTGCGGGATCTGGCTGGCGATCGGACACGTCATCACCGCCATCGGTATGGCCGTGACGATCATCGGAATCCCGCTCGCGCTGGCCAATCTGAAAATGATCCCGGTATCACTGATGCCGCTGGGCAAAGAGATCGTTGCGGCCGACTCGGCGGCGGTACCGACATGACGGTGACCACCCTCGGCCTGCCCGCGGTCCGAACCGAGGGCAATCAGGGCTGTGAGGGTATGCCTGTCGACGGTCCCCTCGTCGACACCTTCGGCCGGGTGGCAGGCGACCTGCGGGTGTCGCTGACAGATCGCTGCAATCTGCGCTGCCGCTACTGCATGCCAGCCGAGGGGCTGGAATGGCTTCCCGGTGAGAGTCTGTTGACCCCGGACGAACTCGAGCGGCTGCTTCGACTCGCGGTGACCCGGCTCGGTATCCGCAGTGTGCGATTCACCGGAGGTGAGCCGCTGCTCTATCGGGGTCTGGAGGACATCATCGCCACCGCCGCCGCGCTGCACCCGCGCCCGGAGATCGCATTGACCACCAACGGCGTCGGGCTCGCCGCACGTGCGCACCACCTGGCCGCAGCGGGCCTGGACCGGGTCAACGTCTCGCTGGACACCGTCGACGCGCAGCGGTTCGCCGCGATCACTCGCCGCGACCGGCTTGACGAGGTGCTGGCGGGACTGAGCGCGGCAGCCGACGCCGGGCTGCGGCCGGTGAAGGTCAATGCCGTCCTCGATCCGGCCACCGGCGCAGACGATGCCGTGGCTCTGCTGCGGTTCTGTCTGAGCTTCGGCTATCAGCTGCGGATCATCGAGCAGATGCCGCTCGACGCCGGTCATGCATGGAGCAGGGACTCCACGGTCGCGGCCGGGGAGATCCTTGCTGCGCTTCGCCGCTCATTCGACCTTCGACCGGATCCCGCACCGCGCGGTTCCGCTCCCGCGCAGCTGTGGCTCGTCGGCGGGGGGCCCGCTACGGTGGGAATCATCGCGTCGGTGTCGGAGGCCTTCTGTTCGGCGTGCGACCGCACCCGCCTCACTGCCGACGGGCAGGTCCGTAACTGTCTGTTCGCCACCGGGGAGACCGACCTTCGCTCACTGCTGCGCCGCGGCGCCGACGACGCCGAGATCGAGATCGCCTGGCGCACGGCGATGTGGAACAAGGCCGCCGGGCACGGCATCGGCGATCCCGGCTTCGTCCAACCGCCCCGCCCGATGAGCGCCATCGGAGGCTGAACTATGACTCACATCACCCGGAGTGCGCCCGGCGTCACGGTCTCGGTCAGGTTCTTTGCTGCCGCCCGCGACGCCGCCGGCGCCGACTCGGCCTTTCTCACCCTTGATCCGGGTTCGACGGTGGCGGACGCGATCGGCGAACTCAGTGGCCACAGTGAGAAAATGCAACTCTTGTTACGCAAGTGCACATTCCTGTGCGACGGGATCGCGGTTCGAGACCCCACGACTGTGCTGAGCCGCCACCAGACCCTGGATGTCCTGCCGCCATTCGCGGGCGGCTGATGGTGATTTGGGTCACATCTCAAACAGATCACGGTGTGGCCACGCGCTGATCTCGCGCGCCCGCATACTGCTGAAACACCACGTCGCCGGAGGGCTTTAGAACCCTTTTAGAATTTGCTACCCGGCGAAACGCGGGTTTTCCGAAAAGGTGACGCTCCCCGCGCCAGCCGATACCGTTCTGTTCGGCCTGCCCCCCGTGTGCGGCGGGCCCGCCCCGCTTCTTCGCGCCGGGCCACATCTGTTTCCGGACCCGCGCCGGGGCAGCCACGAGAGGACTGAACAGTTCATGGGACGGCACAGCAAGCCCTCGACATCGTCGATCAACGCCGCCAGGATCGCGGTGACCGGAGCGGTCATCGGCGGCGGCACCCTCGGCCTGGCCGCGCAGGCCCAGGCCGCCCCCGACTCCGAATGGGACACCGTCGCCCGCTGCGAGTCCAGCGGTAACTGGGCGATCAACACCGGCAACGGCTACCAGGGCGGCCTGCAGTTCTCCCCGAGCACCTGGCTGGGCTACGGCGGCGGGGCGTTCGCGTCGGCGGCCCACCTCGCCACCCGTGATCAGCAGATCGCGATCGCCGAGAAGGTCCTGGCCGGACAGGGCCGGGGCGCCTGGCCGGTGTGCGGCCGCGGCCTGTCCGGTCCGACACCGCGCAATCTGACCATCACGCCCAAGGAGTCGCCCGCCACTGCAGACGCGCCGTCCGCACCGGCGGACGCCCCGGCGCCCATCGCGGGACCCGACGCCGAGACACCCGCGATCGTGCCGGCCCCCGGCAACGAACCGCAGCCGGACATCCAGCCGGAGATCCAGCCGGAGATCATCGCCATCGATGTGGTGACGCCGGACGCCGACGCCACGATCATCGAGGCGGGCTGGCTGGCGCCGGCTCCGCAGAACCCGGCCCCTGCCGATCCCGCCGTGACGCCGGTGCTGCCCACCCCGGTCCCCGCACCGTCGGACGGCACAGCGCCTACCACAGCCGCCGGTGCGACGACCGTCGCCGCGGCGTCGGATCAAGTGGGTGTTCCGCACCTGCCGAGCCCCAACAATCTGCCGCCGGGCACCAGCGCCGAGCCGGTCGCGTCGTCGGAGAACCCGAACGTGTCGTACCTGAAGGATCTGTGGCGCGCCTACCAGGACAAGCAGATCGACCGCAACGAACTGCTTCTCGGTCTGGCGCAGCGCTCCTTCACCGCGCCGGTCCCGAGCAGCGCGCCGGACGCTGTTGCGCCCGCCACCATTCAGGCGCAGAACACCGACCCTGCGACGACCCCGCCCGCTGCGGTTCCGCTCCCGCCGGTCGTTGTCCCGGTCGGCGAGTAACCAGGTCGGCGAATAACAGGGTCGGCGAATAACAGGGTCGGCGAATAACTAGGCGGAGTTCACCCACTCGTCGCTGCCGTCGGTGAAGAACTGGTGTTTCCACACCGGGATCCGCTCCTTGACGGCATCGACGAGTCGGGCGCACGCTTCGAAGGCCGCGGCGCGGTGATCGGCCGCCACGGCCACCACGAGAGCGGCATCGCCGATCTCCAGGGCTCCTACCCGGTGACTCGCCGCGACGGCGGACACCCCGTGGCCCCGCGCGGCCACCTCGGCGAGAATCTCGAACAGCGTCTGCTGGGCACCGGGGTGCGCCGAGTACTCAAGAGATCTCACCGCGCGACCGCCGTCGTGATTGCGCACGACGCCCGCGAAACCCACCACCGCGCCCGCCTCGTCGGTGGCGACGAGAGCCTCGTGCTCGCTCAGCGAGATCGGCGTCTCGGTCACCTCAGCACGCAGCACGCGGGTCACGGATGGTCACCGCCGGCGAGTTGATCGAGGGCGTGCTCGAGCACACCGTCGAGCACGGCGAGTCCGTCGCGCACACCGCCGGTCGAGCCGGGAAGGTTGACCACCAGCGTGCGCCCGGCCACACCGCACACACCGCGCGAGAGAATCGAAGTCGGCACCGTCGGCAATCCGGACCGGCGGATGGCGTCGGCCAGTCCGGGAATCTGATAGTCCAACACGTCAAGGGTGACCTGCGGAGTGGCGTCGGTGGGTGAGATTCCGGTGCCGCCCGAGGTGATGACGACGTCGATGCGGTCGCTGATCGCGTCACGCAGGGCGTCGGCCACCGCGGCGCCGTCGGTCACCACGACCGCGGCGGGCACGTCGAATCCCCGCTGTGAGAGCCAGTCGATGATGACCGGACCGGACCGGTCCTCGTACACGCCGGCCGCCGCCCTGGTCGACGCCACCACGACACGCGCACGACGGCTCACGACTGCGGCGTCCAGACGCCGGTCTTGCCGCCCTCCTTGCGGATCACCCGGATTCCGTCGAGGCGGGCCGCCGGATCGACGGCCTTGATCATGTCGTAGAGCGTCAGCGCAGCCACGCTCACCGCTGTCAGTGCCTCCATCTCGACACCGGTGCGATCGGTGCTTCGCACCGACGCGGTCACCTCGACGCCGGACTCACCGACGACGAAGTCGACGTCGACGCCCGACAACGCCAGTTGATGACACAGCGGAATCAGTTCATGCGTGCGTTTGGCGGCCTGAATGCCGGCGATCCGGGCGGTGGCCAGAGCGTCGCCCTTGGGCAGTCCGCCGTCGGTGATCATCGCGATCACCTCGGCGGTGGTGTGCACCGTGCCGGCGGCGACCGCACTGCGCGCGGTGGCGGGCTTTCCGGTGACGTCGACCATTCTCGCCGCACCGTCGTCGCCGAGGTGTGAAAGACGCCCCGCGGTCACCTGTTGATGACGGTGACCGGGTGGATGTAGGGAAGGCTGGAGGCGGGCACCGGGAAGACCAGGGTTCCGAAGGGCGACAGCGCGCCCACCCGGTCCGAAGCGAGTTCGCTCACCGGGTGGTCTTCCGGGTCGCGCGTCGGCCAGCCGTTGTCGATGTAGTAGACCTTGTTCGTCGCCACGATCTCATTCTGACACCCCGGCGGCGGGAGCGCGTCAATCAGCACTGTTTTACCCTGGTCAGCAATGACCTCCCCGCTCGGCACATGGCTGGCCGACCTTTCCGACGAACAATTGGTCCGCCTGCTGCAGCGCAGGCCGGACCTGGCCCAGCCCACCCCGGGGAGCATGGCGGCGCTGGCCGCTCGGGCGGTATCCCGCCAGTCGGTCAAAGTCGCCGCCGACGATCTGGATTTCCTGCGGCTCGCGGTGCTCGACGCCCTGCTGGAGGCGGGCGCGGGTCACCACCCCGTCGCCGTCGGTGATCTGACCGCAATGCTGCCCGGCGCAGAGGTCACCGGCGCCCTCGACGATCTGCGTGAGCGTGCGCTGGTGTGGGGCGACGATGCGCTCCGGACCTCCCCGGAAGTCGTCGCCGCGCTGCCGTGGTACCCGGGACAGGCCGTCGGCGAGCTGGGCGACGGTCGCGGCGCCGCGGAGCTGCCCGCCGCAATCGACGCTCTCGACGAGCCCGCACGCGAACTGCTGCAACGACTCGTCGCCGGTTCACCGGTGGGCCGCACCCGCGACGCTTCACCGGACACACCGCCGCAGCGGCCGGTTCAGCGACTGATCGCCGCCGGTCTGCTGCGCCGCCTCAACGACGACACGGTGGTGCTCCCGCGCGCCGTCGGCCAGGTGCTGCGCGGCGAGGAACCCGGTCCGTCAGGATTGCTGCGTCCGGACCCCGCGGTGGGGACCGCCGCCGTCTCCGACGTCGACGCCTCGGCAGCGGGGGCCGCCATGGAGCTGCTCCGCGAGATGGACGTCGTGCTGGAGAGTCTCTCCTCGACACCGGTGCCGGAATTACGCAGCGGAGGCCTCGGCGTGCGCGAGGCCAAGCGACTCACCAAACTCACCGGGGTCGACGAGCAGCGTCTCGGCCTCATCCTCGAGCTCGCGGCCGCTTCCACGCTGATCGCCAGCGGCATCCCGGACTCACAGTCGGCCTCGGACGATTCCTATGACCCTGCCGCGTCGTACTGGGCGCCCACCGTGGCCGCTGACCGGTTCCTCGAGTCTGCGCCCAGCGCCCGTTGGCTCCAACTGGTCACCACGTGGATTGATCTTCCCTCCCGGCCGGGGCTGATCGGCGGTCGCGGCGCGGACGGCAAACCCTATGCCGCCCTCTCGGATTCGCTGTACTCCACCGCCGCTCCCCTGGATCGCCGGCTGCTGCTCGGCCTCCTCGCCGAGTTGACACCCGGATCGTGCGTCGACGCGCTCAGCGCGTCGCGGGCTCTGATCTGGCATCGGCCGCGCTGGGCGGCACGACTACAACCCGCACCGGTGGGACACCTTCTCGACGAAGCGCACGCACTCGGACTCACCGGTCGCGGTGCCCTGTCCACTCCCGCCGCGGCGCTGCTGGCCGAGGGTCCAGAGGCGGCAGTCCAGGCGATGGAGGAGGTACTGCCCGCTCCCATCGACTTCTTCCTGGTTCAGGCCGACCTCACCGTGGTGGTTCCCGGCCCGCTGATGCGCGAACTCGCCGACGAACTCGCGGCCGTGGCCATCGTCGAGTCAGGCGGCGCCGCGACGGTCTACCGGATCAGCGAGGTGTCGATCCGCCATGCCCTCGACATCGGTCGCACCGCCGAGGCCTTGCACGGCTTCTTCGAGCGCTATTCGAAAACCCCGATCCCCCAGGGACTCACCTATCTCATCAACGACGTGGCCCGACGGCACGGACAGCTTCGGGTGGGCATCGCGTCGTCGTTCATCCGCTGCGACGACACCGCCCTGCTCGCCCACGCCGTCGCCGCCCCGGCGCTGACGGGACTGGGAGTGCGCCAGTTGGCGCCCACGGTCGCGGTCTCGCAGGCGCCCATCGCCGAGGTGCTCGCCGCTTTGCGCACGGCGGGGTTCGCGCCGGCTGCCGAGGACTCCACCGGTGCGATCGTCGACCTGCATCGCCGTGGCGCGCGGGTGCCCGCACTCACGACGCGACGACTGCTGCGCCAGCCGGCCCGACCTACGCCGGAATCGCTCGCCGCCGTGGTGGCCGTGCTGCGCCGAGTCGAACGGACCCCATCAGCGGGCGCCCGGCTGGACCCGGCGGTGGCGATGGCCCTGCTGCAGCAGGCCGCGCAGTACCAGAAGGACGTCCTGATCGGCTACGTCGACCACGCCGGTGTGGCGACCCAGCGGGTGGTGCGGCCGCTGGCCGTCTCCAGCGGACAGCTATTGGCCTGGGACCCAGCCCAGGGCCGGCCGCGTGAGTTCGCGGTGCACCGGGTGACCTCGGTCACCGCGGCCGACGCAGACTGAGGTTCGCGGCCGGGCGCGACGTCGGTGGCCTCCCCTAGGGTGGACGCATGTCCGACGGCCCGCTGATCGTCCAATCCGACAAGACGGTCCTGCTGGAGGTCGACCACGAGCAGGCGGGTTCCGCCAGGGCGGCGCTGGCGCCGTTCGCTGAACTGGAACGTGCGCCCGAACACGTGCACACCTACCGGATCACGCCGCTGGCGCTGTGGAATGCGCGCGCCGCAGGACACGACGCCGAACAGGTCGTCGATGTGCTGGTCACCTTCTCGCGCTACGCGGTGCCGCAGGCGCTGCTCGTCGACATCGTCGACACGATGGCCCGGTACGGGCGGCTGCAGCTGGTCAAGGATCCGGCCCACGGACTCACCCTGGTAAGCCTGGACCGCGCGGTACTCGAAGAGGTACTGCGGAACAAGAAGATCGCACCGATGCTCGGCACACGCCTCGACGAGGACACCGTCGTGGTGCATCCCAGCGAACGTGGCCGCATCAAACAGATGCTGCTCAAGATCGGTTGGCCCGCTGAGGATCTGGCGGGCTACGTCGACGGCGAGCGCCACCCCATCAGCCTCGTGCAGGACGGCTGGGAGTTGCGGGATTACCAGGAGATGGCAGCCGACTCCTTCTGGGCCGGCGGTTCCGGTGTGGTGGTGCTGCCGTGCGGGGCGGGCAAGACGATCGTCGGCGCGGCGGCGATGGCCAAAGCCGGCGCCACCACCCTGATACTGGTCACCAACACCGTGGCGGGCAGACAGTGGAAGCGTGAACTCATCGCGCGCACATCGCTGACCGAGGACGAGATCGGCGAGTACTCCGGTGAACGCAAGGAGATCCGCCCGGTCACCATCGCCACCTATCAGGTGATCACCCGCCGCACCAAGGGGGAGTACAAGCACCTGGAACTCTTCGACAGCCGGGACTGGGGCCTGATCATCTACGACGAGGTGCACCTGCTGCCCGCGCCGGTGTTCCGGATGACCGCGGATCTTCAATCCCGCCGCCGTCTGGGGCTGACCGCCACCCTGATCCGGGAGGACGGCCGCGAGGGCGACGTCTTCAGCCTCATCGGGCCGAAGCGCTACGACGCGCCGTGGAAGGACATCGAGGCCCAGGGCTGGATCGCGCCGGCGGAGTGCATCGAGGTCCGGGTGACGATGACCGACAACGAGCGGCTGACGTACGCGGTGGCCGAGCCAGACGAGCGGTACCGGTTGTGTTCGACCGCGCATTCAAAGATCGCCGTCGTGAAGTCGATCCTGGCCAAGCATCCGGATGAACCGACGCTGGTGATCGGCGCCTACCTCGACCAACTTGAGGAGCTCGGCGCCGAACTCGACGCCCCGGTGATCCAAGGCTCCACGAAGAACGCTGAACGGGAGGCGCTCTTCGATGCATTCCGGCGCGGTGAGGTCAAGACGCTGGTGGTGTCGAAGGTCGCGAACTTCTCCATTGATCTGCCGGAGGCATCGTTGGCCGTACAGGTTTCGGGCACCTTCGGTTCCCGGCAGGAGGAGGCGCAGCGGCTGGGCCGATTACTCCGACCCAAGCAGGACGGCGGGGGCGCGTTGTTCTACTCGGTGGTGGCCCGCGACAGCCTCGACGCCGACTACGCCGCGCACCGCCAGCGGTTCCTGGCCGAACAGGGCTACGGATACGTGATCACCGACGCCGACGACCTGTTGGGCCCGGCGATCGAGGGCTCGGACTAGATCAGTTGCTGACTGCGCCACTCTTGAACGCGCGAAGGACGGCCGCTTGCGAGCATCCCGAAGGATGGTCCGGATGGATGTAGGCGTCCCAGAACCCCGGCGCGAAACCAGGCGGCGCGGAGCAATCATTGATGGTCAAGCCGCTCAGTCCGGCGGCATCCATCGCGGCTTCCCAGGACCGGACATCGTGGAAGTAGTCCTCGACCGACAACTGCCCCTGTGACACGACGAACGTCGTACGGATTTTGGTGAAGGGTGGCACCTCACCGGTGTGGCGGGCCGGCAACACAAACGACTTGAGCAGCGCGTACCGGTCGGAGGCCGGAAACGGGGCGAGGTTGAGCCGCGGGTGGACATCGATGACGATGACCTCGCCGCCGGGCACCAGGAACGACGCGGCGGCCCGCATCATGGCGTCGAGATCGTCCTGCGTGGCTGCATGGCTGGTGACGAACGCCATGAGCGCCACATCGAAGGTTCCCAATTGAAGTTCCACGCCCGCGCTGCCACCGGCCCGGTCCCGCATACCGTGACCCAGAGCGATTAGGTCGCCGAAGGCGAAGTGGCAATTCGCCGGACCCGCCGACTCGCGGGCAAGGGCCAGTTGCTCCGGGCTGTGATCGACTCCAAGGGCAAAGGCCACGCCGGCCATGGCACCGATCTCCTTGGTCCTGGCGCCGGCCCCGCACCCGAGGTCGACGAACCTCGCACCTGAACGTGCCCGCAAGGCCTGCTCCAACGCCTGCATGACGTTCCAGTTGTCCGCCGCCGACGAGGAGTTCGGCATGGCGTGATAGGCGGCATAGATGTCAGCAGCAGCGGTGCCGTACTGCGCGGCGTCTTCGACGAACACGGTTGCCGACTTTAATCAACCGTCGCAGATGGTGCTGTCGGAATCGCACGGCACCCCGATCGGACCGGACTAGGCCCGCGTCAAAGCCGGAATGACCTCGCGCTCGAACAGATCGATCGACGTGCGGTCGTACGCCGCCTCCGGGAAATAGCAGATGACGTACTCGCAGCCCAGATCCCGCAGTCGTTGCAGCCGCTCGATCACCCGCTCCGGCGTACCGGTCGCCGAACCCGGGTTGTCGTTCATGGCCATCATCGCGTCAGCGGCACCGTCCCCGCAGATACCGGCGATCCGGCCGCGGACCGCCGCGCACTGATCGTTGAAGTCGGCGTCGGTGGCGCCGACGATCGCATTCACATTGGCCGAGCGCACGATGGAACCGTAATCGGTGCCGACCTCGCGACAGTGCTGCGCCAGGATCTCCGACTTGTGCGCGAACTCGTCGGGGTCGGCACTGAAGTTGGTGTACTGGGCGTACTTGGCGGCGATCTTGAGTGTCACCTTCTCCCCGCCCCCGGCGATCCACAATGGGATGCCGCCCTGCTGCAATGGTTTCGGCTCGACGATCGCACCGTCAACCTGATAGTGCTTGCCCTCGAAGGTGACCGTGCCGTCACGCCAGGCGTCGCGCATGATCTGCACACCCTCGTCGAGGCGGGCCAGCCGCACTCCGGCCGACGGGAATCCGTAACCGTAGGCGCGCCACTCGTGCTCATACCAGCCGCCGCCGATCCCCATCTGCACACGCCCGCCGGAGATGATGTCGGTGGTGGCGGCGACCTTGGCCAGATAGGCCGGGTTGCGGTAGCTCATCGCCGTGCACATCTGGCCCAGCTTGATGCGCGATGTACTCGCGGCGAACGCGGCCATCAGCGTCCACGCCTCGTGCGTCGCCTCGTCGGTGGGCATCGGCACGGTGTGGAAGTGGTCGTAGACCCACAGCGAGTCCCACGGACCGCGATCGGCATGCAGTGCTAGACCGCTCATCACCGGCCAGTGCTGGTCGACGGGGATACCGACGAGGTCGAGCCGCCAGCCCTGGGGGACGAACAGTCCGAAGCGCATACCGGCGACTACGTCAGCAGCGATGCCGGCGGATGGAACCGGTCGCCGTACTTGGCGGCCAGTTCCTTGGCCCGGGCCACGAACCCGGCCTTACCACCGGGATATCCGGCGACGAACTGCGCCGCACCGCCGGTCCACGGCGGGAAGCCGATGCCCATGATCGATCCGATGTTGGCATCGGCGGTGGTGTTGATCACGCCCTCGTCGAAGCACTTCTGGGTCTCCAGCGCCTCGGCGAACAGCATCCGGTCGATCATGTCCTGAAGCGGTGGCGTGGAGGCGCCGGACTTGAACTCCTCGCGCAGTCCCGGCCACAGCTGCGTGCGGTTGCCGTCGACGTACTCGTAGAAGCCCGCGCCGGAGAGCCGCGACGGCCGTCCGAGCGCGATCATCTTCTCCACCACGGCCTCGGCCGGGTGCGGCACGTAGGTTCCGCCGGCCTCCTCGACGCCCTTGCGGCTCGCGACTGCGATCTTGTGCATCAGCTCCATGTTGAGCTCGTCGGAGAGCTGCAGCGGCGGAGCGGGGTAGCCGGCCTGCGACCCGGCGTGCTCGATCGACGCGGGCTCCACACCCTCCCCCAGCATGGCCAGCGCCTCGTTGATGAAGGTGCCGATGACGCGGCTGGTGTAGAAACCCCGGCTGTCGTTGACCACGATCGGCGTCTTGCCGATGGCGAGGGTGTAGTCGAACACCCGTGCCAGCGCGTCATCGGAGGTCTTCTCGCCCTTGATGATCTCCACCAGCGGCATCTTGTCCACCGGGGAGAAGAAGTGAATGCCGATGAAATCCTCCTGCCGCTTCACCCCGGATGCCAGACCGGTGATGGGCAGCGTGGAGGTGTTCGAGCCGAGGATCGCGTTGGGCTCGACGATGTCCTCGATCTCGCCGAACACCTTGTGCTTGAGTTCCTGGCTCTCGAAGACGGCCTCGATCACGAAGTCGACGCCCTTGAAGTCAGCGGCGTCGGCGGTCGCGGTGATCCTGTTGAGTACTTCGCTCGACTTTTCTGCGGTGGTCTTGCCACGCTCGAGCGCCTTGGCCTCAAGCTTCTCCGAGTAGCCCTTGCCCTTCTGGGCGGCCTCGAGGGTGACGTCCTTGAGCACGACGTCGAAGCCGGCCTTAGCCGAGACGTAGGCGATGCCCGCACCCATCATGCCCGCGCCGAGAACGCCGATCCTGGCGATCGGGGTCTTGCCGATTCCCTCCGGACGCGAGCCGCCGGCGTTGATCGCCTGCATGTCGAAGAAGAACGCCTGGATCATGTTCTTGGCGACGTGACCGGTGGCCAATTCGGTGAAGTACCGGCTCTCGATGCGACTGGCGGTGTCGAAGTCCACCTGCGCGCCCTCGACCGCAGCGGCCAGGATGGCCCGGGGAGCGGGCATGTTGGCGCCCTTGATCTGCTTGCGCAGCAGTGACGGGAACGACGGCAGAATGGCGGCCAGCGCCGGGCTCGCCGGGGTGCCGCCGGGCATCTTGTAGCCCTGCGCATCCCAGGGCTGGGTGTGCTTGTCGGGGTTGGCCTTGATCCACGCCTTGGCGGCGGGGACGAGTTCGTCGATGCTGCCGACGAGTTCGTCGACGAGTCCGGTGTCCTTGGCCTTCTTCGGGTTGAATCGGGTGCCCTGGCTCAGCACGTTGACGAAGGCGTTCTGGATACCGAGCATGCGCACGGTGCGGGTGACACCGCCGCCGCCGGGCAGCAGGCCGAGCGAGACCTCGGGAAGGCCGATCTGGCTGCCCTTGACGTCCGCGGCGATCCGGTGATGACAGGCCAGCGCGATCTCCAGACCGCCACCGAGGGCGGCGCCGTTGATCGCGGCGACCACCGGCACACCGAGGGTCTCCAGCGTGCGCAGGTCGGCCTTGATCTCCTCGACCTCAGCGAAGGCCTCGCCGGCGCGCTCCGGGGTGATCTGGATGATGCCGTTGAGGTCGCCGCCGGCGAAGAAGGTCTTCTTGCCCGAGGTGATGACGACGCCGGTGATCGAGTCCTTCTCGGCCACGAGACGTTCGACGGCCTTGTGCATGGACTCCTTGTAATGCTCGTTCATCACATTGGCGCCGCCGGTGGGGTCATCCAGGGTCAGCGTGACGATGCCGTCGGCATCCTTGTCCCACTTGATGGTGTTCTCCGCCATGGTTTTCTCAGGCCTCTCAGACTCGCTCGATGATGGTCGCGACGCCCATGCCGCCGCCGATGCACAGGGTGATCAGTGCGCGCTTGGCACCGCGGCGCTCCAGCTCGTCGACCATGGTGCCGGTGATCATGGCGCCGGTCGCGCCCAGCGGGTGGCCCATCGCGATGGCGCCGCCGTTGACGTTGAGCTTCTCACTGGGGATACCCAGGTCCTTCTGGAACTTCAGCACCACCGAGGCGAACGCCTCGTTGAGTTCGAACAGGTCGATGTCGTCGACGGTGAGTCCGGCGCGGGCGAGCACCTTCTCGGTGGCCGGCGTCGGGCCGACGAGCATGATGGTCGGGTCCGCGCCGCTGGTTGCGGTCGCCACGACGCGGGCCCGCGGCGTCAGGCCGGACGCCTTCCCTGCTTTTTCACTGCCGATCAGAACCAGCGCGGCGCCGTCGACGATGCCGGAGCTGTTGCCGCCGGTGTGAACGTGGTTGATCTTCTCGACCCAGTGGTACTTCTGCATGGCCACGTCGTCGAAACCGGCCATCGCGGCCAGACCCTCGAAGGCGGGCTTGAGCTTGCCCAGACCTTCCTTGGTGGTGTCGGGGCGCATGTGCTCGTCATGGTCGAGGATCAGCAGTCCGTTCTGATCCCGGACCGGAACGATGGACTTGGCAAAGTAGCCGCCCGACCAGGCGTCGGCGGCGCGCTGCTGGGACTGCAGCGCATAGTTGTCGACGTCGTCGCGGGTGAATCCCTCCAGCGTCGCGATGAGGTCGGCGCCGATGCCCTGCGGAACGATGTAGGCGTCGTAGTTGGTGGCCGGGTCGGCCATCATCGCGCCGCCGTCGGATCCCATCGGCACCCGGCTCATCGACTCCACACCGCCGGCGATGACCATGTCGTCCCACCCGGAGCGCACCTTTTGCGCCGCGGTGTTGACGGCCTCCAGGCCCGAGGCGCAGAACCGGTTGAGTTGCACACCCCCGACGGTGTCGGGCATGCCCGCGGCGATGACCGCGGTGCGGGCGATGTCACCGCCCTGGTCCCCGACCGGTGAGACACAACCGAGGATGACGTCGCTGATCATGGTCTCGTCGAGTCCGGGATGACGGCTGCGCAGCTCGTCTATCAGACCGGTGACGAGATTGAGCGGCTTGACCTCGGTCAGCGCGCCGTTCTTGCCTTTGCCGCGCGGGGTGCGGATGGCCTCGTAGATGAAGGCTTCTTCAGACATGTGGATTCCTCGGATTCTTGACTGGGAATTTCCGGCAATACAAGCCTAGATGGCGCCGGGGCGCCGCTGTCACGGCCCCGGCCAACCTGTTGGTCGGGCTCCCCGGCAGTAGGCTCCCAGCCCATGGTGGTCGAGCGCCTGGCGCCGTTCCAGGTGAACATCTTCGCGAAGATGTCGGCACTGGCCGCCAGTCTCGGAGCGATCAACCTCGGCCAGGGCTTCCCGGACGAGGACGGCCCGCCGGCGATGCTGGAGGCCGCCCGCCGGGCGATCGCCGACGGCGTCAATCAATACCCGCCCGGTCTGGGCATCGAGGAGTTGCGCCGGGCCGTCTGCGCCCAGCGCCGGCGCCGCTACAACCAGGAATTCGATCCGGACTCCGAGGTGCTCATCACCGTCGGCGCCAGTGAGGCGATCGCCGCCGCGGTGATCGGCCTGGTCGAACCCGGCAGCGAGGTGCTCGTCATCGAGCCGTACTTCGACACCTACGCGCCCAACATCGCCATGGCAGGCGCTCGCCGGATATCGGTGCCGTTGGTATACGACGGTCGAGGGTTCGCGCTGGACGCCGACGCTGTGCGCGCAGCGATCACTCCCAGGACCGCAGCGATGATCGTCAACTCCCCGCACAATCCCACCGGCATGATGCTCTCCGAGGCCGAGGGGCGGGCACTGGCCGAGGTCGCCGTGGAAGCGGATCTTCTGGTGATCTCCGACGAGGTCTACGAGCGGCTGACGTTCGACGGGCGGGAGCATCGACCGCTGGCGTCCTACCCCGGTATGGCGCAGCGCACCGTGACGATTTCAAGTGCGGCGAAGATGTTCAACTGCACCGGCTGGAAGATCGGATGGGCCTGTGGGCCCGCCGAACTCGTCAACGGCGTGCGCGCCGCCAAGCAGTACCTGAGCTACGTCGGCGGTGCGCCTTTTCAGCCGGCGGTGGCTTATGCGCTGAACCACGAAGACGCCTGGGTCGACGCACTGCGAGATTCCCTGCAGGCCAAACGCGATCACCTCGCTGCAGCGTTGCGCCACATCGGATTCGAGGTCCACGACAGCGCGGGCACCTACTTCATCTGCGCCGATCCCCGTCCGCTCGGGTTCGATGACAGCAAAGCCTTCTGCGAGGAACTTCCGCACCGGACCGGCGTGGCGGCGATACCGATGTCAGCGTTCTGTGACCCCGCCGGTCCCCGCGATCGGTGGGGGCACCTGGTTCGCTTCGCATTCTGCAAAAGAAACGAGACCCTCGACGAGGCGATCGACCGGCTTTCGGCGCTCGCTACTTCTTCTTGACCTTGAGAACCTGCTTGCGCAGGCCGTCGGTGGCGGTCTCCATGGCGCCCTTGATCGCCCGCTTCATGATGAAGCCGGGAATAGGGATCGAGGGATCAACGGTCAGGTCGAACCGCACCGTGGTCGTGTCACCGGAGGGTGTCAGAGTGTAGGTGGCATCTTGCGCTTTGAGCTGACCTGCTTTGATCAGGGTCCAGCCCGCCGTGTTGGCACCCCAGCGGTACTCCACCTCCAGGTCATCGGAGATACCGGCCGTCTTGATCTTCATCTTCACACGCTTGGGCCGGCCGTCCTTGTAGGTCTCCACGATCTCGGCGCTCTGGTACTGCGGTGACCATTTCGGAGCGGAATCGACGTCGGCGATCACGTCGAGGATCTCCTCCGGTGTGGCCTCGATGACGACTTCGCGGGAATCGTTGACTGCCATGGACCAGACCCTAGCCGGTTAGCATCACGTGGTGCAGACTCCGGCTTTCGGCGCGGACAGCGTCGAGCTGCTGTTGTTCGACGTCTTCGGCACCGTCGTCGATTGGCACGGCAGCATCGTGCGCGAGGTGCTCGCACGCTGGCCCGAGGTCGACGGCGATGCCCTCGCGATCGCCTGGCGTTCGGGATATCGGCCGGCAATGGCCCGGGTCATGGCCGGCGAGGTCGGCTGGACGCTTCTGGACGATCTGCACCGGAAGATCCTGGATGAAATCCTGCCGCAATTCGGCCTGGAAGGTCTCGATGACACCGAGCGCGCGGAGCTCAATCGGATCTGGCATCGGCTGGACCCGTGGCCGGACAGTGTTGCCGCGATCACCAGGCTGAAGCGCCGCTACATCGTCAGTCCGCTCTCCAACGGCAACATCGGCCTGCTGACCGATATGGCCAAGCGCGCCGGCCTGCCCTGGGACTGTGTGCTCAGTGCGGAAGTCTTTCGCGCCTACAAGCCTGACCCGGCCACCTATCTGGGCGCCGCCGACATTTTCGACCTCGAACCCGAGCAGGTGATGCTGGTCGCGGCGCACCACGAGGATCTCGCCGCGGCCCGCGCATGCGGTCTCCGCACCGCGTATGTGGAGCGGCCGCAGGAGTACGGGACGGGGCGGCTCATGGACGTCTCGCCGCGCGCAGAGAACGACCTGCACGCCGCGGATCTAGGCGGACTGGCCGATCAGTTGCTCAGCCGATCTAACGGCGGTACTCGGAGATGACGGGCTCCAACTCGTCGGGGGTGGCTCCGTGCAGGATCACCGCATCGGCGCCGTAACCGAACTCGTCGCGGATACGGCGCACACACTGCCCAGCCGTGCCGGTGGCCGCCGATTGCAGCCATTCGTCGGGGATCAGAGTGGCGATGTGCTCGATCTGGTCGGCGCTGGCCTTGTGGTCGATGCCGCCGCCGATGGACTGCACCACCGCATCGGACCGGAATCGTTGCAGCACAGCGGGATCCCAACCGTTGGTGGTGACCATCAGGTCGCCGTAGCCCTGCAGGTAGGTGGCCAGTCGTGCGACGGTCTTCTTCAGCCGCAGTTCCTCGGGCAGATGGTCGCCGACGGTCGCCAGGCAGGACCACACCCGCACGTCGGCGGGATCACGGCCGGCTTCTTCGGCTGCCTGCTTGACGATTCGCACACACCGCTGCAGCGTTTCGGGCGGGAAGTAGGTGTGCAGGATGACGTCGTCGAACAGCCGGCCGCCCAGTGCCAGCGTGTTGGGACCGAAGGCCACCAGCGCAAGCCTGATGTCCTCGTCGAAATCGGTGTCCAGCGCCAGAATCGGATACTTCCCGATCGGCCCGTCGTGGTTGACGATCACCTCGCCGTGCCACAGCCGGCGCATGACCGCCGCGAAGTCGGCCATCTGCGCGGTCGTGACCGACGGGACGCCGAACGCGCCATAGACGGCTGCGATCCCGCGCCCGATGCCCAGGGTGAATCGGCCGCCGGAGAGGCGATGCAGGGTGGTGGCCCACGACGCGGTGATCAGCGGATGGCGGGTGTTGTGGTTGGTGGCCGCGGTTGCGATCTGCATGCGCCGGGTGACCGCACATGCCGCCCCGCTGAGCGATGCCGCTTCTTTGACGTTCCAGCGTTCGGAGATGAACGCGGTGCCAAACCCCATCTCCTCGCCGCGGCGAGCCTCGTCCACCAGGGTCGCCGGGCCTTCACCGCCGGCTCCCGCCAGCAGGTAGTAGCCGAGTTCGTCGAGCACCCGCATCGCCTGCCCCTAGATCCGGTAGTCGTTCAACAGCCGCTTGCTGATGATCGTCTTCTGGATCTCACTGGTGCCCTCACCGATCAGCAGGAAGGGCGCGTCGCGCATGAGGCGCTCGATCTCGTACTCCTTGGAGTAGCCGTAACCGCCGTGGATCCTGAAGCTGGCCTGGGTGACCTCGGAGCAGAACTCGCTGGCGAGGTACTTGGCCATGCCTGCCTCCAAGTCGTTGCGCTGCCCGGAGTCCTTGAGCCGTGCCGCGTTGACCATCATCAGATGGGCCGCCTCGACTTTGGTGGCCATCTCCGCCAGCGAGAAGGCGATCGCCTGATGTTCGGCGATGGGCTTGCCGAACGTCGAGCGCTGCTGGGCGTAGCGGACCGCGAGTTCGAAGGCGCGGATCGCCACTCCGCAGGCGCGGGCGGCGACGTTGACGCGGCCGACTTCGATGCCGTCCATCATCTGGGCGAAACCGCGCCCGGGTAGTCCGCCCAGAACGTCATCGCGGCTGGCGATGTAGCCATCGAAGATCAGTTCGGTGGTGTCGATGCCCTTGTAGCCCAGCTTGTCGAGCTTGCCCGGGACGGTGAGCCCGGGTGCCACCTCACCGAAACCGGCCGGCTTCTCGATCAGGAATGCGGTCAGGTTGTGGTGCGGCTTGTCCGCCCCCTCATCGGTGCGCACGAGAGCCGCGACCAGCGTGGAACTCCCACCGTTGGTCACCCACATCTTCTGGCCGGTGATGCTGTACTCCCCATCGGTGCCCCGCTGAGCGCGCGTGCGGATCGCCGCCACATCCGAACCGAGTTCCGGCTCCGACATCGAGAACGCTCCCCGCGTCTCACCGGTGGCCATCGGAGGCAGGAACCGTCGTTTCTGCTCATCGGTGCCGTGCTGCCGGATCATGTAGGCGACGATGAAGTGGGTGTTGATCACACCCGAGACGCTCATCCAGCCGCGGGCCAGTTCCTCCGCGCAGAGCGCATAGGTCAGCAGCGACTCCCCCAAACCGCCGTACTCCGTCGGGATCGTCAGCCCGAAGAGCCCCATCGACTTCATCTGGTCGACGATGTCCTGCGGATAGGTGTCGGTGTGTTCGAGTTCGGCGGCGTTGGGGATGATCTCCTTGTCGACGAACTGCCGCACCGTGGCGACGATCTCGGTCTGGAATTCGGTGAGGCCGAGGGTCTGCGCCAGACGTGTCACTAGATGTGCCGCCCGCCGGTGACCTCGAGCACGGTTCCGGTCATGTACGACGACAGGTCCGAGGCCAGGAACAGGGCCACCGACGCGACCTCCGACGGTTCCCCGGCGCGGCCCATGGGAACCTCGGCGAGCTTGGCGTCCCAGATGCGTTGCGGCATCGCCTCCGTCATCGCCGAGCGGATAAGTCCCGGCTGGATGGCGTTGACCCGGACGCCGAGATGCGCCAGTTCCTTCGCGGCTGCCTTGGTGAGCCCGACGATGCCGGCCTTGGCCGCAGAGTAGTTGGTCTGCCCGACCAGACCCACCTTGCCGGAGATCGACGACATGTTGATGATGGCGCCGCGGCCGTTCTCACGCATGACGGCGGCGGCGGCCCGCGTCCCGTTCCAGGTGCCCTTGAGATGCACCGCGATCACCTGGTCGAACTGCTCCTCGGTCATCTTGCGCAACGTGGCGTCGCGGGTGATTCCGGCGTTGTTCACCATGACGTCCAGACCGCCGAAGTGCTCGAGTGCCGCGGCGACGAGCGCATCCACCTCAGAGCCCGATGTCACGTCACAGTGCACGGCATGTGCCAGGGTCGGGCCTCCGAGCCCCTCGGCCGCCGCACGGGTCGCATCGAGGTCGAGGTCACCGAGCACCACCCGGGCGCCTTCGTCGATGAACTGCCGGGCGATCGCCAGACCCAGTCCCTGCGCTCCGCCGGTCACGACCGCGATCCGCCCTGACAGCAACGCCATGGCGGTCATCGTATTTGATGGCGTCATGACTGCTGACCACGCGGTGAGCCCCGCTGTCGACGACGAGGACTTCCGCGAAATCCTCAAACAGACCCGCCACTTCGTCCGCGAGGTCGTCGTGCCCCGTGAGTCGGAGATCGCCGAGAACGATGCCGTTCCCGATGATCTGCGTGAGCGAGCCAAACGCATGGGACTGTTCGGCTACGCCATTCCGCAGGAGTGGGGCGGACTCGGACTGAACGTCGCCCAGGACGTCGAACTGGCGCTCGAATTCGGCTACACCTCGCTGGCGTTGCGTTCGATGTTCGGGACCAACAACGGCATCGCCGGTCAGGTCCTCGTGGGATTCGGCACCGATGAACAGAAGGCCCGCTGGCTGGAGGGCATCGCCAGCGGCGCGGTGACCGCATCCTTCGCCCTCACCGAACCGGGTGCGGGCTCCAACCCTTCGGGCCTGCGCACACGAGCGGTCCGCGACGGTGACGACTGGGTGATCAACGGCCAGAAACGCTGGATCACCAACGCACCGGTCGCGAACCTCTTCATCGTGTTCGCCCGAACCCGCCCGGCCGACGAGGATGGCGCCGGGATCGCGGTGTTCCTGGTGCCCGCCGAGGCAGCCGGCGTGGAGGTCGGAGTGAAGGACGCCAAGATGGGCCAGGAAGGGGCATGGACGTCGGATGTCTATTTCACCGACGTGCACGTCGGTTCCGATTCCCTCATCGGCGGCAGCGAGGACATCGGCTACCGGGCTGCTCTGACCTCGCTGGCTCGCGGCCGCATCCACATCGCCGCACTCGCCGTCGGCGCCGCCCAGCGCGCACTCGACGAGTCGGTGGCGTTCGCGGCCTCGGCGACCCAGGGCGGAACTCCGATCGGAGACTTCCAACTGGTGCAGGCGATGTTGGCCGACCAGCAGACGCAGGTGATGGCCGGGCGTGCACTTGTCCGCGATGCCGCGCAGAAGTGGCTCACCGGCGAGGACCGTCGCATCGCTCCGTCGGTGGCCAAGCTGTTCTGCACCGAGATGGCCGGGACTGTGGCCGACCTCGCCGTGCAGGTGCACGGCGGCACCGGCTACATGCGGGGTGTTCCGGTGGAGCGGATCTACCGCGAGGTGCGGCTGCTGCGGCTCTACGAGGGAACCAGTGAGATCCAGCGGTTGATCATCGGGGGCGGATTGATGCGGGCGGCAAGGGGAGCAGCCCTTTGATGGCAGTCGCCTCGCCGGTCTCCGACCGGCGCACCGTCATCGCGCTGCTGCTGCTGACCTTCGCCACCGGACTGGTCGACGCGGTCAGCGTGCTGTTTCTCGGACACGTGTTCGTCGCCAATATGACCGGCAACGTGATCTTCCTCGGCTTCTGGTTCGTGCCGCACTCGACAATCGACTTGGGCGCCGCGGTGGTCGCATTTGTCTGTTTCGTTGCCGGAACCGTCGCCGGCGGTCGCTTCGCGCGCCAGCTCGACCACAACGTGCGACTGTGGCTGACCGTGGCAATGGGCGCCGAGGTGCTGATGCTGGCGCTGCTTTCGGTTCTGGCCGGCAGCGGTGTTCTGCAGTACCACGGCAACGGACGGCTGATCCTCATCGCGGGTCTGGCCATATCGTTCGGCTCCCAAGCCGCCACCGCCCGCCAGTTCGGCATCCAGGAACTCAGTACCACCGTGCTGACGTCGACCATCGTCGGTCTGGGCGTCGACAGCCGCCTCGCCGGCGGCAGCGGGCAGCGGGAACGATTGCGCTACGCCGTGGTCGCCACGATGCTCACCGGCGCCGTCGTGGGGGCAACCGTGTCGCGGTTCGTGGTTGCGCCGGTGATCGCACTCGCGGCCGTCATCGTCGCCATCAGCCTCGGGGTCTTCCGCTCCGGAAGCGGTTACGAGCGCTGACGGACTTCGACAACACCGGTGGCCAGGGCCGGGATCGAACCGGCGACCTTCCGCTTTTCAGGCGGACGCTCGT
>JBAXCK010000001.1:0-72026 GCA_037141465.1 Mycobacteriaceae bacterium | reverse complement strand
CCGGGTGTAGTCGGTGGCGGGCGGCCCGGGCCGCGCCAGGCGCGCGCCGACGGACCCCGCGAACTCCCAGTCGACGGCGCCGCCGACGGTCAGTTGCGAGGCCACGGCGGAATCCTCAAGACCCGCCGCATCCACAGGTGCGTAACGCTCCGGCGAGCGCGTCGATGGCGGTTCGACCCGCGAAGCCGGCGTTGTTGGAGAGGAAGGCAAAGGTCAGCACGCGCCCGCTGGTGTCGGTCACGATCCCCGCGAGTGCATTGGTCTTGGTGAGCGACCCGGTCTTCGCGCGCAGCCAGCCGGCCGGCGATTTCTTGCCGTCGACGTCGAGGAAACGATCCGACAGCGTGCCGCTGCCGCCCGCGATGGGCAACAGGTCCAGCAGCGGCCGAAGGGCCGGCTTGTCCGGACCGGCGGCCTCCTGCACCACACCGTCGAGGGTCTTGGCGGTGAGCAGGTTGGCCACCGACAGACCGCTGGAATCGACGAGAGATGCGCCGGCGACATCGATCTTCTCGGCCGCGAGTTTCGCGATCACCGCGTCGACCGCGCCGGCGAAGCTCATGGGTCGGCCGGTCGCCTTGGCCACCTCCCGGCCGATCGTCTCCGCCATCACGTTGTCCGAGGCGTTCATCATCTGCCGCAGGCGCTCCATGAGCGGCGCCGACTGCACCGAGGCGAGTTGGCGTCCGCCCGCGGGGCCGGGTGCGTAGGTCACCTTTGCGGGGTCCACTGCCAGTGCGACGGCCAGTGCGCGGCCGGCATCGAGGGCAGGCGTCAGGGAGCGCCGCGACTCCAAGGTGGTGGGCTGGATTCGGCCGGCGTCGAGCATGACGGCCTGGATGGGTGCGATGTCGCCGCCGCCGATGTCGGCCGGATCCCACCCCGGCGCCATGTCCGGACCGCTGTAGGAGGAGATGTCGACTTGAACGGCAGTCGGTGTGATTCCGCTGCGGCGCACCTGTTCGGCGAGATCGGAGATGCGGGCGGCGTCGCGGTACCACGTCTCCTCGGTGGGCGGCGCGGCCGACAGCGTCGGATCGCCACCCCCGATGAGCACCACGACGCCCGGCATCCGGGTCTGATCGGCGGCTTGCACCACGGTGGTGAGCCGCGCATCTCGATCGAGGGTCAGCAGTGCCGCCGCCGCGGTCAGCACCTTGTTGGTCGACGCCGGCTGCATCGGCACGTCAGCGCGCTGCTCCCAGATCTGCTGCCCCGAGCGCGCATCGGTGACCCGGCCGGTGAGGCTGCCCAGGTTGGGATCGGCGACCGCCTTGGCCAACGCCGCGGTCATCCCCGAGGTGGTGGGCACGGGGGCCGAGTCGGGCAGCGGCACGACACCCGGATCGACCTTGGCCGGGGGCCGCGGCGGGGGGACCATCGCGCTGCTACGGCTACCGGAGGCCAGCACCGCAGCCGCCGCGACCACCGCGGCGACCAGTGCGATCACCGTCGTCGCCAGCACCAGATGGGTGCGGCGTTTCGGTGTGCGGACCATCTCTCTCCCGACCGTCGCGAACCGGCACGAATACCTCGTTCGGTGACCAATACCTCGTTCGGTGACCATTGTGCCCAACAGCCCCTTCTAGGAGGTAATCGCTCCATTAGGGTTGGATCGCGTCGCCACGGCGCACACCCTCAGCGGGAAGGAGACTCTCGGTGCAGTTCGACGTCACGATCGAGATCCCCAAAGGCCAGCGCAACAAGTACGAGATCGACCACAAGACGGGCAGGCTGCGTCTGGATCGCCACCTGTACACGCCGATGGGGTATCCCGCGGACTACGGCTTCATCGAGGACACCCTCGGCGACGACGGTGACCCACTGGACGCCATGGTGCTGCTGCCGGAGTCAGTGCACCCGGGAGTCGTCGTGGCGGCACGGGCGGTCGGCATGTTCCAGATGGTCGACGACGCCGGCGGTGACGACAAGGTGATCTGCGTGCCCGCTGGCGACCAGCGGTGGGACCACATCAGAGATCTCGACGACGTGCCCAAGCACGAACGCGAGGCCATCAAGCATTTCTTCATGCACTACAAGGACCTCGAGCCGGGTAAGTACGTCGAGGCCGCCGACTTCGTCGGCCGCGCCGAGGCCGAGGCGGAGATCGAGCGTTCGCGGGAGCGCTTCGCCAACGAGGGCCACCACTAGAGCCCCGGCAGAGTTTTCCTGCCTGTAACGCGGCGTAACGCCGTTTTGCCCTCCGGTGTCGGATCATCACCGTGTGCTGTTGCATCAGAGCATCGGACTTGACGGGTTCAACACCCTGCCGACCCGCCGCGCAGTCCATGCCCTCTACGAGTGCTGCAACAGCCTCACGATGGCGGCGGAACTGGCCGGCGGCCGGCCCTACGCCGACCGCGGGTCACTGTTCCGCAAGTCCGATGCCGTGCTGTTCGCACTCGCCGAGCAGTCGATCGACGAGATCATGCACGCATATCCCGGCGTCGGGGCCCGGCCCGGGAGCACCTGGTCGCATGCCGAGCAGTGTTCTGTCTGGGATCCGCGACCCGAGGTGATGGCGACTCTGCACGCGGCGGCCCGCCGCTACCGCGACCACTTCGGCTTCGATTTCGTCATGCACGTCGGCGCACTCGCCTCCTACAGCCCGGCACGTGGCGTGATCGCAGCAATCGAAGACCGCATGCACAACGATGCCGAGACCGAGCGCAAGGTGGTCCGCAACGAGATCGCCCGCCTCAACCGCAGTCGGCTGCAGCGGATGCTAGGGCCGGAGGGCGGCTACAACAACTGGACCTGATCACCGGCTGGTGAGTCAGGCCGCATCCATCCGGGTCTTGACCAGGCTGGCGATCATGGTTAACAGCAGCGTCAAGACGATCACTGCAAGGCTCAGCAGGGTTGGAATCTCCGGAACACCGACCGGTTCGCCGCCGTTGATGAACGGCAACGTGTTCTCGTGCAGGGCATGCAGCAGCAGTTTGACACCGATGAAGCACAGAATGAACGCCAGCCCCTGGGACAGATACACCAGTCGGTTGAGCAGATCGCCGAGAAGGAAGTACAGCTGGCGAAGCCCCATCAGTGCGAAGACGTTCGCGGTGAAGACCAGATACGGTTCGCTGGTGAGTCCGTAGATCGCCGGGATCGAATCCACGGCGAACAGCAGGTCGGTGGTGGCCAGCGCGAGTATCACGAGAAACATCGGGGTCAACAGTCGCTTACTGCCCTGCTTGACGTAGAGCTTGAGACCGCCCGACCAGTCATCGGTGGTGTTGAGGTACGTCTTGGCTAAGCGCACCACAGCATTGTCCGCGTCGTCGTCGTGTTCGGTGTCGAGTGCGAGCCGGATCGCGGTGATCACCAGGAAGGCACCGAAGACATAGAAGATCCACGAGAACTCTTTGATCGCGACGGCTCCGAGTGCGATGAAGATGCCGCGGAAGACCAGGGCCAGGACGATGCCCACCATCAGCGCCTGCTGCTGGTAGCGCTTGGGCACCTTGAAGCTGGCCATGATGATGATGAAGATGAACAGGTTGTCCACCGACAGGCTGTACTCGGTCAGCCAGCCCGCGAAGAACTCCACCCCGTACTGGCTGCCGTGGGCCTGCCAGACCCAGACACCGAATGCGACCGCCAGTGCAATGTAGATCGACAGCGCAGTCACGCATTCGCGACGACTCGGTTCGTGCGGCCGGCGGCCGATGATCAGCACATCAAGGGCCAGAATCGCCAGAGTGACCCCGAGGGTGATGACCCATTCGATCGTGGAGACGTTCACGTCTTGAGGAACCTCCGGCCGTCGTGGACTGAATCTAGCCAAGTACGCCCGAGGTCTCTTCCGCCGCGAGATACGGCCCGCGGAACCGGACGACCCCGGAAAGGGTCGACGTGGTGACGACACCGCGGCGAAGGAATACTCCCCTCTGCGCCTCAAGTGTCTCAGGTCGCGTCCCGACGCGCACTTCGCACCCTAGGATTCTGTGGCGTGGCGGCACCCGAGATCCCCCGGCAGTACCTCCTCTCCGGACACGCACCCGCACCACGGACCCTCATCGACATCCTCTACGCGACAGCGGCGCGCAGCCCGCAGGCCACCGGCATCGACGACGGCGACGTGCAACTCACCTACGCGGAGATGATCGAGGACATCGAAGCTGGTGTGCGGTGGTTGGCCGCTCGAGGCATCGGTCGCGGCGACCGCATCGGCATCCGGATGCCCTCGGGCAGCTACTCGCTGTACATGGCAATACTCTCCACGCTGGCCGCCGGTGCGGCCTACGTGCCTGTCGACGCCGACGACCCCGATGAGCGCGCGGACTTGGTGTTCCACGAAGCCGGTGTGGCCGCAGTCATCACTGAGGCGGGTTTGTCCCGTGGCCCAGGGGTGTCGCGGGGTTGGAGCGCCGGCAGCCCCGGGGTGGGCGATGACGCATGGATAATCTTCACCTCGGGGTCCACCGGCGTTCCCAAAGGTGTGGCGGTCACACATCGCAACGCAGCAGCATTCGTCGATGCAGAAGCGCGAATGTACATGCAGGACAATCCGATCGGGCCGGGCGACCGGGTGCTGGCGGGCCTGTCGGTGGGCTTCGACGCATCCTGCGAGGAGATGTGGTTGGCGTGGCGCTACGGTGCCTGCCTGGTGCCGGCACCGCGCGCGCTGGTGCGCAGCGGGATGGATCTCGGGCCGTGGCTGGTGTCTCGGGACATCACGGTCGTGTCAACCGTTCCAACTCTTGCATCGCTGTGGCCCGCCGAGGCGCTGGAGGCGGTGCGGCTACTGATCTTCGGCGGTGAGGCATGCCCGCCTGAGCTAGCCGAGCGACTCGCCATCGAGGGCCGCGAGGTGTGGAATACCTACGGCCCCACCGAAGCCACTGTCGTAGCGTGCGGGGCGCAACTGCGCCCCGGTGCCCCTGTGAGTATCGGATTGCCCCTGGCCGGCTGGGATCTTGCTGTCGTCGACGGCCTTGGCCTGCCCGTCAAGCAGGGCGAGGTCGGAGAACTCGTCATCGGCGGCGTCGGCCTGGCCCGTTATCTCGATCCGGCTAAGGACGCCGAGAAATACGGGTCGATGCCGACGCTGGGCTGGGCACGGGCCTATCGCAGTGGCGATCTGGTCCGCCTCGAGTCCGACGGTCTGTATTTCCAGGGACGCGCCGACGACCAGGTGAAGGTCGGCGGGCGGCGGATCGAACTTGGCGAAATCGACTCGGCTCTGGTGAATTTGCCTGGGGTGAGCGGCGGGGCGGCTGCGGTGCGCAAATCCGCCAGCGGCACGCCGATCCTGGTCGGTTACATCGCCTCCGCCCATCCTGATTTCGATCTCGCCGGCGCACGCGCCCACTTGGCCGACTCGATGCCGGCCGCGCTGGTGCCCCGCCTGGTGCTCGTCGATGAGTTGCCCACCCGCACCTCGGGCAAGGTCGACCGAAACGCTCTGCCATGGCCGCCACCGGGCGACGTCCCCGACGTCGGTGTTCAACTCGGCGGGATGATGGGCTGGCTCGCCGGGCTGTGGCAGGACGTGCTCGGCACCGTCGTGGATGGCCCGGAGGCCGATTTCTTCGCCCTCGGCGGCGGCTCACTGTCAGCGGCCCAACTCGTCGTCGCGTTGCGTCCGCGGTTCCCGGAGATGACGGTGGCCCATCTCTACGACCACCCCCGGCTCGGTTCGATGGCCGGCTTCCTCGAGGAACTCGGCCGGGATCAGCCCGCCCCCGTCGCCGCTGCCCCGCGACTGGTGCGTCCAATACCCCGGGTGACGCGTGTTGCCCAGGTTGCTCTTTCGCTGCCGTTGGCAACACTGACCGCCTTGCAGTGGCTGACCTGGCTGGCAATAGCCAATAACATTGCGGCCCAGATACATCCACTGGCATGGCTGGTTCCGGTGAACTGGTGGGTGGTCGTCGGCGCCTTCGTCGCTTTCGTGACACCCGCCGGCCGAATGGCAATCGCAGTGATCGGTGCCCGCCTGTTGTTAACCGGGCTAAAGCCCGGCAGTTACCGGCGCGGCGGCCCCGAGCATCTGCGAGTGTGGCTGGCGGAGCGCTTGGCCACCGCGAGCGGTGCAGAGAACCTTGCCGGCGCCCCATGGCTTGTCTATTACGCGCGAGCTCTGGGTAACTCGATCGGCAGGGGTGTGGACCTGCACTCTGCGCCGCCGGTGACCGGAATGCTGACAGTGGGTCACCGTTGTTCCATCGAACCGGAGGTTGATCTCAGCGGTCACTGGATCGACGGGGACGTGTTCCACGTCGGGCCGATCGTGATCGGCAATGACGCGACCATCGGCGGCCGCACCACCCTGTTGCCCGGTGCCGAGATCGGCAAGGACGCCGACGTGGCTGCCGGTTCGGCAGTGGTCGGGAAGGTGAAGGGCAGTCAGTACTGGAAAGGCTCACCGGCGGTGAAGTCGGGCAAGGCCCGCCACCCATGGCCTGATCGCCGGCCTCCCAGGGCAGTCCACTGGGTGCCCGTCTTTGCGGTGTCGTCGTTGGCGATCGCCGCCCTGCCGCTGGTGTCGCTGGCCGCCGGACTGGTTGTACTCGGCTGGGCGGCCCGGGACACAGCAACGCTAGGCGCGGCGATACGCGCTGCCGGACCATGGATTCCGGGCGCAACCCTGGTCGCTCTCGCGGTGTTCGCAGCGCTGACTGTCGTTGGGGTGCGAGTGCTCTCCATCGGATTGCGGGAGGGTTACCACCCGGTGCGCAGCCGTGCCGGCTGGCAATTGTGGGCGACCGAACGATTGATGGACGGGGCGCGCAACTACCTGTTTCCCCTTTACGCGAGCCTGCTCACGCCGACGTGGCTGCGCATCCTTGGCGCCACAGTGGGCCGCAACACCGAGATCTCCACCGCTCTGGTGACACCCAAGTTCACCGTCATCGAGGACGGCGCATTCCTTGCCGACGACACGATGGTGGCGTCCTACGAACTCGGCGGAGGCTGGATCCACGTCGCGAAAGCCACCATCGGTAAGCGCGCCTTCCTCGGGAATTCAGGCATCACCCAGCCCGGGCGCAGAGTTCCCGACGACGGATTGGTTGCAGTCCTGTCCGCGACGCCCACCAAGGCGAAAAAGGGCTCCTCCTGGCTGGGCAGTCCGCCGATCCGACTGCGCCGGAGAGTCGATGAAGCAGAGGCCACTCTGACATTCGACCCGCCAGCGCGCCTGAGATTCATGCGGGGTTGCGTCGAGACCTGCCGGCTGATCCCGGTGATGGTGAGCTTCGGGATCGGTGTCGCGATGCTGGCGTCGTTGCAGTTCCTGGTCCTTCGAGGCGGCTATGGCGCAGCAGCACTGGGCGGTGGTGTTCTTCTGCTTCTGGCCGGAGCTGTCGCCGGTGCGGCGGCGGTGGTCGCGAAATGGATTGTGGTTGGGCGTATTCATAGCGGTGAGCACCCGCTGTGGTCGTCGTTCGTATGGCGAAACGAAGTCGCTGACACCTTTGTCGAAACCGTCGCGGCGCCGTGGTTCGCGCGGGCCGCTGCTGGTACGCCGGTGATGAATCTCTGGCTGCGCGCATTGGGCGCGCGTATCGGCCGCGGGGCGTGGTGTGAGTCATACTGGCTGCCGGAGGCAGATCTGGTCAGTCTCGGCGCAGGAAGCACGGTCAACCGGGGCTGCGTGGTGCAGACTCACCTGTTCCATGACCGGATCATGCGGATGGACACCGTCGTCCTGGAGGACGGTGCGACCCTCGGTCCGCATTGCGTCGCGCTACCGGCATCCCGCATTGGATCCGGAGCCACCGTCGGGCCGGCGTCCCTGGTGATGCGCGGAGACGAGGTCCCGCCTTCAACGCGGTGGCAGGGCAATCCGATCGCACCTTGGCAGGCCGCGCGAGGAATGTCACGGGACCGACAGCAGACACGTATGCCCGGTACGGCGGCATGAAGAAAGATGGCGGGAAGGCCGGGGGGCCGCCGGTCATCGATCCCTATATCCCCGGCAGCGGCAACTTCGGGTACCGGGTGTCGCGTTACGAACTGGATCTTGACTACAAGGTCGCCAGCAATCGGCTTACCGGAACTGCCGTCATCACCGCCGTGACGCTGGCATCGCTGAAGATGTTCACCCTCGACATCTCCGATGCGCTGACAGTGAGCAAGGTAAGCGTCAACGGTTGCCGGCCCGCGCACTACGGGACGTCGGGAGGCAAACTGCGCATTCGCCTGGATGCGCCGCTACCGGTCGGGTCGGCGATGTCGATCGTCGTGCGCTACGGCGGATCACCACGACCCCTGCAGAGCATCTGGGGCACCGTGGGGTTTGAGGAGCTGTCCAATGGCGTGCTTGTTGCCGGCCAGCCCAACGGCTCTCCCTCGTGGTTCCCCTGCGATGACCACCCCAGTGCGAAGGCGAGCTTCCGGATCACGATCAGCACCGACAGTCCCTACACCGTTGTATCCAACGGGAAACTCGTCAGTCGACGCATCCGCGCGGCTCAAACCGACTGGACTTTTGACCAACCGGAACCGACCTCGCCCTACTTGGCAACCCTGCAGATCGGTGACTACCAGACTTACAAGCTTCTGAAGACACCCGTTCCCATGCACGTGGTGCTACCCCGGCGGCTGCAGGGGAACTTCGACCACGACTTCGCACGTCAACCCGAAATGATGAAGTTGTTCATCACGCTGTTCGGGGCGTACCCCCTGGCGGCCGGATACACCGTCGTAGTGACTGACGACGAGCTGGAGATACCCCTTGAGGCGCAAGGGGTATCGATATTCGGGTCGAACCACTGCGATGGAAATCGCGGTCACGAACGACTGATCGCCCATGAACTGGCGCATCAGTGGTTCGGAAACAGCGTCACAGTGCGACGCTGGCGGGACATCTGGTTGCATGAGGGCTTCGCGTGTTACGCGGAATGGCTGTGGTCGGAGCATTCCGGCGGTCCGACTGCGGCTGCGCTGGCGCGCGAGTTCCACCAAAGGCTAGCGGATTCCCAGCAGGACCTACTGCTCTCTGACCCCGGTCCGCGGGACATGTTCGACGACAGGGTTTACAAGCGGGGTGCGCTGACACTGCACGCCTTGCGCGGGGTGATCGGCGACGAGAGGTTCTTCGCCCTGTTGCGCGAGTGGACAGACCGGTATCGCCACAGCACCGTGGTGACCGACGACTTCACCGGACTCGCCTCCAACTACTCCGATATCTCCCTGGCTCCGCTGTGGAAGGCGTGGTTGTACTCGACTGAGATGCCGCTCCTATGACCGACGCGGGCGCCCCCCTGGACGCCCTGACTGCGACGCCGGGGCCGATCGCCCGTGCCAGTGTGGCGCGGGTCGGCGTCGCCACGGTGGTCAGTGCGCTGTGCGGCTACACCGTCCTCTACCTGGCCGCGCGCACCCTCGATCCCGCGGGATTCTCGGTGTTCGGGGTGTTCTGGGGCGCGTTCGGTCTGGTGGCCGGAGCGGCTAACGGATTGCTTCAGGAGGCGACCAGAGAGGTGCGTGCCTCCCGCCACCGCCCGGCGGGTCACGGTGCGGACACCAGACCCATGTGGGTGGCCGCGGGCGTCGCGGTGGCTGCCGCCACTGTGATCGCGGGCACCGCCGTGCTGTGGGCGCCGCACGTGTTCGCCGAATCGCGGGTGCTCTCGGTGGTCCTGTTGTCCATCGGTCTGGCCGGATTCTGTCTGCACGCCACACTGCTGGGCATGCTGGCCGGGGTCGGGAATTGGACGCTGTACGGGTCGCTGATGGTCACCGATGCGGTGATCCGGGTGCTGATCGCTGGGGCGACCGTCGCGCTGGGCTGGGGACTGGTCGGATTTCTGTGGGCGACTGTCGGCGGCGCAGTGGCGTGGCTGATGATGCTGTCGATCTCACGCAGCGCCCGTGCCGCGGCCGGTGTCCGGACTGAGGTGGGCGTCGGTGACTTCCTCCGCGGAGCGGCGCACTCCATCGCCGCGGCGGGTGCGAGCGCCGTTCTCGTGATGGGTTTCCCGGTTTTACTCAAGGCGACCTCGGGTGAATTGGGCGCGGCAGGTGGAATCGTCATTCTCGCCGTGACACTGACCCGGGCGCCGCTGCTCGTCCCCCTCACCGCCATGCAGGGAAACCTCATCGCCTACTTCGTCGATCACCGACGGACCCGGTTGCGCGCACTGCTGCTTCCGGCGGCCGTCGTGGCGGGACTGGGGGCGCTCGGCGTGATCTCGGCCGCACTGCTGGGCCCGTGGCTGATTCGCACCGCATTCGGCTCCGACTATGAAGCCGGGCCGGCGCTGCTCGCCTGGCTAACTGCCGCGGCGGTGTCGGTCGCACTGCTGACACTCACCGGGGCGGCCACGGTCGCTGCGGCCCTGCACCGCGCGTACGCGGCGGGGTGGGTGGGCGCCACCGTCGCGGCAGCGCTGTTGCTGACGCTGCCATTGGACCTTCCCACCCGCACGGTGGTGGCGCTGCTCTGCGGGCCACTGGTGGGTATCGCCGTGCATCTCTTCGCGCTGCAGCGGTCGGAATCACGGTAGGTTCGTGACCATCGACACCCATGCAGCCCCGCAGACCGACGCCTGGATCATCATCCCGGCGTTCAACGAGGCACAGGTCATCGGCGACGTCGTCGCTGAACTTCGCTCCGTCTTCGCCAACGTGGTCTGCGTCGACGACGGCAGCAGCGACGAGACCGGTGATATCGCACTGCGCGCCGGCGCGCACGTGGTGGGACATCCGGTGAATCTCGGCCAGGGCGCGGCCATCCAGACCGGTGTGGAGTACGCGCGAAGCCGACCCGGCGCCAGCGCCTTCGCGACCTTCGACGCCGATGGTCAGCACCGCGTGAAGGATGTCGTGACGATGCTCGACCGGTTACGCCGTGGCGACGTCGACATCGTCATCGGCACCCGCTTCGCCGGATCCACGCGCACCGAGACACCCCCGCTGAAGCGGTGGGTGCTCAGGACGGCGGCCTGGCTGAGCCCGACAAGCCGGCGGCTGGGCCTCACCGACGCGCACAACGGGTTGCGCGTGTTCAACCGGAAAGTCGCCGACGACCTCGTCCTCACCATGAGCGGCATGAGTCACGCCGGGGAGTTCATCAAACTGATCGACGAGAATCGCTGGCGGGTCACTGAAGAGCCCGTGGAGATCCTCTACACCGACTACTCGATGTCGAAGGGACAGCCCCTGCTCAACGGGGTGAACATCGTCTTCGACGGATTCCTGCGACGGAGGCTGCGCCGATGAACTGGATTCAGGTGCTGCTGATCGCGGCGGTGATCACACTGCTGGTCTACCTGTTGCGGTCGCGAACCAACGCCAAGGCCAAGGCGTGGGTCAAGGTCGGCTACGTGTTGTTCGTCATCGCCGCGATCTACGCGATCCTGCGACCCGACGACACGACCGTGGTCGCCAACTGGCTGGGGGTCGATCGCGGCGCAGACCTGTTGTCCTACGCACTCATGATCGCGTTCGTGTTCACGACGCTTAGCACGTATCTGCGGTTCAAGGATATGGAGTTGAAGTACGCGCGTTTGGCGCGCGCAGTGGCACTGCAGACGGCGCGCACGCCGGATCACTGACGTGATCGGAAGTACTCCACTGTCCGGCGCACGCCCTCGTCAAGGGTGACGGTAGGCCGCCAGCCGAGTGCAGCCCGCGCCGCGGCGGCATCAAGACACGAGTGCCGGATATCGCCCAGGCGCGCGGGGGCGAACCGCGGCCGGTCGGAGATGCCGACGGCCGCGGCTACGAGGGAATGCAGATCGCGGTCGCTGGTCTGCACACCGGTGCCGATGTTGAATCGCCGGCCGCCACCGTCGGCGTGCGCGACGGAGACGAACGCCTGAACGACGTCATCGACATAGACGTAATCCCGGGTGTTGCCGCCGTCTCCGAACACCGTGGTCGGGTCTCCGCCCAGCATGGCCTGGGCGAAGATCGCGACCACACCTGCCTCACCATGTGGATCCTGCCGCGGCCCATAGACATTCGCCGGCGCGATGTGAGCACAGTCCAGGCCGTAGAGGTGGCGGAAGCTGTTGAGGTACACCTCGGCGGCGACCTTGCTGGCGGCGTACGGCGAGGCCGGATCGACCGGGGCGCTCTCCGGGGTGGGGCGGACGTCGGGAACGCCGTAGATGGACCCCCCGGAGGAGGTGTTGACGATCCTGGCGACGTGCACCCGCCGCGCGGCCTCCGCGAGCCTGACGGTGCCCACGGCGTTCACGGTCGCGTCGAGTTCCGGATCGGCCACCGACCGCCGGACGTCGATCTGAGCCGCGAGGTGAAACACCACCTCGGGCCGGGCGCCGGCGAGAATGCCGAGGAGGTCGGCGGTGACGATGTCGGCCTCGATGAAGTCGAACCGGTTCTCGGCGCGCGCGCCGTCGAGGTTCCCCAACCGTCCGTTGCTGAGGTCGTCCACGCCGATGACGGTGTGACCGTCGGCCAGCAGACGGTCCACCAGCGTCGAGCCGATGAACCCCGCAGCGCCGGTGACCAGTGCGCGCATTTGTAGAACCATACCGAGGTCGACCCCGCGGGAAGCCTTCCGCGCTTCGCCGTACAGTCGTGGCGATGTCCGATGCCTCCCGGCGTGTGCCCCCGGTGGCCGTGGCGGCACTGGCGCTGATCGGCCTGCAACTCGCCGTTCGCGCGGGGTTGGCGTTCGGTGGCTACTTCTACTGGGACGATCTGATTCTGGTCGGCAGGGCGGGCACCCGGCCGCTGCTCTCGCCGGGGAATCTGTTCACCGATCACGACGGACACGTCATGCCGGCGGCGTTCCTGCTCAGCGGCGTCATCACCCGCGCCGCACCGCTGGTGTGGCTCTGGCCGGCGGTGAGCATGCTGGTGCTGCAACTGCTGGCGTCGCTGGCTCTGCTGCGCGCGCTGTGGGTGATCCTCGGCCGGCGTCCGGTCCTGCTGGTGCCGTTGTGTTTCGCGTTGTTCACACCGCTGACGGTGCCGTCCTTCGCATGGTGGGCGGCCGCACTGAACTACCTGCCGATGCTCGCCGCCCTGGCCTGGGTGTGCGCCGACGCCGTTCTGCTGATCCGCACCGGCAAACAGCGTTATGCGATCACCGCGACGCTCGCCTACCTGGGCGGTCTGCTCTTCTTCGAGAAGTCGGCGGTCATTCCGTTCGTCGCATTCACCATCGTCACCTTGATCTGGCACGTCGAAGGCCGCGGCGGGGTGATCGCCGGAGTATGGCGGGCCGGGATGCGGCTGTGGGCCTCGTTGCTGGGCCTGACCGCACTCTGGGCGGGGCTCTACGTCGCAGTGGTGAATCAACAGCGGTGGAGCCACGATCTTGCGATGACGTGGGATCTGTTGTCGCGCTCGATAACCCACGGCATCGTTCCCGGTCTGGCGGGCGGGCCGTGGCAGTGGCAACGCTGGGCGCCGGCATCACCGTGGGCTGTCCCTCCGGTCGGGGCGATGGCTCTCGGATGGTTGGCACTGTTCGTGGTGGTGACGATCTCGCTGCTGCGCAAGCAGCGCATCGGTGCGCTCTGGCTGACAGCCGCGGGTTACGCGGTCGGATGTCAGATTCCGATCTACCTGATGCGCTCCTCGGCGTTCACGGCCCTCGAACTCGCCCAGACCCTGCGCTACCTGCCCGACTTGGTCTTCGTGCTCGCACTGCTGGCGGCCGTCGGACTGCACGCTCCAAACCGCGAGGGATCGCGGTGGATGGACGCCTCCCCCCGCCGCACCGCCGTGGTGGCGACGCTGCTGACCGCGTTCCTCGCCAGCAGCCTGGTTTCGACGCGGACCTTTCTGAGCAGCTGGCAGGACAACCCCACCAAGGCCTACCTGCAGAACGCAGTCGCGGGTCTGGCCACGGCGCGGTCGCAATCCTCAGCCCCCATGCTCGATCAGGAGGTCGATCCGCTGATCCTGCAGCGGGTCGTCGGGCCGGAGAACCTGGCCAGCCACATGTTCGCCCTGATCACCGACCGGCCTGAATTCAGCCAGTCCACCGAACTGCTCCGGATGCTCGACAGCAATGGGCACGTGGTGGACGCCGATGTCACGTGGGTTCGGCGGATCGCACCGGGGCCGAGGGCGCAGTGCGGGTATCTGGTTCAGCCCGACGCTCCGGCCCGGCTGGTGCTCGATGGTCCGCTGCTGCCGGCCGAGTGGACCGCGGAGGTCAACTACCTCGCGAACAGCGAGGGGACGATGGTGATGTCGCTGCCGGTCGGGCCGCAGGCACGGGTCCGGGTCAAGCCCGGTCTGAACCGGGTCTTCGTCCGGCTCTCCGGCGCCGGCGATGCGATCGACGTCCGAGCCGAGACGACCGCACTCTCGGTCTGCGTCGCCGCCGGTCCGGTCGGTTATCTGGCGACGCGCCCGACGGGTTAGTGATCGTCCTCGGTGAGGTGACTGTCGGCGATGATGGTGGCGGTGGCGGCCTGCACGTCGCGGGCGGCCATCGTGGTCGCCACCGTCATCATCTGCAGGGCGGTGTCACGGCCGTCGCTGAGAAGGTAGCTTGCGGCGGTCTTGATGATGTCGCCGAGCTGGGCGCGCAACATCTCCTCCATCCGGGAGAACGCGAACTCGGCGTGGGCCAGCGGCACACAGACCTGCATGATCGCGAGCACCTGCGGATCGAAGCGGTGGTAGAGCCGCTGCGCGATCCGACGCTCGGCGAGATCGATCCCGCCCGGCTTGCGCAGCATCGGCTCCCGACGCAGCAGATCGGCGACGACCGGCTCCGCGGCGCACATGCACAGCTGGATGAATCGGCGGGAGACCTCCACCGCGACAACGGCGGCGATGGGATCTTCCAGATCATCGGTCAGTAGGGAATCATCGGTCAGTACGGAATCGGTATCGGGGTTGGCAGAGTCGGCAGAGTCGGCAGAGTCGGCAGCGTCAGGCATGAGCGCATTTTCTCACCGGGGTCTGACAATTTTCCGGTCCTGCCATCCTGAACTGCGGTAATCGAGCCGCCTGGGGGAATCGAACCCCCGACCTATTCATTACGAGTGAATCGCTCTACCGACTGAGCTAAGGCGGCGTGGCAGGCCGACCATGACCGGATGCCGAGGGCTGAGCTTACCGAAGCTCCTGTCCCACCGTGGCCACCAGGGCGTCAACCGCGAACTTGGGTTTGACGTTGCTCGCCAGCGCTTCACGACAGACCAGAACCGCTTCGATACACCTCAGCAGCCGGTCGGGCGACGCGTGCGCGGCCATCGACGCCACCTTCTCCGCCATGTCCGGGTGGTTGGGCGTGACCATCGGCGCCCCGCTGGCCACCATGAGCGCATCGCGGAAGTAACCGCCGAGATCGATCAGCGCGCGATCCAGTGCGTCGCGGGAGGCGCGGGTCTTCCGTGACTTCTGCCGTTTCTCCAGTTCCTTGAGCGCGCCGGCCGATCCGCGAAGGGCACCCGCCGCACCCTTGCCGGTGCCGCCGCCACCGAGGGCGGTGCGCAACTCCTCGCTCTCGGCCTCGTCGCGGCCCTCGTTGAGCGCCAGCGCTTCGGCCTCGGCGGCGGCGACGAGTTCCTCGGCGGCGGCGTACGCCCGACTGGGTGTCGCCGCGTCACGTGCCAGACCCAGCGCACGGGATCGGCGCGACTGCGCCTCCGGATCGGTGGCCAGCCGACGGGCGCGGCCGACATGTCCGCCGCTGACCGCCGCGGCAAGATGCGCCTCGGACTCGGCGAGTCCGTCGCGCTCCATCAGGACCTGGGCGATGGCCGCCGCCGTAGGCGTCACCAGCGCGACGTGCCGACACCGCGAACGCAGGGTGATCGCGATGTCGTCGGGGTCCACCGACGGTGCGCACAACAGGAACACCGTCGACGGCGGCGGTTCCTCGACCACCTTCAGCAGCGCATTGGCCGCGCCCTCGGTGAGCCTGTCGGCGTCCTCGATGACGACGATCTGCCAGCGGCCGGTGCTCGGACGGCGCGAGGCGGTCGCCACGATGGCGCGCATCTCGTCCACTCCGATGGACAAGCCCTCGGGGACGATGCGGCGGATGTCGGCATGCGTGCCGGCCATCGCCGTGGTGCACGCGCGGCACTCCCCGCACCCGGGTGTGCCCTCGCCGATGCACTGCAGGGCGGCCGCGAAACACTGCGCGGCGATCGAGCGGCCGGAACCGGGTGGGCCGGTGACGAGCCAGGCATGGGTCATCGACCCCGCAGCCGGGTGAGCTAAATCACCCCGGGCCGCCGCTGCGGCGGCGACCAGTTCGGCCTCGACTGCGCTCTGGCCGACCAACCGCGTGAAAACCCCGGACATCGCCTGCAAACACTAGTGCTCGAGGACGACACACACCTCAGGACGGCTACGGTGGGCTGGTGACCAACGCGCGGGACCGGCGCGGGCGGGTACGCGACTTCGTCCGCTGGCTGGCGCGCACCCCGTGGCCGGTGTTCTCCCTCGGACTGCTGCAGGCCGACATCATCGGCGCATTGCTGGTGCTCGGTTTCCTGCGGTTCGGTCTGCCGCCGGCAGACCGGGTCAAACTTCAGGATCTGCCCACCGTCAACCTGGCGATCTTCCTCAGCTACCTGGTGCTGTCATTCGTCGTCGGCGCCTCGATCAGCTTCACGCTGTTGCGGCCGGTGTTCCGCTGGCAACGGCGTGACGCGCTGCTGACCGAAGCAGACCCGGCCGCCACCGAGCAGGCGCGGTTGCGGGCGCTGCGGATGCCCGCCTACCGCTCGATGATCAGCATGACCATGTGGCTGCTCGGCGCCGTGGTGTTCATCGGCGCCAGCTGGCCGGTCGCCAGCCACGCGGCACCGGTGCTGGCGGTCGCGACGCTGCTGGGCGCCACCGCGACCGCGATCATCGGCTATCTGCAATCCGAACGGGTGCTCCGCCCGGTGGCGGTGGCCGCGCTTCGCGGCGGGATTCCGGAGAACTTCCGGCGGCCGGGCGTGGTTCTGCGCCTCGTGCTGGCATGGGTGCTGTCCACGGGTGTCCCGCTGCTGATGATCATCCTCTCCATCATGGGCAGCAAGCTCTCGGTGCTCGACTCCTCCCCCGACAGTCTGTTCGCACCCATCCTGCTGATGGCGATCGCGGCGCTTCTGATCGGTCTGGCCGGCAACGTCCTGTCGGCGATGGCGATCTCCGATCCGCTTCGGCAGCTGCGCTGGGCTCTCGGGGAGGTTCAGCGCGGGAACTACAACGCGCACATGCAGATCTATGACGCAAGCGAACTGGGGCTGCTGCAATCCGGCTTCAACGACATGGTGCGCGAGCTCTCCGAGCGTCAGCGCATGCGCGACCTCTTCGGCCGCTACGTCGGCGAGGACGTCGCCCGCCGGGCATTGGAGCGGGGTACCGAACTCGGCGGACAGGAGCGCGACGTCGCCGTGCTCTTCGTCGATCTGGTCGGCTCCACCCAGCTGGCCGCCAGCCGCCCGCCGGCCGAGGTGGTGGGACTGCTCAACGAGTTCTTCCGGGTGGTGGTCGACACCGTTCCGAAGCACGGCGGCTTCGTCAACAAGTTCCAGGGCGATGCGGCTCTCTGCATCTTCGGGGCCCCCATCGAGCATCCGGATGCCTCCGGTGCCGCGCTCGCCGCGTCCCGGGAGTTGCACGACGAGCTCGTATCGGTCCTGGGACAGGTCGAGTTCGGTATCGGTGTGTCATCTGGCCGCGCGATCGCCGGACACATCGGCGCGCAGGCCCGATTCGAGTACACGGTGATCGGCGATCCGGTCAACGAGGCAGCACGGCTCACTGAGTTGGCCAAGCTCGAGGAGGGCCATGTGCTCGCTTCTGCGATCGCCGTCAGCAGCGCACTGGATTCCGAGGCTCTGTGCTGGGACGTTGGCGAGATCGTGGAGTTGCGAGGTCGATCGGCTCCGACCCAACTCGCTCGGCCGGTGAATCTGGCTGTGCCCGAGAAACTTTCGGAGATGTCACAGTGACGCTGGATGCCAACACACGACTGGCAGCCGACCGTAACCGGCTGGCACTGGAGCGCACCCTGATGGCCTGGATCCGCACCTCTACCTCGATGATCGCCTTCGGATTCGGCATCTTCCAGTTCATGGAGTACCTGACCACCGCGTCGCAGTTGCGCGAACCGCTGGTGAGTCCGAAGATTTTCGCTCTCGTGCTCATCGGAGCCGGACTCATCGCCCTGGCCTTGGCGTGGCTGCAGCATCGCCAGGCACTGCGCGAGCTGCGGAAGGAGTTCGACACCACCGCGTCGTATTCCATCTCCGGGGTCATGGCGGTCTTCATCGCCACCCTCGGAGTGGCGGCACTGATCGGGGTGGCGCTGCGGTTCTGACGCCCGGCGCGGAGCCGTCAGACCTTTTTGGCGGCGGCTTTTTTCGCGGCCTTCTTGGCCGGGGCTTTCTTCGCGGTCTTCTTCGCGGCTTTCCGGGCCACCTTCTTGACCGGTCCGCGGGCGCGGCGGTCGGCCAGCAATTCCGAGGCACGCTCGTCGGTGATGCTCATGACGTCATCGCCCTTGCGCAGGCTGGCGTTGGTTTCGCCGTCGGTGACGTAGGGCCCGAACCGCCCGTCCTTGACCACCATCGGCTTGCCCGTGGCCGAATCCGCACCGAGTTCACGAAGCGGCGGCGCAGCCGCACCGGTGCGGCCACGACGCTTCGGCTCGGCGTAGATCCTCAGCGCCTCGTCGAGGGTGATGTCGAAGATCTGATCCTCGGTGGCCAGCGAGCGCGAGTCGGTGCCGCGCTTGAGATAGGGACCGTAGCGACCGTTCTGAGCGGTGATCTCCTCACCGCTGGCCGGATCGACGCCGACGACCCGCGGAAGCGACAGCAGTCGCAGCGCATCCTCCAGTGTCACCGTCCGCAGATCCATCGACTTGAGCAGCGATCCGGTACGCGGCTTCGGCCCGGTCGGCTTCTTGCTCTTCTTGGCGCCCACCCCGTCCTCGTCGTCCGGTGGGGGCGGCAGCGCCTCGGTGACATAGGGGCCGTAACGGCCGTCGCGCGCGATGATCTCGTGCCCGGTCTCCGGGTCGACGCCGAGAACCCTGCCCTCCTGCGGGGTGGCGAAGAGGGTCTCGGCCAATTCCAGAGTCAGTTCGTCGGGTGTGATCTCGTCGCTGAGGTTGGCCCGCTGAGGTGTCGGCTCGCCGTCCTCGCCGGTGACCATCCGCTCGAGGTAGGGCCCGTTCTTGCCGACGCGCACATAAATCGGGCGGCCGTGTTCGTCGTCGAACATGTAGATGGAGTTGACGCCGCGGGCATCGATGCCTTCAAGGTTGATGCCCACGAGTTTCTTCAGTCCGCCGGCGCGAGCGATCGAGTGCGGAACACCGTGCTCGCCACCGAAGTAGAAGTTGTGCAGCCAGTTGGTGCGACGCTCATGCCCGGAGGCGATCTCGTCGAGTTCGTCCTCCATCGCGGCGGTGAAGTCGTAGTCGACCAACCGCGCGAAATGCTGCTCGAGCAAGCCCGTGACGGCGAACGCCACCCAGCACGGCACCAGCGCACTGCCGCGCTTGTGAACATAGCCGCGGTCCTGGATGGTCTTGATGATCGAGGAATACGTTGAGGGGCGGCCGATTCCGAGATCCTCAAGGGCTTTGATCAACGACGCCTCGGTGTAGCGGGCGGGCGGAGTCGTGGCGTGCCCGTCCGGGTTCAGACTGACGGCGTCCACCCGCTGACCCTGGCGAAGCTGCGGAAGCCGGCTCTCGGCATCATCGGCCTCACCGCCTACGAGTTCGTCGACGGTCTCGACGTAGGCCTTCATGAATCCGGGGAAGGTGATGGTCCGGCCGCTGGCGCTGAAGGTGACCTCACGACCGTCCGGCTCGGTTCCGGTGATCCGAAGGCTGAGCGTCGTGCCCCGGGCGTCGGCCATCTGTGAGGCGACGGTGCGCTGCCAGATCAGCTCGTAGAGCCGGTAGCCGTCGGTGTCGAGCTCAGCGCGCAGCGCTCCCGGCGTCGCGAACGTGTCGCCAGCCGGCCGGATCGCCTCATGGGCCTCCTGGGCGTTCTTCACCTTGCGCGTGTACTGGCGCGGTGAGGGATGCAGATACTCCTCGCCGTAGAGCTGGCCGGCCTGGTTGCGCGCCGCGTTGATGGCCGACTGCGACAACGTGGTCGAGTCGGTGCGCATATAGGTGATGTAGCCGTTCTCGTAAAGCTTCTGAGCGACGCTCATGGTGCGCTCGGCGCTGAAACGCAGTTTGCGGCCGGCCTCCTGCTGCAGGGTGGAGGTCATGAACGGCGGATACGGGCGGCGGGTGTAGGGCTTCTCCTCCACCGAGGCCACCGTCAGCGCCGCACCACGCAGGCCTTCGGCAAGGCCGGTGGCGGCGGCCTCGTCGAGCACCAGGACCTCGTCGGGCTTCTTCACCGCGCCGACCGAGTCGAAGTCCCGTCCGGCCGCGACGCGCTTGCCGTCGACGTTGATCAGCCGAGCGGTGAAGCGCGGCGGGCTGGCTCCGGGGTCGGACACGCTCGCATCCAGCTCGGCGAGGATGTCCCAGTAGGCCGCGCTGCGGAAGGCCATGCGCTCGCGTTCGCGCTGAACGATGATCCGGGTCGCCACGGACTGCACCCGGCCGGCGGACAGCCGCGGCCCGACCTTCTTCCACAGCACCGGACTGATCTCGTAGCCGTAGAGACGGTCCAGGATGCGCCGGGTCTCCTGGGCGTCTACCAGGTCGGTGTCGAGTTCGCGCGGGTTGGCCGCGGCCTCGCGGATGGCGGGCTCGGTGATCTCGTGGAACACCATCCGGCGCACCGGCACCGACGGTTTGAGCGTCTCGAGCAGGTGCCAGGCGATCGCCTCGCCCTCGCGGTCACCGTCGGTGGCGAGGTAGAGCTCGTCGACCCCCCTGAGCAGGCTCTTGAGTTCGGCGACGACGGCCTTCTTGTCCGGGCTGACCACGTAGAGCGGCTCGAAGTCGTTGTCGACGTCGACCCCGGTGCGCGCCCACTTCTCCTTCTTGTACTTCGCGGGCACATCAGCAGCACCCTTGGGCAGATCCCGGATGTGGCCGCGGGAGGACTCCACGATGTAGCCGGGTCCCAGGTAACCGGCGATTTTACGCGCCTTGGTGGGCGACTCGACGATGACGAGCCGCCGGCCGCCGCCGGGAGAACCGGTTCGATCGTCGCCAGCCACCTGCGCTTACGCTCCACTCTTTCTATGGTTCTACGGGGTTTCCACGGGGTCTTCCGTCCCGGGACTGTTCACAATGTGGCACCACGACAGCCGCCGATGCAAACCGGCTCTCCGCGGCCCGCCGATCAGACCCGCGGCCAGGAGGCCAACGCCTCGGGGTCCTCCGGTGGTTCCCCCACGTTCTCTACCAGGCGCAATAGTCGCCGGCGGCCACTGATGCGCAGAGCCGGGCGGGCGCCTCTGGTCCCGATCAGAGTGGGGGCTATCCCGACCCGCATGAGAGCCGACGCCAGCGGCGAGTGGGTGTCGGGTGCATGCGGGTCCAGACCCAGCAGGTAGCGGTCAGCCTCGGGGTGCCCGGAGGCCAGCGTCCAGGACCTGAGCTCGCGGGGTCCCGGCAGCCACTGCGGCGGTACCGTCTTGACCGCGCCCCGGGTCCACTGTGCGGCCATGGTCAGCAGCGCCGGTTCGACCGCGGTGCGCACCAGCGGGGTGTCCTCCTCGGTCCGGGTGATCTCGGCCTGCAGACCGGCGGCGGTGATCATCTCGGCCAGTGCGGTCGCCCGCCACAGACTCTCCACCACGACAGACAGCCTCGCGCCGGTTCCGACCGTCACCACCTGGCCGGCTGCCGCAAGCACCCCGGTGAGATCGGTGACCGCGGGCGGCACCGACTCGGCGGAGAAGAACGACAGCTGACTCACGGCTTTGACAGTAAGCCAGTCGCGGACCGCCGAGCTCCATCACCGGCCGGTCAGACAGGAACATCCCCGCGAGAACACCCCCACGAGAACACCCCCACGAGAACACCCCCGCCACTCCCGGGTAACCGGGAGCGCACGGGGGTGTTGTCTCGTTGGAGCGGATTAGACGGCGCGTACGCCGGTGGCCTGCGGGCCCTTGGGGCTCTGGCCTACCTCGAACTCAACCCTCTGGTTCTCTTCCAGGGTGCGGAAGCCCGAACCCTGGATCTCCGTGTAGTGGACGAATACATCGGCGGAGCCGTCCTCCGGGGCGATAAAGCCGAAGCCCTTCTCCGCGTTGAACCACTTCACAGTTCCCTGTGGCATCTTTCGTACTTTCCTTCTCTTACTACGGTGCGGTCCGCCGATGTTTCGGCAGCCGGGCCAGTTGGGACCGCCATCCTTAGAAGAGTTGCCGGATCACTCCGGCACACAGACCCTCGCAGGAACTGCGATCGCAACGTCAAGATCCTGCGATTGTGGAGACACGAACACAGAAGCTGCGACCACCCTCATCCAACCACGTTCGGCGCGGTTAAGACAGTCTGAACCTGGATTAGTCTCCGCGGAGGGGCGAAAGGGAGGGCGATGACGTTCGGCGCCGACCTGCTGGCGGCCGTGTGCGGAGGCGCCGACCCGGGGGCGGCCGCATCGCTGCGCCACGTCACCGAGGTGCCGGCCCGTACGGCCATGCCCGGCAGCTGGCCCGACTGGGTGCATCCCGAGGTGCTTGCCGCGCTCGCCGCACGAGGCATCACGGTGCCGTGGACCCACCAGGTGCTGGCCGCCGATCTTGCACGGCGCGGACATGACGTGGTGGTCAGTACCGGCACGGCCTCGGGCAAGTCGCTGGCATTCCAGCTGCCGGTTCTCGACGCGCTCCTGCGTGACGGACGCGCCCGCGCGCTGTACCTGTCGCCGACTAAGGCGCTCGGCCACGATCAGCTCCGAGCCGCTCACGCGCTGAGCGCCGCCATCCCGGGCCTCGCTGATGCGGCGCCGATGTCCTACGACGGCGACACTGCGACCGAGGCGCGCAAGCTGGCACGGATGCATTCGCGATGGCTGTTCTCCAATCCGGACATGATTCATCTGTCACTGTTGCGCAACCATGCGCGCTGGGCGGTCTTCCTCCGCGGTCTTCGCTACATCGTTGTCGACGAATGTCATTACTACCGTGGTGTTTTCGGCTCAAACGTGGCGATGGTGCTACGTCGCCTGCTTCGGCTCTGCGAGCGTCATGCCGCAGCCGATTCCCCCGGACCCACCGTCGTATTCGCCAGCGCCACCACGGCCTCGCCGGGAGAGAGCGCCGGTGAACTCATCGGCCGGCCCGTCGCCGAGGTGACCGAGGACGGCTCCCCGCACGGCGCGCGAACCATCGCGCTCTGGGAGCCCGAACTGCGCGCGGACATGACGGGAGAGAACGGCGCACCGGTTCGCCGTTCAGCCGGCGCCGACGCCGCGCGGGTGATGGCCGACCTGGTCGCCGAAGGTGCGCGCACCCTGACCTTCGTGCGATCCCGCCGCGGCGCCGAATTGACCGCACTCGGCGCCAGAGCGCGGCTGGGCGACATCGCCCCGGATCTGCCCGACACCATCGCCTCCTATCGCGCCGGATACCTGGCCGAGGACCGCCGCGCCCTCGAGCAGGCACTCGCCGACGGCGGGCTGCGCGGGCTGGCGACCACCAACGCGTTGGAGCTGGGCATCGACATCGCAGGGCTGGACGCGGTGCTGATGGCGGGGTTTCCCGGCACCGTCGCCTCCTTCTGGCAGCAGGCAGGCCGCTCCGGCCGCCGAGGTCAGGGGGCGCTTGTGGTGCTCATCGCCCGTGACGATCCACTGGACACCTACCTGGTGCACCACCCCGAGGCTCTGCTGGGCAAACCGGTGGAGCGGGTGGTGATCGACCCCACCAACCCCTACGTGGTCGGGCCGCAACTGCTCTGCGCGGCCACCGAACTGCCCCTGGAGCCTTCGGAGGTCAGTGCCTGGCACGCCGAGCCGGTCGCCGACGACCTGGTGGCCAAAGGACTGCTGCGCAGGCGCTCGGGGCGCTACTACCCGGCTCCCGGTCTTGATCCGCACCACGACGTCGACATCCGCGGATCCGCCGGCGGAAGCGTGGCGATCATCGAGGCCGACACCGGTCGCATGATCGGCAGCACCGAGGCCGGGCGCGCTCCGGCGACGGTGCATCCGGGGGCGGTCTATCTGCATCAGGGTGAGACCTACATCGTCGATTCCCTCGACCTCGACGCCCGGGTGGCATTCGTGCATCTCGAAGATCCCGGTTACAGCACATTCGCCCGCGAGATCACCGACATCACCGCCACCGGTGAGGGCGAACGCCGCAGCCACGGCGAGATCACCGTGGGACTGGTTCCGGTGTCGGTGACGCATCAGGTAGTCGGCTACCTGCGCCGAAGTCTCTCCGGTGAGGTGATCGACTTCGTCGAACTGGACATGCCGCAGCGCAATCTGCAGACATACGCCTGCATGTACACGATCACGCCGGAGGCCCTGCAGCGCAACGGTATCGAGCCGATCCGGACACCGGGCTCTCTGCACGCCGCCGAGCATGCGGCCATCGGACTGCTGCCGCTGTTCGCCAGTTGCGACCGGGGGGACATCGGCGGACTGTCCACCGCGGTCGGCGAGTCCGGCCTGCCAACCGTCTACGTCTACGACGGCCACCCGGGCGGCGCCGGCTTCGCCGAACGCGGCTTCCAATCGGCGGCGGCATGGCTGCGCGCGACCGCCGAGGCGATCGCGGCGTGCGAATGCCCCAGGGGCTGTCCGTCGTGCGTGCAGTCACCCAAGTGCGGCAACGGCAATGACCCTCTGGACAAGTCCGGGGCCGTCAGCGTGCTTCGCACGGTGGTCGGGGCACTGGAGGACTGAGCGGCGGCCGACCGACCCCTCGAAACGGTCGACAGCCGCTCTCCGCCTTTGGTGAAAAGCATCGACAGTCGGACATCGCGATCCGTCGGCAGGTCCTCGCGTTCAGGACGTAATTGAAAAACTACGGCGCGGCGACGGATCCCGCAACGGAACAGCCGACCGAAGCTCGGTTACGGTCGAATTCGACCGTTTCACCTGCATAATCGGTTGGCCCCCGACGCCGTTGACCGGCGCTTCGCCGATATGCTCGGCGCGTGACCGGGGACTGGCTGCTGGTGGAGACACTGGGCGAGGAACCGGTGGTGGTGGCCCAGGGCCGCCAGATGAAGAACTTCGTCCCGATCGGTTCGTTCCTGCGCCGAAATCCGAATCTGGCCGCCATCCAGACAGCGATCGCCGAGACGGTCGAGTCCGGCAGTGCGCTGGCGAGCATCACGCCGAAGACCAAGCGGGTGATACGAACCGAACCGGTCGCCATGCCCGACGGCCGGATCCACGGCGTGCATGTGTGGTGCGGACCGCCTGATGCCGACCCGGCCGAACGGCCGGCACCCGGCGCCTACAAAGCCGACCTGAACATCGCCGAGGCGAGCGTCACCGAGCAGTTCCTGTCCAACGTGGGCAAGGATCCGGCGGTCGAGTCACTCACCGGCCGGTCCCTGGCCGAGGACATCCCGGATCGGAATCTCAACGAGGGCGAGGCCAAGGCGCTGTCGTGGACGATTGATCTCGTTGCGGGCCGGACCTTCGCGGCCAATTGGGGGTGGATCGATCAGTCCGGCACATTCCGAAGGGTCGGTTTCTGTTTCCGAACCGTTCTGGAGACGGTTGAGAGCGGCGAGGAACACCTGATGGCGCGTTCGATGAACATCGTCGAATCAGTGGGCGCCGCGCCTGCGCCCAGCGATCATCTGGCGCATCGCATCCTCGAGGGTCTGGCGCAGCCGGGCGTCTATCGCGGGATCGTGGATCTGGAGAACTGGACCCTGCTCAAGTGGCTTGACGGACCCTGCCCTTACTACAACTGGCGGGGCCGCGTTCAGATGCACCCCGATGACTACGAGCACTACAAGGCGCGGGTGATCGCCGAACTCGAGACCGGTTCGGCCAGCGCGGTCCTTCGGCTGGGAGGCAATGAAGGCGAGTGGGTGCCGCTCCACATCACCCTGAGTCGGATGGAACTCGACAACGGCGTGTACGGCGGACTGATGTTGCTGCGCCTCCCGAGCTCAGATGAACTCTACGACGCCGGGTTGGACCCAGCCGAGCAGGCGGGGTCCAACTAACCGCCACCGAGTCGGCCCATGGGTCCGGCGCGCGCGACGGCCTTGGTTACACCGCCGAGCCTGCTGCCGGCTCGCACAGCGGTGGAGACCACGACGTCGAGATCGACGGCGGTGCACGACACGAGCCGCGCGCCCATGGCCATCGCGATTTCGCCGGCACGCGCACACGCTGCCGCCGGTCCCGCCGTCAGCACGTTCGCTGCGGCCAGCGCCGCCAGATCGGCAGCGGCCTGCGCACGGTGCCGGGCCACCACTACCGAACCGAGCGTGACCGCCACGATCGCGACGACCGCGAGAGCCGCGATCATCGCGGCTGCGATCACCGTCGCCGCACCGGTCTCATCCCCAGCCCGGTTCGGCCGCAGCGACAGCCTCCGCGGCGATGACCACGCCCGGCAGTACCGGTGAGCTGCCGCTGACCCGCGCGATGACGAAGCCTCCTTCGCGACGGACTTCCATCGCAGCCCCCGGCGGAACCAGGGACGCGGCCAGGGCCGGTCCGGCCGCCGGTCCGTCTGCCCGGGCCGCGAGGCGCGCGGCCTCGCGTGCGGCGTCCACACAGCGGACCTGTAATACAACCGCCATGATGCCGCCCAGGCACAGCACCAGCATGGCGGCCAATGTCGCGATGGCCAGCGCGGCTTCCACCGTGCTGAAACCGCCATCAGCGCTCAGGCCCGGGTGTTCAGCGCGCGGGCGATGATGTTGGTCAGAGCGCCGACGATCGAGTCCCCGGTCACGACGCTGTAGAGCACGGCGCCGAAGGCTGCGGCCGCGATGGTGCCGATCGCGTACTCGACCGTGGACATCCCGGATTCGTCGACCACCAGCATCGCCAACCGTCTCTGCAATCGGTTCCTCATCGCGTGAATCCTGCTGTTGCTCACAGTTGTTCCTTTCTCGTTGCGGGACTCCACCGACTAAATCCGGCCTCATCCGAGAACTCCGGTGAAGACCTCTCCTGCCAAGCCCGCGATGACGGGCATGATGCCCAGGCAGATGAAGGCCGGCAGAAAACACAGTCCCAACGGGCCGGCGATGAGCACTCCGGCCCGTTCGGCGGCGGCAGATGCGGCATCAGCGGTCTGCTGACGAGATTGCTCGGCGAGTTCGGCGACGCCGCGGGCCAGTGCGCTTCCCGAGTCGGCCGATCGCCGGGCCAGCCTCATCAGTGTCTGGCACGCGTCATCGGCGCCCCGGGGCGCCGCCCACGCGGCCTGCGGATCCGCACCGAGGGCAAGCATGTCCGCTGCTCGCTGCAGAACGGAGCTCAGTCCGTCGGGGGCCGATGGCGCAGTTGCGGCGGCGGCAGCGCAGACCGGCATCCCCGCCGCCAGGCATACCGCGAAGACCTCAAACGCGAACGCCGAGGCGAACGGATCCGGCGGCGGGGTGCGCCGACCGTGTCGCGGCCGAAGTCCCGCGTCGAGTCCGATGCGCCGGCGCGGCCGGTGGTGTCCCGCCGCCAGCAGTACCGCGGCGGCGAGCAGCAGTGCGGCGACGCTCACGACACCACCCGGTCGATGATGCGGTCGGACCAGATCATGCCCGCGCACATCAGGGCGATGCCGACCGTCAGGGATACCGCACCTGAGAACCCGTGGAGAAGAAAGGACATCGGATGCGCGCCGATGAGCCCTCCCAGCAGTACGCCCATGACGGGCAGCGCAGCAAGTATCGCGGCGGTGGCGCGCGCGCCGGCCAGCCCGGCGTGAATCGTGTCGCTGAACCGCTGGCGACTGACGATGTCCTGCTGCGCGGCGGCCATGAGGGTTGCGATGGCCAGACCATGTCGAGCGGCCAGATCCCAGCAGACGGCAATCCGTTCCCAGGACTCCGGTGCCGACGATGTCCGCGCGGCCTCCCGCAGACCTGCGCCGACGTCGGCCCCAAGGCGCGCCCGTGAAGCGACCGTCAGCATGGTCCTGGCTACCGTTTCGGCCGACTCGGCTGCTGCCGTCGTGAATGCGCTGACCGGGTGGGCGCCTGCGCGTAACTCCCCGACAAGAACCTCCAGTGCGGCGCCTACGCGACGGCGCTCGCGGCGTCGTCGGACGGCGCGCCGCCGCCGACGGTATCGGCGAGCTCCGGTCGCGCCGACGAGCACCACCGCGATCGCAAGGCCGGGTGACGCGACCGCGGCGCAGACGATCGCGATGGCGCAGGCCACAGCGACGAGAACCGCCTTGGGAATGCGCGCCCGTGATCGGTCCGGCACCAATCGGCCGCGTGGGGGCGGATCAGTCGCCAGTAATGCGGCGGCCAGCAGGACCAACGCGGCGGAGAACGCGTTCACTTCGACGCCGTGAGTCGCGCGAAAACGTCGGCACCCTCAACCAGGCCGCGGTGTTCGTCCCATACCGGTTGCGCCGTCACCAAGCCTGAACCGTCGCGGACCAGCAGGGCGATCTCTGTCAGCCGGCGCCCGTCGTCATCCCGGCGGACGTGCAGCACGACGCGGATTGCCGACGCAAGCTGGCTGTGCAGAGCGGCACGGTCCAGACCGCCGAGCGCTCCGAGCGCCTCCAAGCGGGCGGGCACCTCGGCGGGACTGTTGGCGTGGACCGTTCCAGCGCCGCCGTCGTGACCGGTGTTGAGCGCGGCCAGCAGATCGACCACCTCGGCTCCCCGCACCTCGCCGACGACGATGCGGTCCGGACGCATCCGCAGGGCCTGGCGGACCAGTTGACGCAACGTCACCTCGCCGGCACCCTCAACGTTCGCACCACGGGCCACCAGACGAACGAGATGGGGATGGCGCGGCGCCAACTCCGGCGCGTCCTCGATGCAGACGATCCGTTCCGAACCGGCGACGGCACCGAGTGCAGCCGCCAGCAGCGTGGTCTTCCCAGCGCCGGTTCCACCGGACACCAGAAAGGCGAGCCGCGCAGAGATGACAGCATTCAGCAGTGCGTGCGCCTGCGGTGCGATGGCACCCCTGGCAACCAGCGCCGCCAAGTCATCGGTCGCGGGGCGCAGAACACGCAACGACAGGCAGGTACCCGCGGGGGCGATCGGTGGGAGTACGGCGTGCATCCGCACCGCATAGCCGCCGGAGCGGGCCAGTTGGCCGTCGACCCAGGGCTGTGCGTCGTCGAGCCGGCGGCCGGCGGCATTGGCCAGTCGCTGCGCCAGACGACGGACAGCGGCCTCGTCGTCGAATCGGACGTCGCTGCGACGCAGACCGTTTCCGTCGTCGACCCAGACCTGATCGGGTGCGGTCACCAACACGTCGGTGGTGCCCGGGGCTGCCAGCAGCGGTTCGAGGATCCCCATCCCCGTGAGTTCGGTCTCCAGGATGCGCAGGTTGCCGAGCACCTCGGCGTCACCGAGCACACCCGACGATTCCGCGCGGATGGCTGCGGCCACCGCGTTGGGCCGCAGCGGCACCGACTCGGCGGCCAGTCGCTCGCGGACACGGTCGATCAGGGATTCCGTCATGCAACCGCAGCCCCGGGCTCCAACAGGCGCAGGACCTTCGCGGCAGCCTCGGAAAGCGGAGAACGACTGCGCCGGCCCGGTCGGCCAAGGCCGTGCTGATCCAGGCGTACGGCAAGCAGAGGTTCCGGGCGCATGGTGGCCAGCAAGGGAACCGCGGCGACGTCGGCCGCCTGCGCCGCGTGCAGGCCACCGGGGGCCGGCCCCCGCACCAACAGACCGAGATTCGGGTTGACACCTCTGACCACACCAACCAGTGCGGCTGTCGCTGCGATGGCCCGCACATCGCAGGTCGTGACGACCACCACCAGACTGGCGATCTCCATCGCGCACAACGCCGCCGAAGTGAACTGCCGCGGCATATCGCAGACAACGGTCACCCCGGATCGCTGTCCGGAGTCGATCACGGCGGAGACCAGGTCGGCCTCGATGTCCCGGTGACTCCGGCCTGACGACAGCAGATGGACACCGCGCACACTCGGCAGCGCCGCGCGAAGCGATGACCAGTTGATCCGGCCACCACCAAAGCGGCCGCCGTCGGTATGGATGTCAGGCCAGCGCAGGCCGGGGGCGCGCTCTGCGCCCATAAGCAGGTCGAGTCCCCCGGCGAGGGGATCGAGGTCCATCAGCAGAGCGTCGGCCTGACCGGATCCGGCTGCCGACTGCGCCAGGGTCGCCGCGAAGACCGATGCGCCCGCGCCACCGCGCCCCGGGATCACTGCGACGAGCCGGCCCGCTCGCGCGGTCGCCGTCGGGACCTCGGCTGCGTCGGACAGATGCCGGAGGAGGTCATCCTCGCGGTCGGGAAGCACGCACACGTCGTGCGCACCGGCGGCGACGGCAGCGGCCCACGTCGACGCCGGTGGCTCGCTGCCACTGACGACGATCACCCGCTCCCGACGCGGCAACGCGCTCCTCGCGCAGCGGCGGGCCCCCGCCTCGTCGGCGACGACGGCCGATGCGGTGACCCAGTTCTTGCGTGCCGGTGAGTCCAGCGTGAGCAGGCGGACGCCGGCGGCGGCCGCGACGCGCTCGACGGTCTGGCGCAGGCCGGAGTCGTCGATCACGCACAGGACCGGGGCGGCGGACACCCCACGAAGGGTGGTGCTCGAATCGTCGAACCACCAGTCAGTTTGTGGACCCTGTGGAGAGCTGTGGGCCCTGTGGAGAGCCGCGCACGACGTCGACCCGGCACCAGATAGAGGACGACCCTCGCCAGGGGGGGAGGAGGCGAGGGTCGTCGTGTATCAGCCCCGGGGGGTCGGGCTGATGCACACCCGGCATACGCCGAGTGAGGCAAACTATACACACGATTTCTGCCAGTGGCGCCAGACAAATGAGGACGGTTTTCGACGGACTTCAAGATGGCGGAGGCTGCCATTTTCCCACTCGTCTCGGGTCGATGATCGACACGATTTCCAATTGGTGCGCGACAACTCTTGATGTGACGACGGTCACGGAGTACAAAGGAGTCACGGACATTTGGTGAGGCCAAGGTAGTACCGGAAGAGAAGATACTTCCTCCCGCGCCAAGTGGCCCAGCACGGTTCCGGGCACCCACGCGGAGCACGCCGCGAGTGGCAAAAGTGTTGCGGGCCTGCGTAATTGCGAAGAGCGACTGGACCTACACGACGTCTTGGGTGGCGTCGGCCCACACGCAGCGCATGACCGCCGAGGCCAACCCACGCAACCCACCTAGCACGCCTGGTAACCACGAAACCGTGTTGGCGGGCGGCGAGCCGAGCTTGTATCGGATCGCCGCCCGCTTCATTGTCCGGTCGCCTCAGCGATCGACAGCGCCTCGCGCGCACCGTCCTCCAGGGCGGCGCAACTCATCAGTAACCAGCTGCCGACGGCGTCGGGTGCGCCGCTGGCAAAACCCGCCGCGGTGGCCCGGTACTCCTCGGCCCGCCGCAGCCAGTACACCTCCGGCACGCCGAGGCCATGTGGGTCCAGCCCGCGGGACACGGTCACCAACCGCGACACGGCTCGGGCCAGCACCCCGTCGGCGGACCCGAACGCACCGAGAGCCAGCAGTTCGCCGTGTGCGACCGCCGCCAACACCGGCGCGGGGATGGCCGTCGTCCCGGTGACCAGCTTCGTCATCAGGTCAAGCCGGGCCACCACTTCGGGCTGCTGCCGCGGGCGGCCCAACTCGTCGTCGCTGACCAGATCCGCGGCAGCCAGAGCGTGCAACTTCGCAAGCGCCTGCAGCGGTGCGCGCTGCCATACACCGATCAGGCCGGACGTACCGCCTTCGAGAACCTGGCTCACCCGCAGCGCGCCGGCCAGGACCGGATCCTGCGACCCCGAAGCGGCGTCGAGTTGCGAACCGCCGCCGTCGAGCATCGATGACGAGCGCGCACCTCGCACCGCGGACTCGGCAGCCGAGATCGGCCAGCCGCGCAGATTCGCACGATGCCGGTGCGCCTTCCCCAACGCCGTTCGAGCCGCCTCGGCGGCTTCGGCGACACCGGGAAGATCCAACAGCGGCGCCAGCACGTCACGCACGAACGATCACGTTACCGCCACGTCTTTTCCTGACGCGCGAAGCAGGACCACTGGCTACGCTCGCCCTATGACCGATGTTCGGACTTCCTACCCGCCGTCGCCGGAATTCAGTGCCGACGCCAACGCTTCGGCTGAGCTCTACCGGGAGGCCGAGGCCGACCGCTTGGCCTTTTGGGCTGCGCAGGCGAACAGGCTGACGTGGAACACGCCGTTCACTGAGGTTCTGGACTGGTCGGGGGCCCCGTTCGCGAAATGGTTCGTCGGCGGGAAACTCAACGTCGCCTACAACTGCTTGGACCGCCACGTCGAGGCAGGCAACGGCGACCGGGTGGCGATTCACTGGGAGGGCGAGCCACTCGGCGATGCGCGCAGCATCACCTATGCCGAGTTGAAGGACGAGGTGTGCAGGTGCGCCAACACCCTCGCGGATCTGGGTCTGGTGGCCGGTGACCGTGTGGCGATCTACATGCCGATGATCCCCGAGGCGATCGTGGCCATGCTGGCCTGCGCGCGGCTGGGAATCATGCATTCGGTGGTGTTCGGCGGGTTCTCGGCATCGGCACTGCGGGCGCGCATCGAGGACGCCGAGGCCAAACTGGTGATCACCACAGACGGACAGTTCCGTCGCGGCACCGCGGTATCCCTCAAGGACGCTGTCGACGAGGCGGTGGCCGGCCAACCGTCGGTGAACAACGTGCTTGTGGTCCGCCGCACCGGGATCGACGTGTCGTGGACCGAAGACCGCGACCTGTGGTGGCACGAAACAGTCGACAAGGCGCCCGCGGAGCACACGCCGGAGGCCTTCGACTCCGAGCAGCCGTTGTTCCTGCTCTACACCTCCGGCACCACCGGTAAGCCGAAAGGCATCATCCACACCTCCGGCGGCTACCTGACCCAGGCCTCCTACACGCACTACTACGTGTTCGACATCAAGCCCGAGACCGACGTCTACTGGTGCACCGCCGATATCGGCTGGGTGACCGGTCACAGCTACATCGTGTACGGACCGTTGTCCAACGGTGCGACCCAGGTGGTGTACGAGGGCACTCCGGCATCACCGGATGAGCATCGTCACTTCCAGGTGATCGAAAAGTACGGCGTCACAATCTATTACACCGCACCGACTCTGATCAGAACCTTCATGAAGTGGGGGCGAGAGCTGGCGCACGCACACGATCTGTCGAGTCTGCGCCTGCTGGGCTCGGTGGGCGAGCCGATCAACCCCGAAGCGTGGCGCTGGTACCGGCTGGTGTTCGGCGCCGACAGGACACCCATCGTGGACACCTGGTGGCAGACCGAGACAGGCGCGGTGATGATCTCGCCGCTGCCGGGGCTCACCGACTGCAAGCCCGGATCGGCCATGCGCCCACTGCCGGGCATCTCGGCCAGGATCGTCGACGACAACGGCCGTGATCTGGCGCCGGCGCCCGAGCACGGCGAGCAAGTGACCGGCTACTTGGTTCTGGACAAGCCCTGGCCGTCGATGCTGCGTGGCATCTGGGGAGATCCCGAACGCTTCGTCGAGACCTACTGGTCGCGGTTCGCCGAGCAGGGCTGGTACTTCGCCGGCGATGGGGCGCGCTACGGCAGCGACGGAGAGGTATGGGTGCTCGGTCGAATCGACGACGTGATGAACGTGTCGGGGCACCGGATCTCGACCGCGGAAATCGAATCCGCCCTCGTCGGGCACGCCGGCGTGGCGGAAGCCGCCGTCGTGGGCGCATCCGACGAGCAGACCGGTCAGGCGATCTGTGCCTTCGTCATCCTCAAGGCGCACCACGCGGACATGTCGACCGCCGACATGGTCGACGAGTTACGGGCCGAGGTGGCCAAAGAGATCTCGCCCATCGCCAGGCCGCGGGAGATCCATGTGGTGCCGGAGTTGCCCAAGACCCGAAGCGGCAAGATCATGCGACGCCTGCTGCGCGATGTGGCCGAGGGCCGCGAACTCGGCGACACCTCGACGCTGGTCGATCCGGGAGTGTTCGAGGCGATCCGGGCGAGCAAGGCGAACTAGCCGGCGGCGGAGCTCAGGCGGGTCCCGGGGCGGGGTTGGCCGTCGGCACGAAACCGGCGCCCGGACGGTCCTTGGACGCCAGATCCGCCAGGATCGAATTGATCGACATCGTCACAGCGGGTGTGTGCAACGGAATGAACTTGATGACACACGTCGGCAGACCGTCGGTGAAAGCTCCGTGGATCATGCCGACGAGTTTGTTGTTCACGGTGACCGGCGCCCCGGAGTCACCGGGACGGCCGCACACCTGGTTGACGATGGTGCCGGGACTCTCACCCGGCCCCCAGGTGACGCCGCAGGAGTACCCGGTGGTGCGGCCGAGTTTGCAGGCGACCTGACCGAACGTCGGGTCCGGTCCGATGCCGTCGATGGCGAATCCGTTCCAGTTCGACACCGGCGTCACCTTCGCCGGGTCGAACCGGATGACCGCGTAATCCAGGCCGTCGTTGCCGGCGACCATGGTGCCGATCACGCCGTGGTCCGGCGCGGCCTCCGAAGCGACCTGGGCGCCGGGGCCGCCGCAGTGCGCGGAGGTGAATCCGATCAGCGCCCCGGTCTTGTCGGTGCCGATCGCGGTCAGGGTGCAGAAGGTGTCCTTGTCGACGACGATTCCGGCGCCGCCCCCGATCGGCGTCGTGTCACCGGCGCCGGCGGGCGCGGCGGGCAGTGCGAGAAGGGTGCCGGCCACGAGGACAGCCGCCCCCGCCATCCGCTGCGCGGACAGTGCGGTGATCACTGATACCTCCATCGACGTCGTCAGCGACCAGTCTATCTCCAGCCCCACCAGTAACTTGCGCAACACGGCGACGGGTATCCCCCGGCGAGATCGGCATGGCACCATGAGTCCGACCGCAACCACCGTTGGAGGACAGCCGTGAGCAATCGGGATCGCACAACCGGGGTGCCCGCCAGTGTGACGTCGATTCCGCTGGTAGACCCCAGTGCGGTGTCGCCGGACCCGTCGATCGGCGAGTTGGTGCGCGACGCGACGGCGCAGATGTCGACGCTGGTCCGGGCCGAGGTGGAGCTGGCGAAGTCCGAGATCACCCGGGACGTGAAGAAGGGCCTCACCGGGAGTGTCTTCTTCATCCTTGCCCTGGTGGTGCTGCTCTACTCCACCTTCTTCATGTTCTTCTTCCTGGCCGAACTGCTCGACACGTGGCTGTGGCGCTGGGCCGCATTCCTCATCGTGTTCGTCCTGATGCTGGTCGTCACCGCCGTCTTCGGCCTGCTCGGCTACCGGAAAGTCCGGCGGATCAAGGGTCCCCAGGACACCATTGCGAGTGTGCGCGAGACCACCGCCGCCTTGACACCGGCCGCGCTGAAGAGTGGTTCGCCGCCGGCTGACCAGTCCGGCTGGTGATCCGAGCCGACCCGTCGGTCACGCGGATCCCGGGGCCCTGGCGTCATCACGACATCCACGCCAACGGAATCCGGTTCCAGTGCGTGGAGGCCGTCGCCGAAGCCGACGACGACACCCCGCCGACGGCCAAGCCGCTGGTTCTCCTGCTGCACGGGTTCGCCTCGTTCTGGTGGTCCTGGCGGCATCAGCTTCGCGGTCTGAGCGCCGCACGTGTCGTCGCCGTCGACCTCCGCGGGTACGGCGGCAGCGACAAGCCACCCCGCGGATACGACGGGTGGACGCTGGCCGGCGACACCGCCGGGTTGATCCGGGCGCTGGGCCACTCCTCAGCGGTCCTCGTCGGCCATGCCGACGGCGGTCTGGTGTGCTGGGCTACCGCGGTGCTGCACTCCCGGATGGTGGATGCCATCGGGCTCGTGAGCTCACCGCACCCGGCGGCGCTGAAGAAAGCGGTCATCACAAACCGCGACCAGAGTCGGGCACTGCTGCCCACACTGATCGGCTATCAGGTCCCCCGCTGGCCCGAGCACGTCCTGACCCGCGACGGCGGAGCCGAGGTCGAGGTCCTCGTGCGAAGCCGATCCTCCGCGAAATGGGCTGCATCCCAGGATTTTTCCCAGACCGTCGCCCACCTGCGCCAAGCGATTCAGATCCCAGCGGCCGCACACTCGGCGCTGGAGTACCAGCGATGGGCGGTGCGCAGCCAACTGCGCAGCGAGGGCGCGCGGTTCATGGCACTGATGAGGCGTCCTGTCACGGTCCCGCTGCTGCATCTGCGCGGCACCGAGGATCCCTACGTTCTGCCAGTCGCGGTGGAGGGAAGCCGCCGTTATGCACCCCGAGGTCGCTTCACCACGGTGCCGGGCGCCGGGCACTTCGCGCACGAGGAACAGCCCGAACCGGTCAACGCCGAACTGCAACGGCTCGTCGCCTCGCTCACTCCTTGACGCAGGCCCCCGTCGGCACCTTCGCGGTGTTACCGATCTTGGCCAACTGCCGGGACACCTCGTTGGTGGTCATGACGAAGCCGGTGTCGTTATCGTCGACGGCCGCACCGAACACCACGCCGATCACCTGGCCGGCTCGGTTGATCATCGGACCACCCGAATTGCCTTGACGCACAATGCCTCTGATTGTATAGACTTCGCGGTTGACGGTGGTCGTCTTGTAGATGTCCGGACCGCTCAGTTCGATGATCTCCCGGACCCGGGCCGGGGTCGCGGCGAAATTCCCGCCTCCCGGGTAGCCGAGAACGACGGCGTCGGTGCCGGAGCGGGCCGGCTGGTCGGCGAAGACGAGCGGTTGCTGCGGCAGATTCGGTACATCGAGGATGGAGATGTCGGCGTTGGGGTCATACGACACCACGGTGGCGGTGTAGGTGTTGCCTTCCGCCTCGACGGTCACGTTGTCGGCGCCGGCGACGACGTGCGCGTTGGACATGACCCGGTTGGGTGCGATCACGAAACCGGTGCCCTCGAGGACTTTCTGGCACTCCGGAGCGATGCCCTTGATCTTCACCACCGACGCGCGGGCCTGACCCACCACGAGACTGTCGGCCAGCGAGGCGTCGGGTGCATCGACCGACTGGATCGGGGTGCGTCCGAAGGGTTCCAGGACGTCCGGTAGGCCGGAGGTGCTCAGGAGCGCCGACATCCGCTTGGGCACGGTCCGCAGCCACTCCGGCGCGTACCTGTCCACCTCGGCCACCACTTTGGAACCACTCACGGCCGCTGCGAGATTGGGCTGTCCGGACGAGGTCAGCGGACTGGCCAGCAGCCAGGCTGCGACCAGGACCACCACCAATTGCACGACGACGCCGACGACCGAGTCGAGCGCACGAACCGGTCCGCTGCGGATCGATCCGCGCACTGCACGCCCCAGCACCACGCCGGCGATCTCGCCGACCACGACCAGGGCGAGGATCAAGAACAGCGCGGCGAACAGCTTCGCCCGCGATGAGCTGATATGGCCCACGATGTGCGGGGCGAGCATCACTCCGGCGATCGCTCCGAGGATGACACCGACGAAGGACATCAGGGAACCCAGCGCACCGGAGCGCCAGCCCGAGATGGCCGCGACAAGCGCCACACCGATCACGGCGATGTCCAGCCATTGCGAACCCGTCACAGCGTCCTCACTACCTATCGTCGTCGACGAGCGCCATGGCCTCGTCCAGTTCGCGGACGTCGTCGGTGTTCCATGGTCGGGCCCATCCAGCCACATCGAGCATCGCCGAGATTACGTGACCGGTGAATCCCCAGACCAGCATCTCATTGAGCAGAAAGGCCGGGCCGGCAAACCCCCTGGGGGCGCCGGTGCGGTACACCATCAGACGATTCTCCGGGTTGATGAAGGCGCGCAGCGGCACCCGGGCGACGCGTGCGGTCTCCGCGGAGTCCATGACAGCGACCGGGCCGGGATCCGGCGAGTACGCCAGCACCGGCACCACGTGAAAACCCGATGGCGGGATGAACATTCGATCCAGCGTTGCCAACGGCCGCAGCCGCGACGGGTCAAGGCCGGTCTCCTCGTTCGCTTCACGCAGAGCGGTGTGCACCGGTCCCGCGTCCTGCGGGTCGGCGGCCCCGCCGGGGAAGGCCGCCTGGCCAGCGTGATGGCGCAGGGTGGCGGCCCGGACCGTCAGCAGCAGGTCTGCATCGTCGGGCACCGTTCCGGGAGGATGCTCGCCGTGGGGTCCGGAGAACAGCACCAGCACGGCGGCGTCCCGCGTCGAGCCGGCGGCGTCACGGGCACCGGTCAGGGCAGTCAGCAGTTCCGGCGGTACGCGCCGGCGGTAGGCGTGCGGCACGCGGTCGACGTTGTCGATGAGCTGCGCCAGCCACGGCGGCGAAGCCGAGGGCGTCACAGGATCGGGCTCGCTCACCGGGGGGCTCCGGATCGCCCCAACGCCGAGGACACCGCCGCCTCGATCTGGTCGGCGGTGGTGAACGACTGCGCGAGCACGCCGCCGACACTTCCGTCACGGCGCAGGACAACGGTCGCGGGCATCACGTTGGGGACACCGAGGGCGGCGGCGATACTGCGGCGGCCGTCCTGCAGCACCGGCAACCGCACGCCGAGTTCAGCCATCCGCAGCAGGGCCGCGGTCTCGTTCTCGTCCTGATGGACGGTCACCACCGTCACCGCGTCGCCGGAGCGGCGCTGATAGTCCGCCATCGCCGGCAACTCCTCGGCGCAGGGCGCGCACCAGTACGCCCAGAGGTTGAGTACCACCACACGTCCGGCGAGGGCGGGCGCCACGTCCACCGGCGAACCGTCCGCCGCGCACTCGACGACGATGCCGCGCAGCACGTCGGGACCGGCTCCGCCCAGCGCCGTCGGGCACGGCGGCAGATCCGCCTTCCTCCGCGGCCCGGCGAGCGCCTGGGGCGTGTCGGCGTCGCGGTGTTCCCGAGGCTGCTGCGCCGCCGGTCCGGTGGGCGCAGGATCGCCGGCCTGCCGCATTTCGGTGGCCATACCGACACCGAGTGCCGCCAGCACCGCCACGACGGCGAACGTCCACCGGGCCGAGGCGCTCATCTACAACCCCGCGAGGGCCAGCAGGTGCTCGGTCTCGGGACCCTTGACCAACGCGGCGGCCACCGTCGGATCGGTCGGTCCGGTTCCGAAGGCCGGGCAGTCCTTGGCCAGCACGCAGACGCCGCACGCCGGCTTGCGCGCGTGGCACACCCGGCGGCCGTGGAAAATCACGCGGTGGCTCAGCAGCGTCCACTCGCTGCGCTCGATGAGTTCACCGACGGCGTGCTCGACTTTCACCGGATCGGTTTCCGCTGTCCATCGCCAGCGTCGCGTCAGGCGGCCGAAATGTGTATCGACGGTGATCCCCGGGATGCTGAACGCGTTGCCGAGAATCACGTTGGCAGTCTTGCGGCCCACTCCCGGCAACGTCACCAACTCCTCAAGTGTCGCCGGCACCTCGCCGTCGAAGCGCTCGAGGAGCTCCTGCCCGAGGCGGATCAGCGACGTCGTTTTGTTCCGGTAGAAACCGGTCGCCCGGATCAATTCCTCGATCTCCCCGCGATCGGCCTCCGCGTAATCCCGCGCGGTCCGGTACTTCGCGAACAGCGCGGGGGTGGTCAGGTTGACCCGCTTGTCGGTGCTCTGCGCCGACAGGATGGTGGCGACCGCCAGTTCGAGCGGGTTGCTGAAGTCAAGTTCGCAGTAAACATCGGGAAAGGCGACAGCCAGCGTGCGATTCATCCGGCGTGCGCGGCGCACCAGGCCCACATGGGTTTCGGAATCCCATTTCGAGCCCCGCGGGGAGTTCGGCTTCGAATCCCGTTTCGCCACGGCAGCCAGGGTACTGACCGCCGACAGACCGTCGGTATTTCGTGATCCCGATGAGACCTGATGCCGGTTAACTCCCCGCTATGTCCTGGTTGCTCGCGGCGTGCATCCCCACGATGTTGATGCTGTCGACCTACGGCCTGCAGCGTCTCGAGAGTGTGATGAACGGCGATGGTCCGACCGCCACCGAGGTCGTCGCCCACCTTGAGCAGGCCGCGCGAGCGGCACGGGAGAAAGCGGCCCAGCAGACCTTGAGCGAACTGGGTGGGCTGACCGCGGGGGGTCGGTTGGACCCGCTGCTCCTCATCGACGAACCGGGTCTGCCGACCCGACCGAATCCGAAGTTTCAGCCGTCGGGAATCGTCAATCCTGTGTAGCGTTGGCTAGTCCGACGCTGCAGCGATCCTTCTAGGCTTGATCGTGGGCCGGCACACCTCGATGAGCTAGGAGAGACGACGTGGACGAGATCCTGGCGAGGGCCGGAATCTTCCAGGGTGTCGATCCGAGTGCCGTCGCGGCGCTGACCAAGCAGCTGCAACCGGTGGACTTTCCGCGCGGGCACACCGTGTTCTCGGAGGGCGAGCCCGGCGACCGGCTCTACATCATCATCAGCGGCAAGGTGAAGATCGGCCGACGGTCGCCCGACGGCAGGGAGAATCTGCTGACGATCATGGGGCCGTCGGACATGTTCGGCGAGCTGTCGATCTTCGACCCGGGCCCGCGCACGTCGAGCGCCACCACGATCACCGAGGTGCGTGCGGTGTCGATGGACCGCGATGCGCTGAAGGCCTGGATCTCCGACCGTCCCGAGATCTCCGAGCAGCTGCTGCGGGTGCTTGCCCGTCGCCTGCGCCGTACCAACAACAACCTGGCGGACCTGATCTTCACCGACGTACCGGGTCGGGTGGCCAAGCAGCTGTTGCAACTGGCGCAGCGCTTCGGCACCCAGGAGGGCGGCGCCATGCGGGTGACCCACGACCTCACCCAGGAGGAGATCGCCCAGCTGGTCGGCGCATCGCGTGAGACGGTGAACAAAGCCCTCGCCGACTTCGCCCACCGCGGCTGGATCCGGCTTGAGGGCAAGAGTGTCCTGATCTGCGACTCAGAACGGCTCGCCCGCCGCGCGCGCTAGCTAGCTAGGCGCGCAGGAAATCCAACTGCGCGCGCACCGAGGATTCGGCTGCGTCCCAGAGTTTTTCATCCACGTCGGCATAGACGTGCTCGACCACCTGACGCGGGCTGGCATCGTCCCCGAGCGCCAGCAACGCCGCGCGGATCTGACCCAGCCGCTCGTGGCGGTGGTCGGTGTACATCTGCGCGACTGCGGCCAGGTCGGCGAGTTCGGGACCGTGTCCCGGCAGGACTGTGCGCGCACCCAACTCCTGCAGACGCCGCAGCGAGGCGAAGTAGTCCGCCAGGCTGCCGTCCTCGTCGTCGATCACTGTGGTTCCGCGTCCCAGGACGGTGTCGCCGGTGAGCACCGCGTCATCGAGCACGAAGCTCAGCGAGTCGTTGGTATGCCCCGGGGTCGCCATGATCTCGATCCGCAGTCCGGCCGCCTCGACGATCTCGCCGTCGAACAGTGGGCGGCCGAGGCGCCGCAGAAATCCGCTGCCGACCGCGCGGACCGGCGCGCCGGTCGCAGCGACCAGTTTGTCGATGCCGTCGGTGTGGTCGCCGTGGCGGTGCGTGATCAGCACCAGCGCGACCGGTCCCAGCTGTGCCAACCGATTGATGTGAGCGTCGTCGCCGGGTCCCGGATCGACGATCACCACGTCATCGGCGCCGGGTTTGCACAACACCCAGGTGTTGGTGCCGTCCAGGGTCATGACGCCCGGGTTGTCGCACAGCAGCACCGACGCGGTGTCGGTCACCGGTCGCAGCACCCCGTAGGCGGGGTGTGCCGGCGCGCTCACCTCACCTCGACGATGAGCTCCACCTCGACGGGGGCGTCCAGCGGCAGCTCGGCGACGCCGACCGCTGAGCGGGCATGCACGCCGGCGTCACCGAACACCTCACCGAGGAACTCCGAGGCTCCGTTGACCACTCCCGGCTGGCCGCTGAACCCGGGCGCGGAGGCGACGAATCCGACCACCTTCACCACCTGTGTCACGGCGTCCAGGCCGACCAGGGCATCGATCGCGGCCAGTGCGTTCAGCGCACAGATCCGAGCCGCGGTCTTGGCGTCCTCCGGTGTGACGTCGGCGCCCACCTTCCCGGTGCGGACCAGTTCCCCGCCGGCCAGCGGCAACTGACCGGAGGTGTAGACCAGGTTGCCGGTGCGCGCGGCGGGGACATAAGCCGCGAGCGGCTTGGCCACCGCGGGCAGTTCGACGCCGAGTTCGGCCAGCCTCGCGCGAACGCTCACCGATTGCCGCCCAGCGGCCTCTTGAGGTAGGCGACGTGCTGCTCACCGGTCGGTCCCTGAAGCACCGAAACCAGCTCCCAGCCGTCGGCGCCCCACTGGTCGAGTATCTGCTTGGTCGCGTGGGTCAGCAATGGAACGGTCGCGTATTCCCACGTGTTCGTCTGGCTCATAGCGAAAGACTATCCGGCTGCCACCCTTGGATAGAGTGCAGTGGTGGCGAACAAATCCGGGGAGCGAGCCTCGATCGGCTGGTCCTCGCGGCTGACCAAAGCCCGCCTGCACTTCGTCACGGGCAAGGGCGGCACCGGCAAGACGACGGTCGCGGCGGCGCTCGCACTCACCCTGGCAGCCGGCGGGCGCCGGGTTCTGCTCGTGGAAGTCGAAGAGCGCCAGGGCATCGCGCAACTGTTCGACGTCCCACCACTGCCCTACGAGGAGGTCAAGGTGGCCACCGCCGAGGGCGGCGGTCACGTCAACGCCCTGGCCATCGAACTCGAGGCCGCCTTCCTGGAATACCTGGAGATGTTCTACAACCTCGGCCTGGCGGGCCGGGCCATGAAGCGGATCGGTGTGGTGGAGTTCGCCACGACGATCGCACCCGGCCTGCGCGACATCCTGCTCACCGGCAAGATCAAGGAGTCCGTCGTGCGGGTCGACGGCTCGCGGCGTCCCGCCTACGACGCGGTGGTGGTGGACTCTCCACCCACGGGCCGGATCGGTCGCTTCCTGGACGTGACCAAGGCGCTCACCCAGATCGCCAAGGGTGGCCCGGTGCATGGACAGGCCGAGGGCGTGGTGGAACTTCTGCACTCGGAGAACACCGCGATCCACCTGGTGACACTGCTGGAGTCGCTGCCCATCCAGGAGACGATCGAGGCGATCGAGGAACTCGAGAGGCTCGACCTCCCGGTCGGCAGCGTCATCATCAACCGGACCATCCCCTCGTTCCTGCCACCGGAGGATCTGAGCAAGGCGGCCGAAGGTCATATCGACGCCGACGCGGTGCGAGCCGGTCTGAAGAAGGCGGGGATCACCCTGGGCGACAGCGATTTCGCAGGACTGCTCACCGAGACCATCGAGCATGCCACCCGGGTTCGTGCACGTTCGGAGAGCGAAGCGATGCTGGAGAAGTTGCGCGCGCCCCTGCTGGAACTGCCGACCATCGCCGACGGCGTCGATCTCGGCAGCCTCTACGAACTGGCCGAGATCCTCGCCGAGCAGGGCGTCCGATGAGCAGGATCAGCCGATGAGCGGCGCACCCAAGACATTGGACATGAAGGCCATCCTGTCTGACCGGTCCAACCGGGTGGTGGTCTGCTGCGGCGCCGGCGGTGTGGGCAAGACCACCACGGCCGCGGCGATGGCGCTGCGCGCCGCCGAGTACGGCCGGACCGTGGTGGTGCTGACGATCGACCCCGCCAAGCGGTTGGCGCAGGCCTTGGGCATCAAGGAACTCGGCAACACTCCCCAGCAGGTGCCTCTCGGGCCGGAGGTGCCGGGCGAACTGCACGCGATGATGCTCGATATGCGGCGCACCTTCGATGAGATGATCGTCGGGTACTCCGATCCGCAACGGGCACAGGAGATTCTGAACAACCAGGTCTATCAGACCCTGGCCACCTCCCTGGCCGGCACACAGGAGTACATGGCGATGGAGAAGCTCGGCCAGCTGCTCGCCGAGGACCGCTGGGACCTTGTCGTCGTGGACACCCCGCCGTCGCGCAACGCGTTGGACTTCCTCGACGCCCCCAAGCGCCTGGGCAGTTTCATGGACGGCCGGATGTGGCGGCTGCTGCTGAACCCGGGTCGGGGTATCGGCCGTCTGGTCACCGGTGTCATGGGCCTGGCGATGAAGGCGATGTCGGCGATCTTGGGTTCACAGCTGCTCTCCGATGCGTCGTCGTTCATCCAGTCACTGGACAGCACCCTCGGGGGCTTCCGGGAGCGTGCCGACCGGACCTATGAACTCCTCAAGCGGCGCGGTACCCAGTTCGTCGTGGTGTCGGCCGCCGAACCGGACGCGTTGCGGGAGGCGACGTTCTTCGTCGACCGGCTCTCCGCCGAGGGCATGCCACTGGCCGGGCTGGTGCTCAACAGGACCCACCCGATGCTGTCGGCGCTGCCGGTGGAGCGTGCGATCGACGCGGCGGTATCGCTGCGGACCGGCGGCGGGTCCGGCGATGCGTCCTCGGAGCTGACGGCCGGGGTGCTGGAGATCCACGCCGACCGGGGCCAGACCGCCAAACGGGAGATCCGCCTGCTCTCCCGTTTCACCGGCGCCAATCCGCATGTGGCAGTCGTGGGCGTGCCATCGCTGCCGTTCGACGTGTCCGATCTCGACGCGCTGCAGGCGATCGCCGATCAGATCACCGGCGAGACGTAGAACCCGCGCAGGGCGGGGGCAGCGCTAGCTGACGCTGCGGTGCTTGCGCTGGGCGGCGAAGAACTCCGCCCAGGACACGACTTCGGGATGCTGCTTGAGCAGGGCGCGGCGCTGGCGCTCGGTCATGCCACCCCACACTCCGAACTCGACGCGGTTGTCCAGCGCGTCGGCGCCGCACTCGGTGATGACCGGACAGTGCCGGCAGATGACCGCGGCCTTGCGCTGGGCCGCTCCACGGACGAAGAGTTGATCGGGATCGGTCGAGCGGCACAGCGCTTTGGACACCCAGGCGATCCTGGCTTCGCCATTGACTCCCTGCAGCGATGCCTGGGGCACTTGAGCGGTGGTCCTACGGGCTGCGGTCTGAATCCCCGACACAGGTGGTCCCCTTCGTCCAGAGCCGCCCGAGGGCGGCGATTTCGCCGGTCAGGCCGCCTCTGCGACCTGCGCCACATTGCGGACGAAGTGTTACCTGCGTCGCACTGTGTGCTTAAGTTAGGTGGTCAGGTCTCGTTTGCGCAACAGTCGGATCACAGCTTTTTTGGGACGGCTGTGCAAACCCCGCATGAACTGCGGTTTTGTGACTCGCGCATCGGAAATCGCCGTTACCGACCGACCATCTGTGCGACAGCAGAAGCGGCTGGGACTCCCGTGACGTCCGCTCAGTAGTCTGTAGCCCATGCCGGAACGCCCGCCGACGGGCCGCACCCTCATCAAACTGGGCTGGTGCTGCCTGCTGGCCAGCGTGGTGATGGCGGCCCTGCTCTTCCCGGTCGCCGGCGGCCTCGGGCTGATGTCCAACCGCGCCTCCGACATCGTCGCCAACGGCTCCGCCCAGGTGCTCGAGGGCGACGTCCCCGCGGTCACCACGATGGTCGACGCCAAGGGCAACACCATCGCCTGGCTGTACTCCCAGCGCCGCTTCGAGGTGCCCACCGACAAGATCGCCGACACCATGAAACTGGCGATCGTCTCCATCGAGGACAAGCGCTTCACCGAGCACAACGGGGTGGACTGGAAAGGCACTCTCACCGGCCTGGCGGGCTACGCGTCCGGGGACCTGGGCACGCGCGGCGGTTCCACCATCGAGCAGCAGTACGTCAAGAACTACCAGTTGCTCGTGCTTGCGCAGACCGACGCGGAGAAGAGGGCGGCCGTCGCGGCCACGCCGGCGCGCAAGTTGCGGGAGATCCGCATGGCGCTCACCCTGGATCGCACCCTGTCCAAGCCCGAGATCCTGACCCGCTACCTGAACCTGGTGTCCTTCGGCAACGGCGCCTACGGAATCCAGGACGCAGCCCAGACCTACTTCGGGATCGACGCCTCCGAACTGAACTGGCAGCAGTCGGCGCTGCTGGCCGGACTGGTGCAGTCCACCTCCACGCTCAATCCCTACACCAACCCCGACGGCGCACTGGTTCGCCGCAACCTCGTGCTCGACACCATGATCGAGCAACTCCCCGACGAGGCCGACGAACTGCGGGCGGCCAAACAACAGCCGCTCGGCATCCTGGCACGGCCCAACGAGCTGCCGCGCGGCTGCATCGCCGCCGGTGACCGCGCCTTCTTCTGTGACTACGTTCAGGAGTACCTGGCTCGAGCGGGTCTGACCAAGGAGCAGGTCTCCCGTGGTGGCTACCTGATCAAGACCACACTGGATCCGGACGTGCAGGCCGATGCCAAGAGGTCGGTGGACTCCACCGCGGCACCGGATCTCAACGGGATCGCCAGCGTCATGAACATTCTGCTGCCGGGTAAGACCAGCCACCCCCTGATCGCAATGGTCAGCAGCCGCAACTACGGCCTCAACACCGATGCGGGGGAAACCGTTCAGCCCCAACCCTTCTCGTTGGTCGGCGACGGAGCGGGATCGATCTACAAGATCTTCACCACCGCCGCCGCCCTCGACTTGGGCCTGGGGATCAACGCAACGCTGGACGTGCCGGGACGCTTCGAGGCCAGGGGCCTCGGCGAGGGAGGCGCCAAAGGGTGCCCGAAAGAGACGTGGTGCGTCGAGAACTACAAGGACCCGCGCTACCTGACCATGGGTGTCACCGAGGCGCTGGCCAAGTCGCCCAACACCGCCTTCGCCAAGCTCATCTCCCAGGTGGGCGTATCGCGCACCGTCGACATGGCGGTCAAACTGGGTCTGCGCTCCTACGCCGAGCCGGGCACCGCCCGGGCCTACGATCCGGATAACAACGAGAGCCTCGCGGACTTCATCAAGCGTCAGAACATCGGCTCGTTCACCCTCGGCCCGTTCGAGGTCAATCCATTGGAATTGGCCAACGTCGCCACCACGCTGGCCTCCGGCGGCATGTGGTGTCCGCCGAACCCGATCGACAAAGTCTATGACCGTCGCGGCGACGAGGTGTCGATCAACGCCGAAACCTGCGAGCAGGTGGTTCCCGAGGGCTTGGCCAACACATTGTCCAACGCCCTGGGGCGCGACACCCTCAACGGCACGGCGGCCCCCGCGGCGAACTCCGCGGGCTGGACCCTGCCGATGTCGGGCAAGACCGGAACCACCGAAGCCCACCGCTCAGCGGGCTTCCTGGGTTACACCAACCGCTTCGCCGCGGTGAACTACATCTATGACGATTCCCCCGACCCCACCGACATCTGCTCGTTCCCCCTGCGCCAATGCGGCGACGGCGACCTCTTCGGCGGCAAGGAGCCGGCGCAGACGTGGTTCACCACCATGACGCCGATCGCCGAGAAGTTCGGGGACGTGAGCCTTCCGCCGACTGATCCCCGTTACGTCGACGGCGCGCCGAGCTCACGGATACCGAATGTCAACGGCATGGGTCAGGATCGCGCCCGGGAAACATTGCGTGCCTCCGGGTTCCAGGTCGCCGACAACGTCAGCTCGGTCAACAGCACCACCCCGGCCGGCACGGTGGTGGGCACCAGCCCGAGCGGTCAGATCGTGCCCGGAATCATCGTCACCCTAATGGTGAGCAACGGCGTCGCACCGCCTCCACCGCCGCCGCCGTCGCCGCCCCCGGGTGTGCCCCCGCCGCCGCCGGGCATGCCGGAGATCGGTTCGACGGTCGTCGAGATACCCGGATTGCCGCCGATCACCATCCCGGTGCTGGTTCCGCCGGCACCACCACCGCTGGAGGGCCCGCCGCCCCCGTGACGCGCAGTAGGCTGACTTTCATGGCCTCTCCCGCCCTGCGAACCTCCGCCGCCGCGGTGGGTTCGGCCGCACTCGCCATCGGATACGCCACGCTCATCGAACGCAATGCGTTCGTGGTTCGTGAGGTCACGATGCCGGTCCTGACGCCCGGTTCGACACCGCTTCGCGTGTTGCACCTCAGCGACATCCATATGCGGCCGACACAGCGCCACAAGCAGGCTTGGCTGCGGGAGCTGGCCGGATGGCAACCGGATCTGGTGGTCAACACCGGCGATAATCTTTCGCATCCCAGAGCTGTTCCGGCGGTGGTGCAGTCACTCGGCGATCTGCTCTCGGTACCCGGCTTGTTCGTGTTCGGCAGCAACGACTACTTCGCACCGCGGTTGAAGAATCCGGCGAAGTACCTCACCGACCGCGAACACCGGACCCACGGCGATCCGCTGCCCTGGCAGGATCTGCGTGCCGCGTTCACCGAACGCGGCTGGCTCGATCTCACCCACGTCAGGCGCGAGATCGAGGTCTCCGGACTGACCATCGCCGCAGCCGGCGTCGACGATGCCCACCTCGAGCGGGACCGGTACGACGTGATCGCCGGACCGCCCAGCCCGGCCGCCAACCTCAGCCTCGGCGTCACACATGCTCCCTACACCCGGGTGCTCGACCGGTTCGCCGCCGACGGCTATCAGTTGGTGATGGCCGGCCACACCCACGGCGGTCAACTGTGCTTGCCGGGTTACGGAGCGCTGATCACCAACTGCGATATCGACAGGACAAGAGCCAAGGGTGCCTCGAATTGGGGTGCGGGCACCGCTTTGCACGTGTCCGCGGGTATCGGCACGTCGCCCTATGCGCCGTTCCGTTTCTGCTGTCGGCCGGAGGCCACGCTACTGACGCTGGTGGCCTCACCCACCGGCGGGCGCGACACCGGCCGAATCGTCGTGCGCTCCACGCCCACCGCCTCGGTGCACTGAAACGACCGTTTCGCCTGCCGCCGACAACGTGCGATAGGCTGGCGACGCTTCACGCGGGGTGTGGCGCAGCTTGGTAGCGCGCTTCGTTCGGGACGAAGAGGTCGTGGGTTCGAATCCCGCCACCCCGACTGTGTGAGAGAGCGGTCGGCCTCAGCCGACCGAGGATGTGCGCCCCCGCATGACGATCCTCGCTTCGGCGGCCACGAAGATCACCAGTGATGCCACGACCGCCGCGATGATCATCGGGTACCCACCGTTCAATCCGCTCGCAGAGAGCTGCCGCAGCAGGATTCCGGCGAACGCCCAGATGAGCACAAGTCCGTAAGCCACGTCACGATTGCGAACCATGGTCAGCGTTCCGATCGCCATCGCGACGAGAACCATGATCGCCGCCCACGTCGCATCGGAAAGCCCGAAGCCGTCCCAGCGCCATCGGACCAGCAGCACGGTGACATTGGCAACCACCGCAACCGTGGTCCAACCGAAGTACACGCTGAACGGGACACCCACCAACCATCGCTGCCGCCCGACGAGAGCGGCACGCCGAAGCGTGGTCACGATCAACGCCAGACAGACAAGGATCACAGTGATCAGCACTACCGACAGGGGAATGAAGTCGTAATGCCAGGCGAAGATCCAGGCGGTGTTGGCCAACGACGACAGCGCGAAGAGCACTCCGACCCTGTTGAGCAGAGCGGACTGCGCCGGTGTTTCGGGCCCGTCGCGAAACAGTCCGAGTTGATAGAGAACGTGCGCGCCCAACAACAGGTAGATGACGCCCCAGATGGAGAAGGTGATGCCTGCCGGTGTGAACAGGCTCGGGTAGGCGTCGGAGATGTCGCCGGTGCTCCTGCCGTTCAGCGGTAATGCGTTCGCCAGGACGTTCATCGTCACCATCGCCAGATACGTAACGGTCACGAGTGCCTGGACACCGCGGCGGTTCGAGGTGGTCATGATGCCGCTACAGCCGGTCCTTGACCGCCGCCGACAACCTCGAGCCGTCGGCTCGGCCGTCGGCGATCGCCGTCGCCGCCTTCATCACCATGCCCATCTGCTTGACCGACGGGCGCTCGCCGATCTCCTCGGCGACCTGGGCGATGGCGGTGTTCACCACGTCGGCGACTTCGGCGTCGGTCAGCGGGGTGGGCAGATACTCGTCGATGATCCGGCCCTCGGCGTGCTCCTCGGCAGCCAACTCGCCGCGCCCGTTCTGGGTGTAGATCTCGGCCGCCTCGCTGCGCTTGCGCGACTCGCGGGCGAGCACCTTCATCACTTCCGGATCGGTGAGTTCGCGAGCCTGCTTGCCGGACACCTCTTCGGTCTGGATCGCGGCCAGCAGCATCCGCAGCGTTGCGGTGCGCAGCTTGTCCTGGCTTTTCATCGCTGCGGTGAGATCGGCGCGCAACCGGTCCTTGAGTTCACCCATAGTCGGCCAGGCTACTCCTAGCTGTTCGGGATCCAGTTTCCGTGAAAGCCGTAGGGAACTCGCCGCGGCATCTGGATTCGAGCCACTGGCGCGCCGCCGAAGTCCGAGGCGTCAAGGATCACCAAGTCGCTGCTGTCGCGGGCGGCGTCGTAGACGTAGGCGATGTACCAGCCGTTGGCCTCATCGGCCGGACCTGACGGTGAGGGGACGAACACGGCCTCCCCGGGGCCGCCGGAGGACTCGACGGATCCGAACCGATGCTCCACACCCTCGCCGGTGTTCAGGTCATAGCGCACCAGGGACGCGTCGGACACCGAGACCGCGTACCGGGCAGGCAACCCGGCCAGCCGATCGTCGATGCGGGGGAACTCCACTGCGCGGTCGTCGAGTTGACGCTCACTGACCGTGCCGGCGGCCATATCGATCCGCCATTCCCAGAGCGCGGCACTGGCGGCGAATCCCCCGTCGTTGCGCCACAGCTCCGGATAGCGGCACGCCTGCACCACGATGTGAGCACCGTCGACGTAAGCGTTGGCGACGTGGAAGACGTAGCACGGATCGATCTCGAACCAGCGCACCTCGCCGAACGGATCGTCGCGGCGCAGAACCCCCAACCGCGCCCCGTACTCGTCGTTCCACCGGAAGGGCATATCCCCCTTGCCGCTGATGGCGATATCGAGATTGAACACGATCGGCAGATCCATGAAGATGACATGCTCCGACGTCATGGCGAAGTCGTGCATCATCGTCAGCGCGGGGACCTCCACCGGCCGGTTCACGGTCAGCACGCCGTCGGCGTCGACACGGTGATAGCTCACGTGTGGCTGAAAGAGGTTGCCGTAGCCGAAGAAATGGAGCTCGCCCGTGGTGGGGCAGATCTTCGGGTGGGCCGTCATCGAGTCGTTGAGCTTGCCGTCGAAGTCATAACAGCCCACCGTCTCCAGGTCGTTGGTGATCTGGTACGGCAACGACGACTCCACCAGCGCCAGCGTCTTGCCGGCATGGTTGACGACGTGCGTGTTGGCCACCGACGAGCGCAGGTTGCGGGTTCCGTCGGGGTTGTAGACGCCGAAGGGGTGGGAGAAGCTCTCTGTCCGCACCCAGCGGTTGCGGTACCACTTGGCCGCTCCACCTTCGATCCGCACACCGTGGATCATCCCGTCGCCGATGAACCAGTGCCCGGTCGCCGATCGCGGGTTGGACCCGTTGCGCAGGTACCAGCCGTCCAACTCAGGCGGGATTGCGCCCTCCACCGGGAGGTCGTACTCGGTGAGTTCGTCGGGCACCGGCGCATAGTTGCCGCGCATGTGGAAGGGGTTGTCGGCTTCACCGGTCAGCCGGTCAGCGATGGGCAGGTTGGCCGAGTCAGCGGCGGTCTGGGTCATGGGACAACTGTCCCAGTTAAACCTCCACCCAGTCCAGGGTTCGCTCGACAGCCTTTTTCCAGCCGGCGTACCCCTTCGCCCGCTGCTCAGCGGTCCACTTCGGCGACCACCGCCGATCTTCCTGCCAGTTTGCCCGCAGATCCTCCGGGTCCGACCAGTAGCCGACAGCCAAACCGGCGGCGTACGCCGCGCCCAGAGCGGTGGTTTCGGGCACCTTCGGCCGCACCACGTCGACCCCGAGCACGTTGGCCTGGATCTGCATGCACAACTCATTGAGCGTGACGCCGCCGTCGACCTTGAGCACCTCCAGCTTGACGCCGGAATCGGCGGCCATGGCGTCCACCACGTCGCGGCTCTGATAGCAGATCGCCTCCAGGGTCGCCCGCGCGATGTGGGCGTTGGAGTTGAACCGGGACAGTCCGACGATCACGCCACGGGCGTCGGAGCGCCAGTAGGGTGCGAACAGCCCGGAGAACGCCGGTACGAAGTAGATGCCGCCGTTGTCCTCGACCTGTGACGCGAGTGCCTCGCTGTCGGCGGCACCGCTGATGATGCCGAGTTGGTCGCGCAACCACTGAACAGCTGATCCCGTCACCGCGATCGAACCCTCGAGCGCATAGACAGGTTTGGCGTCTCCGAACTGGTAGCAGACGGTGGTCAGCAGACCGTTGCGGCTGCGGACGATTTTCTCGCCGGTGTTGAGCAGCAGGAAGTTACCGGTTCCGTAGGTGTTCTTCGCCTCACCCGGTTTCAGACACACCTGCCCCACCATCGCCGCCTGCTGATCACCGAGGCTCGCAGTCAGGGGAACCTCACCGCGCATGGGTCCGTCCAACGTGGTGGTTCCGTACGGATTCGGCGAGGACGACGGTCGGATGGCAGGCAGCATCTGACGCGGAATCCGGAAGAAGGACAACAGCTCCTCGTCCCAGTCGAGGGTTTCCAGATTCATCAGCATGGTGCGACTGGCGTTGGTCGGGTCGGTGACGTGCACGCCGCCGTTGGGGCCGCCCGTCATGTTCCACAGCACCCACACGTCGGGAGTGCCGAACAGTGCGTCGCCTTTTTCGGCATCGGCACGCACGCCGTCGATGTTCTCCAGGATCCACTGCAGCTTGCCGCCGGAGAAGTACGTCGCGGGCGGCAGTCCGGCCTTGCGGCGGATCACATCGCCGCGGCCGTCGCGGTCCAGCGCCGCGGCGATCTGGTCGGTCCGGGTGTCCTGCCAGACGATCGCGTTGTAGTACGGCTGACCGGTCTTGCGATTCCACACGATCGTCGTCTCGCGCTGATTGGTGATGCCGAGCGCAGCGATGTCGGCTGCCGAGAGATTGGTGTTGTTGAGCGCGGATGCGACCACGGTCTGGGTGCGCCCCCAGATCTCGGTCGGGTTGTGCTCGACCCAGCCGGCCCGCGGCAGGATCTGTTCATGCTCAAGTTGGTGACGGCCGACCTCGAGACCGTTGTGATCGAAGATCATGCAACGGGTGCTTGTGGTGCCCTGGTCGATCGCGGCGACGAAGTTTGCCAACGGTGCTCCTTAAGAGGTCGCGACGTCTGACGACACTGCATTGGGCAGTCTGCCACTCCGGTGTCGCGGTTCAGGGCGGAATCGCTTGCGCACCCCCTGCAGGCGGTGTTGCATCGTCTTTTGTGGGAGAAGAAGTCACACACGTCACCTACAGCCGCAAGCACCGCCAGGAGTACCGGCAGAAGGTGCAGCGCTGCCTCGACGTGTTCGAAACCATGCTCGCCGAATCGAGTTTCGACTTCGACCGGCCCCTGACCGGCATGGAGATCGAGTGCAACCTCGTCGACGGCGACTATCAGCCCGCGATGCAGAACACCGAAGTCCTGGCCGCCATTGCCGACCCGGCCTACCAGACCGAGTTGGGTGCTTACAACATCGAATTCAACGTTCCCCCGCGTCCGCTGCCGGGCCGTACCGCTCTCGACCTCGAGAGCGAGATCAGGGCCAGTCTCAACGCGGCCGAACGCAAGGCAGCAACCGACGGCGCGCACATCGTGATGATCGGCATCCTGCCCACCCTCATGCCCGAGGATCTGACCGGCAGCTGGATGAGCCCGTCGATGCGCTACCAGGCACTCAACGATTCGATCTTCACCGCACGCGGTGAGGACATCCTCATCGACATCGCCGGAACCGAGCACCTGAGCCTGCATGCCGAGTCCATAGCGCCGGAGTCGGCGTGCACCAGCATGCAGTTGCACCTTCAGGTCTCACCGGCCGACTTCGCCAACAACTGGAACGCTGCCCAGGTGTTGGCCGGACCCCAACTGGCACTCGGCGCCAACTCGCCGTACTTCTTCGGCCACCAACTGTGGGCCGAGACCCGGATCGAACTCTTCGCCCAGGCCACCGACACCCGACCGGAGGAACTCAAGGCTCAGGGCGTACGCCCTCGGGTGTGGTTCGGCGAGCGCTGGATCACCTCGATCTTCGATCTGTTCGAGGAAAACGTGCGCTACTTCCCGTCCCTGCTACCGGAGATCTCCGATGAGGATCCCGCCGCGGAACTGGCGTCCGGCCACATCCCACAACTCGCCGAACTGCGTCTGCACAACGGCACGGTCTATCGCTGGAACCGGCCGGTCTACGACGTCGTCAACGGGCGCCCGCATCTGCGGGTGGAGAACCGGGTGCTGCCCGCCGGTCCCACGGTCATCGACATGATGGCCAACTCCGCCTTCTACTACGGATTGCTGCGCACGATCGCCGATGACGAACGTCCGCTGTGGACCAAGATGAGTTTCGCCGCTGCACATGACAATTTCCTGGCCGCGGCACGTCACGGACTGACAGCACGCCTGTACTGGCCGGGGATCGGCGAGGTGACCGCCGATGAACTCGTGCTCCGTTTACTGCTCCCCATGGCCGAAGAAGGCCTACGACGCTGGCGGGTGGCAGCCGAAGTGCGCGATCGCTACCTCGGTGTCATCGAGGAACGCGCGAAGACGGGACGCAACGGTTCGGCCTGGCAGGTTCACACCGTGAACCGCCTAGAGGATCGTGGGCTTGACCGCCGCGAGGCCCTCGCCGAGATGCTGCGCGGCTACTGCGAGCTGATGCACTCCAACACACCGGTACACACCTGGCCGTAGACGTGGCTCAGACCTTGGTCACCAGCGTCGTCTCGACGTTGCCGCGCGTGGCTTTGGAGTACGGGCACACCTGGTTGGCCTGTGCCATCAGGTCCTCGGCTTGGCTCTTATCCAGGCCCGGGAGATACCCGATGACCTCAGTGGTCAACCCGTAACTGGTGGCGTCCTTCCCGATCCCCACCCGCACGGTGATGCCCGTCGCGTCGTCGAGTCGTACGCCGGTGTTCTTGGCGACCAGCCTCAACGCGCCGAGAAAACAGGCGGCGTAGCCGGCGGAGAACAGCAGTTCGGGGTTGACACCCTCTCCGCTGCCGCCCATCTCCTTCGGCGGCCGGGTGTCCAGATCGAGGCGACCGTCAGAGGACTTCACATGACCGTCGCGGCCACCTCCGGTTGCGGTTGACTCAGCGGTGTAGATGGCTTCGATACTCATCTCTCGATCATGCCAGCATGCCTGAGAGCTGATCGAAACCGTTTGCTGGGGCCAGCTGCCCGGATCGCGCCGCATCGCGGCGCGCACGAAGCGGCACACCAACGCTAAACCGGGGAGAAACGCGCCGTTTGTGTGACTCGTGGGACGCTTGGGACGTTGCTGTAATGCTCCCCACGGGTGTCCCGATACCGAAGCTGGATGGTGAATTGAACCTGCTGAAGGGCATGGAAATACTGTGGCGATGTCGGGCGAGGCGGACGGCTCCGGACTTAGCGAGAAGGAACTCGTCGAGTTGTTGCTCCGCGACCTCGACGAGGCCGCGCGACGGTGGGAGGATCGCCTCGCCGAGGCGGAGTCCACCGCATACGCTGTGGATCTCGGGGACGTCCAGGCGGTTGCCGACGCAGACGGTCAGCTCGTCGGGCTGGAGCTTGATCCGACCGCCTCGCACTACTCCCACCACGAACTCACCGAGCGGTTGAACCTCGCCTTCGGCGCGTTGCGCCGGGAGGCGCACGCGGACTATCAGCAACGCTACGGCGGCGGTTCATGCCTCTGAATCTGTCGAACCGCGATCAGAACACCGGCTATCTCTTTTACAACCGCCGATTACGCGCGGCTATCACCCGTTACTCGGTCCGGATGAAGCACGACGACAGGAAGCAGCAAGCCGCTCTGGTGTTGTCAGTGGTCTTCGTGCTACTGGGCTGCGGTTGGATGGCGCTGCTCGGCGTAATGAAGCCGGCAGGCTTGGCGGGCGAGGCACCGATCATCGGTAACCGCGACACCGGTGCGGTCTATGCGCGTATCGATGGCCGCCTCTACCCTGCTCTGAATCTCACCTCCGCCCGGCTGGCCACTGGCAACCCGTCAGCACCGGCGTGGGTGAGGGAATCGGAGATCGCCAAGCTCCCGACCGGACCGATGATCGGTATTCCAGGCATTCCCGATTCCCTTCCGACTGTGAAGAACCAGGTTTCGGCCTGGAGTGTCTGCGACACGGCGGGACGTCATTCGGCGGACCGCCGGACAACCAGCACCGTCATCGCCGGCGAGTTGGACGTCGACGGCCGCGCTCTGCCGATGCGCGGATCTGAGGCGATCATCGCGACTCACCGTGATGAATCGCTTCTCATCTGGAACGGACGCCGCACGCGAATCGACCTCAGCGATCGCGCGATCGCGTTCAATCTCGGCCTGAACAACGCGACTGTCGAACCGATCGAAATATCAACCGCGCTCTTCGATGCCATCCCCGCCACCGAACCACTGACGGTACCGCAGGTCCGCGGAGCCGGAACACCGTCGAAGTGGCTTCCCGGGGCACTGGTCGGCCGTGTCCTACAGACCCAGGACGCAACTGGTGCCGTCAGTGGCTTCTACGTCCTGCTGCCCGATGGTGTGCAAAAAGTGACGTCATTCGTCGCAGATCTCCTGAGGGCCAATGACAGCCACGGTGCCATCGAGCCGCAATTGGTCTCCCCCGACATTCTTCTCGGCATTCCGGATGTCAATGAACTCGACGTCTCCTACTACCCGACCGCCAAGCTGACCTTCATCGATACGGCCACCAACCCCGTGACGTGTATGGGTTGGACCAAACACCTGACAGATCCGCAGGCCACGCTGACAATCCTCACCGGCAGAGGTATTCCGATACCGGAGGACCTCGACTCGCACATCGTCACGCTCGTCGGTCGGATCAATCCGACAGGAACAGCAGCGCATCAGGCCCTCGTGCTCCCGGACGCTGCCACGTTCGTGGTATCGACCAGCGGATCACTGCGCTCCGATACCCGCGAGACGCTCTTCTGGGTTTCCAGCCAGGGAGTGCGCTACGGCATCGAACACAACGCACCCACACTGCACGCGCTCGGGATCGACTCGGCGCGAGCATTACAAGCGCCGTGGCCGATTCTGCGACTCTTCGCCGCTGGGCCTGCCATCACACGTGCCGACGCACTGGTTTCGCGGGATGCGATCACCCCCGCAGACGGGAAACCTCTGGCGCCGCCAGCGGGTGAGCAATGAAGAAAGGATTCGTCCGCGGAGAGCGCACTCAACCCAAGGTCGTTCCACCCTGCCGCGTGATCATCGCCGCTCCGCTCGCCCTGCCTGAACGCGAGCCGCGGAACCTCCTGCTGATGATCGCCGGGCCCGCCCTACTGGTAGGCATCATTGGAACGCTGCTGGTGATGTACACCTCCGGCATCCGCTCGCTGCAGTCAGGCTTCTTCCCACTGATCGGTCTCGTCGGTTTCGGAACCATGCTGTTCAGCGGTCGGCTCGGCCGCACCCGAAAGGTCAGCTGGGGCGAACAGGAACGGCAGCGCAGGGCTTACCTGAGACAGCTCGACGAGGACCGCGACGAGGTCCAGCGCGTCGTGCAGGAGTACCGCCGCGTCCAGCTCCACACGCACGGCGAACCCGCCGAACTCGATCGTGTCATCGGCAGGCCAAGGATGTGGGAACGCCGTCCGAGCGACCCGGATTTTCTCGACGTACGGATCGGAACAGGTATTCAGGCGACTGCAGACTCGCCGGTGTCCCTGCAGTGGCCGGACATTCCGATCGGTGAGGAACTCGAGCCGGTGACCGGTAACGCGCTGCGGGATTTCATTCTCGAGCAGAGCAAGATACGCAACATCGGGAAAATCCTGAGTCTGCGTTCACAACCCGGATTCAGCTTCACCGGTGATGACACTGAAGCCTTGCACGCCCTGATGAGCTCGATTCTCTGTTCGCTGGCAGTGCACCACAGTCCGGCAGAAATGAAAGTGATGGTGGTGACCCGCCATCCTGATCGCTGGTCATGGCTGCTGTGGCTTCCCCACAACCATCACGGCACGATGTTCGACGCGTGTGGTTTACGCCGTCTCGTCTTCACCACGCCCACTGAACTCGAAGACGCCCTGGATGCCGAACTGCACTGCAAGGGCAGGGGGCCGTGGACACCCCCGCTGGGTTCGAGTCCGACGACGACCCTCTCACCACTGGAATCACGCCCCTCCGCTTCGGCAGCACTCGGCCCCCACTGGCTCATCGTCGACGACAACACGGGCACCGTCGAGCAGTGGGAAGGTGTCACGGGTCAGAAGGGGATGACCGGCATCACCGTCCTTCGACTCGCACGTCGGGGTGGTGCCGGCGTCGGCTTCGGGGAAGATGAGCAGCGTTTCGAACTCGACGACGGTCGCCTGTACCACCGCGGCGATTTCTACGCAGTCGCCGACTCCCTTGCGCAGAGCACCGCCGAACGGTACGCGCGGGCGCTCGCCCGCTGGTCGCCGGCGACGGCTGTCGAGACCTCGGCGCCACGAAATCATGGCGGCGAACTGCTGCAAGCTTTGGGTATCGCGGATCCACGACACCTCGAGGTGGAGCGCCTCTGGGCCGACAGCCGCAGCAGGGCCGACACACGGTGGGCGATGATCCCCGTCGGAGTCAAACCCGGCGGGGATGTGCAACACGTGATTCTTCGGGCCAAAGACTTCGGCGGCTACGGATTTCACTCTGTGGTCATCGGCACCTCGGGTTCCGGAAAGTCCGAGTACTTCCTCGCGCTGTGCAACGGCATCGCGCTGACGCATTCCCCACTGGCGTTCAACATCGTCTTCGTCGATATGAAGTTCGAGTCCGCCGCCCAGGACCTCATGGGACTTCCCCATGTGGTGGGGTCCCTGTCGAACCTCGGCCAGGACGAGCGTCATCTCGCCGAACGAATGCGCAAGGCAATCGACGGAGAAATGGCGCGGCGTTATGGCCTTTTCAAGGATGCGGGAGCGCGTGATGCCAACGAATACGAGGAGATGCGACTTGCGGGCCGAGACCTCGAACCGGTGCCGATATTGCTGGTGATAATCGACGAGTACCTGGAATTGTTCCACCACCATCCCGAGTGGATCGACCTCGTCATCCACATCGGTCAGGAAGGCCGCGGGTGCAATGTGTTCTTCACTCTTGGTGGCCAGCGGCTGGACCTCTCTTCGCTGAGCAAAGTCAAAAGCAACATCGCCTTCAGGGTGGCGCTACGCGCCGAGACGGCCGAGGATTCGCGCGATGTCATCGGAAGCGATGCCGCGTTGCACCTTCCATCGACGGAGAACGGTTTCGCGCTGCTGAAAGCCGGCCCCAGGGATCTTGAACAGTTTCGTTGCTTCTACCTGTCCGCACCGTTTGTCGTACCCCGTCAGGCACCCGAAGGGAGCGTGGCAGTGGCAGTCGGATTCACCCGCCCACACCCGCTCACGTGGGAGTACCAACCGCTCAGCGTTGAGGACACCCGCGCACTGGCTGACGCCGAGCAACCCGATCAGCCCGCGCAGTACCTGTACCACTCCGACGGCTTCAAGAAGAAGAAGTTGCTTGATGTGATCCGGGAGTCGCTGCTTGCCCACCCGGACCGACCACCGCATCTTTTGTGGCTTCCTCCGTTAGAGGTCGGCGAGACCGCCGACAATCTGGTTCGGCTATGGCGTGGCAAGCCGTGGTGGGACGACTACGGCCGCAACCCGGGGCTTGTCTTCCCCGTCGGCGTCGAGGACCTTCCCGAGCAGCACAGTCAGCGTGTGTATGCACTCAACGCCGAGATGGACAACATCATGGTTGTTGCCACTGCGCAACGGGGCAAGTCCACGACCCTGATGACGATGATCACCACCGCTGCTCTGATGTACCGACCGGAGCGGGTCACGTTCTTCTGTATCGGAGCATCGCTGCATCCGATCGAGGACATCCCGCACGTCGGAGGAGTCGTCAGCCTGACGGACACTGAGGGGGTCGCACGGTCGATCGCAACCGTCGAGGGACTCATCCGCTCTCGCGAGACGTCTTTTCAGCAGTACCAAATCGATATCGCCGAGTTCCGAAATCGGCGTTTCGGGCGTCACCCGGGTGCGACGAATCCGGAGGACCCGTTCGGGGATGTCTTCCTGGTGGTCGATAACTTCGGCGACCTCTATGACAAGGACCCCTCGTCGGGTGATCGGGTGATCGCCCTCGCGCGTCAAGGGCTGTCGTACGGCGTGCACGTCGCGACAAGCGCCAGCGGCTGGTTTGTCGGCCAGAAGCAGGCATTGCTCAATGTGGCTAATGCCCGGATCCAGCTTCGGCTGAGTAATCCAGATGAAACTCAGATGGGTAACGGGATTGACCATCGACGTGCCGCACGGCGGACACTGGACCGCCCAGGTTTCGGTGTGACGACCGACGGCAACGAACTGCTGATCGGAAGACCGGAGATCATCGGGCCGGATGGTGAACCTATCGCGACGCGGCAGATCGGCCGATTGATCACTGCGCAGACCGGAAGCGGAAGAATCGAGTCGCTCGCCCGGTTGCCGGAGCGGATCGCACTGAGAGAAATCATGGTCGCGCACGAAAGCCGTTCAGCGCTGACTGATCCGTTCGACATCCCCTTCGCGATCGGCGAGGGAGCACTGCAACCGGTCATCTGGTCGGCACGGCATTCTGCCAATCTGCTCATTGTCGGCCGCCAGGGTTGCGGGAAGACCAGCACCCTGGCCGCTATCGGCCAGGCGATCGCTCATCGGCTCTCTGATGATCAAGCGCAGATCACGATCATCGACCCCAAGACGAGCCTCATCGGCCACGTCAACGGGCCGGGAGTTCGTGCCTACGCATACACCCCCGATGACATCGATCGGGTTCTCTCCGAGTTGGCCGGGATCCTCAGTGACCGCCTTCCGCCGTCAGGGCTCACTCAAGAGGAACTGCTCAATCGCCGATCGTGGACCGGCGCCCACCACTTCGTCCTCATCGACGATGAACAGGAACTCCGTTCTGCATCCGCGGCCGGCCGACCACCGGCGACTGCGCCGTTGTGGAACCTGATGGAACGAAGCCGCGACATCGGAATGCACGTCATCGCCACCCGGTTACCCGGCAACTGGGCCGGGGTGTCGACGATGAACCCGTTCCTCCAGAAGATGACCGGATCGCGCGCACCCACTCTGTTCATGGACAACGATCCACAGACGGTGAAGGTCTCCGGCCGGATCAATGCTGCCCAACTCGCACCCGGACGGGGGTTGCTGGTCACCACCGAGGGAACCGTCGAGGGCGTCTTGGTGGGCACACCCGAGTAGCCACTCGTTCCTACGACGCGGCCAGCCGTTCCGCGATCTGGATGGTGTTGAGTGCCGCACCCTTGCGAAGGTTGTCCCCTGAGATGAACAGAGCAAGACCGCGTCCCTGCGGTACCCCCGGATCACGTCGAATCCGTCCGACCAGGGACTCGTCGATTCCGGCGGCGGCCAGTGGAGTCGGCACGTCGACGACCCTGACCCCCGGCGCCGCGCTCAACACCTCGCGGGCACGCTCGGGCGAGATGGCGTCGGCGAACTCGGCGTTGATCGACAGCGAGTGACCGGTCATGACAGGGACGCGCACACAGGTTCCGCTGACCGCAAGGTCCGGGATGCCGAGGATCTTGCGGCTCTCGTTGCGCAGCTTCTGGTCCTCGTCGGTCTCACCGGAGCCGTCGTCGAGCAGGGAACCGGCCAGCGGGATCACGTTGAACGCGATGGGGGCGACGTACTTGTCCGGGGCGGGGAAACGCAGCGCGTCACCGTGGTGGACGAGCTGCTCGACATCGTCGATGACGGCGCGCGCCTGAGTGGCGAGCTCCTCGACCCCGGCCACGCCACTGCCGGACACGGCCTGGTAGGTGGAGGCGATCATCCTGACCAGACCGGCCTCGTCGTGGAGCGGTTTGAGCACCGGCATGGCGGCCATGGTGGTGCAGTTCGGGTTGGCGATGATGCCTTTGGCGAGGGTCTTCCCGCGCACATCACGATCGAAGTTCACCTCGCTGACCACCAGAGGGACATCGGCGTCCTTGCGCCAGGCCGACGAGTTGTCGATCACCGTCACACCGGCTGCGGCGAAACGGGCCGCCTGCACCCGTGACATGGCGGCGCCGGCGGAGAACAGCGCGATGTCCAGACCGGTGGGATCAGCGATCTCGGCGTCCTCGACTTCGATCTCCTGGCCGCGGAAGCTCAGTTTTCGTCCGGCCGAACGCGCCGAGGCGAAGAACCGCACGCTGTCGGCCGGAAAGTTCCGCTGCTCCAGAAGCGTCCGCATCACCACGCCGACCTGGCCGGTGGCGCCGACCACCCCGATCGCAACCATGATTCAGCGACCCGTCCCGGCGTAGACCACGGCCTGCTCCTCGCCGCCGAGGTTGAACGCCTCATGCAGTGCGGCGACGGCCTTGTCCAGTTCGGAATCCTTGATCAGCACCGAGATGCGGATCTCAGAGGTGGAGATCAAGTCGATGTTGATGCCCACGCGTGCCAGCGCCTCGCAGAACGTCGCCGTCACACCGGGGTGGCTGCGCATGCCCGCACCCACCAGGGACACCTTGCCGATGCGGTCGTCGAACAGCACGCTGGTGAATCCGATCTCGTCCTGCAGCGAGGTGAGTTTCTGCACCGCCGTGGGCGCGGAGTCACGTGCACAGGTGAACGTGATGTCGGTCTTGCCGTCCTCGACCTTCGAGATGTTCTGCAGCACCATGTCGATGTTGACATCGGCGTCGGCTACCGCGCGGAACACCTTGGCGGCGTAACCGGGGACGTCGGGAACGCCGACGACGGTCACCTTGGACTCGCTTCGGTCGTGGGCAACTCCGGTGAGTATGGCGTCTTCCATGGGCGTGTCCTCGATAGTTCCGGTGACGATGGTGCCCGGTTTGTCGGAGTACGACGAGCGGACGTGGATGGGAACGTGGTACCGGCGCGCGTATTCCACGCAGCGCAGCATCAGAACTTTGGCGCCGCAGGCCGCCATCTCGAGCATCTCCTCGAAGGTGACGGTGTCGAGGTGACGGGCGTTGGGCACGATGCGCGGATCGGCGGTGAAGATCCCGTCGACGTCGGTGTAGATCTCGCACACGTCGGCGTTCAAGGCGGCCGCCAGTGCCACCGCGGTGGTGTCTGATCCGCCGCGGCCGAGTGTGGTGACGTCCTTGCTGTCCTGGCTCACACCCTGGAAGCCGGCCACCAGGACGATCTGATCCTCGTCGAGGGCTGAGCGCAGACGTCCGGGTGTGACGTCGATGATCTTGGCGTTTCCGTGGGTTCCGGTGGTGATCACGCCGGCCTGTGAACCGGTGAACGAGCGTGCCTGCGCCCCCAGGGACTCGATCGCCATCGCGACCAGAGCGTTGGAGATGCGCTCCCCGGCGGTCAGCAGCATGTCCAATTCCCGCGGGGGCGGCGACGGTGTCACCTGACGGGCCAGATCGAGCAGTTCGTCGGTGGTGTCACCCATCGCCGAGACCACGACCACCACATCGTTGCCCTGTTTCTTGGTCTCGACGATGCGCTCGGCGACACGGCGAATCCGTTCGGCATCGGCCACCGAGGATCCGCCGTACTTCTGCACGACGAGCGCCACTGTTCGTTCCTTTCCGGTCGCACTAAGGATAAAGGGTCTCCGGTGACGCTTTTCCGCGCTGCTACGCAGGTAACCTCGCTGGATGCTCGAACGACCCGCCCAGACCCGGGTGCCGATCCACCCCCCGATCGCGCTGCGGTGGAGTCCACGGGCCTTCGATCCCGAGGCCGAACTGGCCACCGAGCAGGTGATCGGACTGCTGGAGGCCGGGCGCTGGGCCGCCACCTGGGGGCGGCGCGAGCCGGTGCGCTTCATCGTCGGGATGCGTGGCGACGAGACGTTCGCGGCGATCGCCGGGGTGCTCAACCGGGGCAACGGCTACGCCAAGGCCGCGGGCGCGCTGATCCTGGTGTGCGCCGACGAGGGCGAGGACGACAAGACGGCGCTCTACAGCGGTGTGGATGCCGGCGCGGCGGCGGCGAACATCGCCGTCGAAGCCGTCGCGCGGGGCCTCGTGAGTCACCCGATGGCAGGCTTCGACATCGAGGGCGCCCGCACGGCGTTCGCCATACCGGCGTCCGCGCGGCCGCTGATGGTGATCGCCGTGGGGAACCTGGCCGACTACGCGACGGTCGATGAGCAGATCGCCGAACGTGACCGGCAGCCCCGCCAGCGCCGGCCGCTGGACGAGCTCGCATTCAGTCGCACCTGGGAGCATCCCTGGGAGGGCCTGAACCCGTGAGGCGGGCCCAGGTGCGCGATTGTGCCTGGTAGGGCGACGGGAGTACAGTAGGACGTGTGCAGCGTGCGCTCCTTCTCGGACGCCGCGACGGGGTCTGATCCAGACCGGCTTCCCGTCGCGGGTGTTCGCGATGCGCCGGTCTGAAGTCCCTTCAACACTTCCCGGAGCCCAATCGTGAACAGCTACTCGTCCGACGCCTCCGTCGATGCCTCCGTCGATGCCTCCGTCGATGCCTCCGTCGATGCCTATGTGTCGGCTCGCACCATCAAGACTCCCGCGGGCCCGCCGCGTCCCGGCCAGCCGTCCTGGAACGCCCAGCGTGGATCGGCGATGCCGGTCCACCGGTACCGGCCCTTCGCCGATGAGGTCGAGAAGATCTCCCTGCCCGACCGCACCTGGCCGGATGTGGTGATCCACCGCGCGCCGGGCTGGTGCGCGGTGGATCTGCGCGACGGCAACCAGGCACTGATCGACCCGATGAGCCCGGCCCGCAAGCGGCGGATGTTCGAACTGCTGGTGCGGATGGGCTACAAGGAGATCGAGGTCGGATTCCCCTCGGCCAGCCAGACCGACTTCGACTTCGTCCGCGAGATCATCGCCGACGGCGCAATCCCCGAGGACGTCACCATCCAGGTGCTTACCCAGTGCCGCGACGAGCTGATCGAGCGCACCTTCGAGGCGTGCGCCGGAGCTCCGAAGGTGATCGTGCACTTCTACAACTCGACCTCCATCCTGCAGCGGCGGGTGGTGTTCCGCGCCGACCGCGACGAGGTGATGAGGATCGCCACCGACGGCGCACGCAAGTGCCTGCAGGAGCAGGCCAAGCATCCCGGGACCCGCTGGCGTTACGAGTACTCGCCGGAGTCCTACACCGGCACCGAACTGGTCTACGCCAAACAGGTGTGCGACGCCGTCGCCGACGTCATCGAGCCGACGCCGGACTGGCCGCTGATCATCAACCTGCCCGCGACGGTGGAGATGACAACGCCGAATGTTTACGCGGACTCCATCGAGTGGATGAGCCGCAACCTGAACCGTCGTGACTCGATCATCCTGAGCCTGCACCCGCACAACGACCGCGGAACGGCCGTGGCGGCGGCGGAGTTGGGTTATCAGGCCGGTGCGGACCGTATCGAGGGCTGCCTGTTCGGAAATGGTGAGCGCACCGGCAACGTGTGCCTGGTGACGCTGGGACTCAATCTCTTCTCCCGGGGCGTCGACCCGCAGATCGACTTCTCCAACATCGACGAGATCCGCCGCACGGTCGAGCACTGCAATCAGCTACCGGTGCCGGAGCGCCATCCCTACGGCGGCGATCTGGTCTACACGGCGTTCTCCGGCAGTCACCAGGATGCGATCAACAAGGGCCTCGACGCCATGAAGATCGCCGCTGACGAGGCCGACGCCGACGTCGACGAGATCGGCTGGGCGGTGCCGTACCTGCCGATCGATCCGCGTGACGTCGGCCGCACCTATGAGGCCGTCATCCGGGTGAACTCGCAGTCCGGCAAGGGCGGGGTGGCCTACATCATGAAGGCCGACCACGGCCTGATGCTGCCGCGCCGGTTGCAGATCGAATTCAGCCAGGTGATCCAGCGGATCACCGACGGCGAGGGCGGTGAGGTGTCCAGCAAGGAGATGTGGGACACCTTCGCCGACGAGTACCTCGCTCCCGTGCGCCCACTGGAGCGGATCAAGCAACGTGTGATCGGCTCCGAGGTCGACGGGGGCATCGACGTCATCGAGGCGACGGTGAAGATCGACGGGCTCGAGACCGAGATCCGCGGTGAGGGCAACGGCCCGCTGGCGGCATTCGTCAACGCGCTGGGCACCGTCGGGATCAACGTTGGAGTCCTGGACTACTCCGAGCACGCGATGTCCGCCGGCGAGGAGGCCGCCGCGGCGGCCTACGTCGAGGCGTCGGTGGACGGGCGCACTGTGTGGGGTGTGGGTATCGCGACCTCGATCACCACGGCGTCGTTGCGTGCCGTCGTCTCGGCGGTCAACCGTGCCGCACGCAGCCGCTAGACCGCCGCGAATCAGAACAGGGCGAACTGGCCGCCGTCGGCGGCGACGAACTCCTCGAGGCCGGTTCCGTCGGCGACCACCCGGACGCGGTGTATGAACTGCTCGTCGGACACCGTCGGCACGCCGAGTTCGCGGGCTTGATATCCCTTGCCGTGCTCGGCGGCGGGCTCGTTGCAGATCACCAGGGAGGTCTCCGGGTCGACGCCGTCGGTGTAGGCCAGGCCCGCGTGCAGGATCCGCTCGACGAGTTCCTCATGGGTGCGATTGACCTCGGCGGACAGTGCCACCCGCATGCCCTGGACCAGCGGGCCGCCGCGCACGTAACGACCGGGGTTGAGGTAGGGGCACGGCATCCGCGACGCCAGCATCTTCAACGGCTTGAGTTCCTCGTGGGTCACCTTGCCGTTGGGCCAGAGCCGACGGCTGACCGGACGCACCGGCAGCCACACGTCACGCTCGCGGGCACGGTCGAGGGCCGGGGCGAGCATCCGGGAGAGCACCAGCGCGTCATCGAAAGCGTCGTGTGCGCGGGTCTGCGCGATATCCCAATGCCGCGCGAGCGTTTCCAGCCGCAGATTCTCCAGACCGAGATCCAGGCGGCGCGCCAACTCCACCGTGCACATCACGCTGTCGACGGGAAGTGCGGCGCCGGCGAGTTCGGCCTCGTTGACCAAGAAGGAATAGTCGAAGGCGGCGTTGTGTGCGACCAGGGTGCGTCCGTGCATGAGTCCCGCGAGATCGCCGGCGATCTCGGCGAAGGTCGGCTGATCCTCCAGCATCTCCGCGGTGATGCCGTGTACGTGGGTGGGCCCCGGATCGACACCCGGATTGACCAGGCTCACCACCGACTGCTCGACGTTGCCCTCGGCATCGAGTGCGAGCGCGGCGACACTGAGCACGCGGGCGTGGCTCGGCCGGAAACCCGAGGTCTCCACGTCGACGACGACCCAGCCATCGCCCGGCTCGTGGGCAGGCCGGCCCCAGCAGTGGCTCACAACCGTCAGGATGGCACGGCGCCCCGACAGCGGCGAGGACATCGGCCCGTGTCGGACGGGGGTGGCCGTTCCGGCACTAAACTTCCCCCCACGATGAGCATGACTGTGCGCGGACGCGCCGCCCTGGGCATCGGCGCAGTCGCGCGGTGGGCCTCACGGGTGACCGGCCGCGGCGCCGGCGCCATGATCGGCGGTCTGGTGGCGATGACACTGGATCGCTCGGTGCTCCGGCAACTCGGCGCAGGCCGGCACACGGCGATCATCACCGGCACCAACGGCAAATCGACGACCACCCGCATGGTGGCCGCCGCGCTGAGCACACGCGGGCCGGTCGCGACCAACAGCGAGGGCGCCAACATGGACGCCGGATTGGTGGCCGCGCTGGCCTCGGCCCGCGACGCACCACTGAGTGCACTCGAAGTCGACGAGATGCACGTGCCCCATGTCAGCGATGCGCTGTCCCCGGAGGTCATCGTTCTGCTCAATCTGTCGCGCGATCAGCTGGACCGGGTCGGAGAGATCAACCACATCGAACGCACATTGCGCGCAGGCCTGGCACGTCATCCCGACACCGTCATCGTGGCCAACTGCGACGACGTTCTCATGACATCGGCGGCCTACGACTGCCCGAAGGTGGTCTGGGTGGCGGCCGGCGGCGGGTGGGCCAATGACTCCGTCAGCTGCCCCCGAAGCGGTGACGTCATCGTGCGGGACGGTAACGGTTGGCACTCCACCGGGTGTGACTTCTCCCGTCCCACTCCGCAGTGGCGCTACGACGACGGGAAGCTCTACGGTCCGGGCGGGCTGGCGCTGCCGATGACGCTGGCACTGCCCGGCGCGGTGAATCGCGGCAACGCCGCACAGGCCGTCGCCGCGGCGGTGGCCATGGGAGCCGATCCGGCGGCCGCCGTGGCCGCCGTCGCGGCTGTCGATGAAGTCGCGGGCCGCTACCGCACCGTGCAGATCGGTGATCACACCGCGCGTCTGCTGCTGGCCAAGAATCCGGCCGGCTGGCAGGAGGCGCTGTCCATGGTCGACAAAACCGCTGCCGGAGTGGTGATCTCGGTCAACGGGCAGGTGCCCGACGGAGAGGACCTGTCCTGGTTATGGGACGTCCGCTTCGAGCATTTCGAAGGCACGCCGGTGGTGGCCGCCGGTGAGCGCGGAACAGATCTGGCGGTGCGTCTCGGCTATGCGGGTGTGGATCACACCCTGGCGCACGACACGATCGCCGCCATCGAATCGTGTCCGCCCGGACATGTCGAGGTGGTCGCGAACTACACCGCGTTCCTTCAGTTGCAACGGGCCCTGGAGAGGTCGCGATGACCGACTCCGCAGTCCGCATCGGGTTGGTGCTCCCCGACGTGATGGGCACCTACGGCGACGGCGGCAACGCGGTCGTACTCCGGCAACGTCTGCGTCTGCGGGGCATCGACGCCGAGATCGTGGAGATCACCCTGGCTGACCCGGTGCCGGACTCGCTGGACCTCTACACCCTCGGCGGCGCCGAGGATTACGCGCAGCGGCTGGCCACCACTCACCTGCTGCGACATCAGGGACTTCAGCGGGCAGCCGCGCGGGGAGCGCCGGTGCTGGCGATCTGCGCGGCGATCCAGGTGCTGGGCCACTGGTATGAGACCTCGGCCGGGGAGCGGGTGCAGGGCGTGGGGCTGCTTGACGTCACGACGTCTCCGCAGCCGGAACGCACCATCGGCGAGGTGGTCTCCACACCGCTGATCGACGGACTCGCCGATCCACTCACCGGGTTCGAGAACCATCGAGGCGGCACGGTACTGGGGCCCGGCGCCACGCCGCTGGCGGCGGTGATCAAGGGCGCCGGAAACCGATCGGGAGACGGCATCGACGGCGCGGTGCAGGGCAGCGTCGTGGCTACCTACCTGCACGGACCCTGCCTGGCCCGCAATCCACAGCTGGCCGACCTGCTGCTCTCGGGGGTCGTCGGTCCGTTGGCTCCGCTGGATCTGCCGGAGGTCGACCTGCTGCGCCGTGAGCGCCTGGCCGCGCCGCGCCGCGTGTAGTGCCGCGCTAAACCATCGCGCGGCGGCCGGACAACGCACGGCCAAGGGTGAGTTCGTCGGCGAACTCCAAATCGCCACCCATCGGCAGGCCGGAGGCGATACGGCTGACGGTCAGTCCCGGGATGTCGCGCAGGATGCGCACCAGATAGGTGGCGGTGGCCTCACCTTCGGTGTTGGGATCGGTGGCGATGATCACCTCGGTGATCTCAACGCCGTCCTCGCGCTCGCCGATTCTGTTGAGCAACTGACGAATTCGAAGTTGATCGGGTCCGATACCCGACAACGGATCGAGCGCGCCGCCGAGTACGTGGTAGCGGCCGCGGAACTCGCGAGTCCGCTCGACGGCCTGGACGTCCTTGGGCTCCTCGACCACGCACACCTGCGAGCCGTCCCGGCGGGCATCACTGCAGATGCGGCACCGCTGCGCGTCGGACACGTTGCCGCACACCTCGCAGAACTGCACGCCTTCGCGCACGCGCGCCAGCACCGCGGTGAGCCGGTCGATCTCCGTCGGCTCCACCGACAGCAGATGAAACGCGATCCGCTGCGCGCTCTTGGGTCCGATGCCCGGCAGCTTGCCGAGCTCGTCGATCAGATCCTGGACGGGTCCTTCGAACAAGGTCAGGACCCCGCGGGAGGTTGCATCGGCGGCTGACGCAGTTCGGCCAGTGGTCCGAGGAATCCCTTGACCAGTTCGGTCATCTCGTCGGCCGCGTCGGCAAGTGCGCCGACGATGAGGTCCTGCAAGGTCTCCACATCGGCGGGGTCGACGACCTTCGGGTCGATCTGCACCGCGGTCACCTTGCCGTTGCCGTTGAGGGTCACCGTCACCAGGCCGCCGCCGGCTTGACCCTGTACCGACGCCTCGGCGATCTTCTGCTGGGCGAGCAGTAACTGCTGCTGCATCTGCTGGGCCTGTGCAAGCGCCGCCTCCAGGCCGGGCACCACCTCTTGCCGCATCTGCTCGGCGGCCCTGCGTGCGGCCTCCAGATCACCCGGATTGCCGGGCGACATACCGGGTTGCATGACGGTCTCCTTGCGTTGCGGTCTCGAGTTGGTGTCGCCCTGCGTTTCGGGCGCTCACCGACTTTCAAGCCTAGTCGCACAGGGTTTACCGTGACGCCCGTGCTGAAGTTCGCCCCCGGTCGTGTCGCAAGCGCGATGTTCGCCTGTCTGCTGCTGGCGTCGTCCTCGCTGGCCGCTCCCACGACCCAGGCGGCCCCGGGCAGTGTCGCCGGAATGATCGTCTTCCTCGATCCCGGTCACAACGGTGCCAACGACGCCTCGCTGACCAAGCAGGTGCCCAACGGCCGCGGCGGCACCAAGGACTGCCAGACCTCCGGCACCAGCACCGACAGCGGCTTCGCAGAGCACACGTTCAACTGGGATACCGTGCTGCTGATCCGCCAGAAACTCACCGACCTCGGTGTGCGCACCGCGATGTCGAGGGGCAACGACGATCAGGTGGGTCCGTGCGTCGACGAGCGCGCCGCGATGGCGAACTCGCTGCAGCCCAACGCGGTGGTCTCGATCCACGCCGACGGGGGTCCGCCGACCGGGCGCGGCTTCCACGTGAACTACTCCAATCCCCCGCTGAACACCACGCAGGCCGGCGCATCGGTGCAGTTGGCCCGGATCATGCGCGACGCGCTGGCCGGCTCGGGCATCCCGCCGGCCAACTACATCGGCAGTGACGGGTTGTACGGCCGGCCCGATCTGGCCGGTCTGAACCTGGCGCTGTATCCGTCGGTGCTCGTCGAATTGGGCAACATGAAGAACCCGGTCGACTCGATGCTGATGCAAAGCGACGACGGCCGCGACAAGTACGCCGACGCGGTGGTCCGCGGAATCGTGGCGTTCCTGCAGACTCAGCCCGCTCGAACCAGCTAGCGCTCGACCTCTTCTTTGAGGTTGGCCAGCACCCTGTCCTGAATCCGGCGCAGACCCAGCGGGGCGAAGGTCTTCTCGAAGAACCCCTTCACGCCGCTGCCGCCTATCCAGGTCGTCTTGACCGTGACACTGCTGCCCGGGCCGGCCGGCGCGACCGTCCAGCGGGTGATCAACGAGGAGTTGGCGTCCTTCTCGATGACGGTGTGGCCGGCCACATCGACGTCGGCGCGGATCTGACGCACGCGCGATTTCGTCGCCTGCAGTTTCCAGGTGGCCACCGTGCCGCGGCCCCGTCCGCCCTCGAGCACCTCGTACTCGCGGTAGTCCGGCGGCAGGATCTTCGGGCGCACAGTGCGGTAGTCGGCGATCGCCTCGAGCACCGCGGCGGGCTCGGCGTCGAGCAGAATCGAACTGGACGCACTCACCTGTCCCATCGATGGTCCCTTTCGCACTCTCAGGTTTCGATCGGCCGCGCGCCAAGTTCGGTCTGCAGCAGTTCCAGCGCTGCCTCTTCGGGATCGCGCCGGGGGGCGGGGTCCAGCGCGTCGCGGACCGCCTCGGCGATCAGCTCGTCCTCCTCGGACTCGACCGGCCGAGCCGATTCCGGCCCGGGTTCGGGCGGCAGTGGCGCGATCTCCGCGGCGTCGGCGCCCGGTTCACAGCGCACCCGCCAGTCCACGCCGAAAACGTCTTTGAGCGCCTCGCGGATGACGTCGGCGTTGCGCTGTTCGGACAGCCGCTTGGCCAGCGGCGCGGACTGGTGCGCGAGCACGAGGGTGCTGCCGTCGATCGCACGGACGATCGCACCGGCCAGCATCACCTCGGTGGTCCGGCTGCGCTCACGGACCTTCTCCCGCACGGTGGTCCAGATCTGGCGCACAGCTGCGGCGTCAGGTTCGCCCGGAATGGGCTTGGCTGCAGCTGGTTTCGCCGGTGTTGACTCAGGTTCCGGTGCGGGTGCAGGCTCAGGTGCCGGTGCGGGCGTGGATTCAGGTGCGGGCGTGGATTCAGGCGCGGGCGTCGATGTCGGTGCGGGCGTGGCCGCGGGTTCCCGCGTCTTGCGGACGTACTGCTTGGCGGGGGCGGCCGGGGCGCCGGCGGCGGCCTCAGCGGCCGGGATCGACA